>CAXBRB010000216.1:0-4418 GCA_963977795.1 uncultured Acidimicrobiaceae bacterium
TTTTCAAGCAGAAGACGGCATACGAGATGTAGCCGTGACTGGAGTTCAGACGTGTGCTCTTCCGATCAGGGGATCGACGAGGGGATCGACTGTCTCGTGGCCGGCCCGGGGGTCGACCACGCAGCTGACCAACGGGTTGCGGTTGTCCCGGACCCGACAGGCCTGGTTGCACAGGAGACAGGGCCGGACGGTGCGCCCGGCGGCCACGGAGGACACCAGGCGGGCATCGGCAATCTGGGCCCGGGTCAGCTCCACCAGGTCGGCCGTCCCGTCGGCCAGGGCCTCGGCGGCCATGGCCGGGTCGACCACGCTGCCCTGGAGCACCACGGGCACCCGGCCGGCGGCCACGTCCCGCATGGTCCTGCAGAGGTCGCGGTTGAAGCCGGCCGGGGTGTGGGCGTCGGGCCGGTAGGCGGTGGCCGAGTAGGGGCCGCCGCGGACCACGGTGAGGAGGTCGAGCCGGTCGGCCAGGGTGTCGACCAGGGCGGCCGCCTGCTCGGGCGTGGTGCCGGCCCACGGGGCCAGCTCGTCGCACGAGAGGCGCAGGGCCAGGACCCGGTCGGGCCCGATGGCCGCCCGCACGGCGAAGAGGACCTGGGTGGTCAGCAGCAGGCGGTCGTGCCCGTAGGCGTCGTCGCGCAGGTTGGTGATGCCTGAGTGGAATTGGCGGAGCAGGGACAGTGCCCCGGCGTCCACCTCGACCCCGTCCATCCCGCTGGCTGCGGCCAGGCGGGCGGCCGCCGAGAACCCGGCCACCACGGCGTTGATCTCGTCGGAGCCCATGGCCATGGGGAGCTCCCGGCTGGCCGCGTCGGCGACCGGGGAGGGGGCCCACAGGGCCTCCTGGGAATACGCGCTCGACCCCTGCCCGCCGGCGTGCCCCAGGCCGGCCAGGACCATGGTGCCGTGGGCGTGGCACGCCTCGGCCACGGCCTGCCAGCCCGGCCCGCACGCCTCGGCCAGGGGGGCGCGCTCGTACGGCCAGTCGGAGGGGTGGACCGAGGCCGTCTCGGTCACGATGATCCCGGCCCCGCCGGCCGCCCGGGCGGCGTAGTAGGCCACATGGCGCTCGCTGATGGCCCGGTCGTCGCCGAGGTTGGTCTCATGGGGGCCGAAGACGGCCCGGGAGGGTGCCGTCACCCCGGCCAGGGTGACGGGGTCGGTCAGGCGGGGCGGCGTCCCCTCCAGTGCCGGGGCGGTGGTCATCGGCCGGCCGGTGCCGGAGCGGTGGTCATCGGCCGGCCGGTGCGCCGGGGGCGAACCCGGCCAGCGGGCTCTCGTCGCAGGCCCGGTCGGGCCGCCGGGAGGGCGTCAGGGCCACGGCGACCTTCCGGGGGGCGGCCGAGTGGTCGGGGGAGGGACGGGGGGTGGCGACGTCGGGCCGCGCCGCCAGGGCCGAGGCGCCGTGGCCGAGGACGCACTCGGGGTCGGGGCCGTCCAGGGGGAGGCCGGTGAAGAACTTGGCGGCCATGCACCCGCCCCGGCAGGCGTCGTAGTGGCCGCAGGAGGCGCACGCCCCGGGGGACTGGGGGGCACGCAGGTCGGTGAAGAGGTCCGAGGAGCGCCAGACGCCGGCGAAGCCGCCCCGATCGCGCACGTTGCCGGCCCGGAACTCGTCGTGGATGGCGAACGGGCAGGCATACACGTCGCCCACCGGGTCGACCAGGCAGACCACCCGGCCCGCCCCGCAGAGGTTGAGTCCGGGCAGGGCCTCGCCGTAGCCGGCCAGGTGGAAGAAGGAGTCCCCGGTGAGCACCGACTCCCCGTGGTCGACCAGCCAGTCGTAGAGGAGGCGCTGCTGGCCGGCCGTCGGGTGGAGCTCGTCCCAGGTGTCGGCACCCCGGCCGGCCGGCCGGAGGCGGGTGAGGCGGAGCTGGGCCCCGAAGCGGTCGGCCAGGGCCTTGAAGGCATCGAGCTGGGGCACGTTGTGGCGGGTGGCCACCACGGAGAGCTTGAACCCGGTGACCCCGGCGTCGGCCAGGAGCTCCATGGCGCCCACCGCGGTGGCGAAGGTGCCCGGTCCCCGGACGGCGTCGTTGATCTCGGGGGTGGCGCCGTCGAGCGAGATCTGGACGTCGACGTAGTCGCTGGTCGCCAGGGAGGCAGCCACGGCCGGGGTGATGCGCGATCCGTTGGTGGAGAACTTCACCCCGACGTGGTGCTCGGTGGCGTAGGCCACCAGGTCCCAGAAGTCGGACCGGATGGTGGGCTCGCCGCCACCGATGTTGACGTAGAAGATCTGCATCCGCTCGAACTCGTCGATGAGCGCCCGGCACTCGGCGGTGGTGAGCTCCCGTGGGTCACGCCGGCCCGAGCTGGAGAGGCAGTGGACGCAGGCCAGGTTGCAGGCGTAGGTCAGCTCCCAGGTCAGGCAGATGGGGGCGTCGAGGCCCCGCTCGAACTGGTCGACCAGGCGCAGGCCGCCGGGGGCTGTCGCCGTCACGACGGGCGCTCGCAGATCATGCCGGTGGCGGCCAGGGTGGCCAGGGCCCGGTCCACCGCCGGCGCCTCCTCGGGTCCGATGCCGGCCGCCGCGCACGCCTCCCGGCCTGTCGGGTGCTCGGCCAGGGTCCGGACCACGTCAGCCAGGGCCGGGCTCTTCAGGAAGGAGAGCCGCCGGGTCCCGAAGTGGTAGGCGAGGGCCCCGAACGACTCGGGCCGCAGCGAGACCTGGGGGTGGATGGTCCACGCCCGGTCCGGGTCGTAGGCCGTCCGGTCGTCGCCTGGGGCGATCCCGGGCGCGACGGACGGGGCCGTCGCAGTGGGGGAGGGCGCGCTGGTCACGGGAGTCGGGCTGCGGAGTCCGGAGCGGGACGGCGGCTCAGTAGACGCCGCACATCCCGTCGATGGAGACGTCCTCGACGAGCAGGTCCGAGACCACGTGACCAGCCTCGGTGTGGGCCGCCTCGGTCTCGGCGACGTCCTCGACGACCGTCTCATCAGCAGGTGCGGTGGTGGGGGCCATGGTGTCCTCCGTGGGTCCGGCGGCCGGCACCGTGCCGGTCGGCGTGGGGTGCGCCCGGCACACTCCGGGAGCAGTGGGTGCAATTTACTGCACTCGATGCCACAATAGCAACGTGACCACCACGGCACCTGCCGAGTCGGTCGGCCGAGGTCGGCCGGCCAGCACCTCCCGCCAGGAGCTGTCGCGCCTGGCCCTCGGCCTCTTCGCCCGCCAGGGGTACGAGGAGACCACGGTGGACGAGATCGCCTCGGCGGCCGGGATCAGCCGCCGGACCTTCTTCCGGTACTTCGACGCCAAGCCCGATGCCGTCTGGGGGGAGTTCGACGCCGAGCTGGAGCGCCTGGCCGCCCGGCTGGCCGAGGCCCCGGCCGACGAGCCGATGCTCGAGGTGCTCCGGCGGTCGGTCATGGCCACCAACCGGTTCGGCGCCGGCGAGCTCGACGAGCTGCGCATCCGCATGTCGCTGATCGGCTCGGTGCCCGACCTGGTGGCCCACTCGGCCGTGCGCTACGAGGCGTGGTGCGATGTGGTGGCCCGCTTCGCGGCCGCCCGCCTGGGTTGCGATCCCGGCGACCTGGCGGCCCAGACGGTGGCCCGGGCCGCCCTGGGGGCCGCCATGGCCGCCTTCTCGTCGTGGGCCCGCACCGGCGGGGACGACCTGGTCGACCAGGTCGACCGGGCGTTCCGCCTCCTGGCCGACGGCTTCGACGGGGCGGGCCCGGGCGCCTGAGCGGCGGCCACGCAGGCGGGGCCGATCTTCTGCAGCAGCAGGGTTTCCAGATCCGACATCTGCACCATGCTGCCGGTGACTCAGAACTCGCAGCACGAATAGAAAGTTTCGAACTGGCGTATCGAATGCAGATGGAAGCGGCGTCGGTGGTGGATCTGTCGCGGGAGTCGGCGACGACGCGGGAGCGCTACGGGCTGGACGACAAATTGACGGCCGACTTCGGGCGGAAGTGCTTGATGACGCGGCGGCTGCTGGAGAAGGGCGTGCGGTTTGTGCAGCTCTACTCGGGCGGCGGACATATTGAAGACACCTGGGACGGGCACAACGACTGCATCACCAACCACAAGCTGCATGCCGGGGAGACGGACAAGCCGATCGCGGCGTTGATTGAAGACTTGAAGGCCACGGGGCTGTGGGACGAGACGGTGCTGCTGTGGGGCGGCGAGTTTGGACGGACACCGATGGGCGAGGCGCGGGCTACAATCGGCCGAGATCACCACATCGACGCCTTTACCATGTGGGTCGCCGGTGGCGGATTCAAAAACGGCTACCTCCACGGCACAACCGATGAACTGGGATTCCGCGCGACCACCGGCCTTGCCGACGGCCTGGCGCGGACGATCGCCTGGACCCGCGACAATCTGCCGCTGATCGAACGCAACATCGCGATGGCCAAGGCCAAGAGCCAGCCGATCTGCCAGGACACCGGGAGCGTGATCTTCT
>CAXBRB010000217.1:0-4381 GCA_963977795.1 uncultured Acidimicrobiaceae bacterium
GAGTCACTTCGGTCAAGGTGCATCGCGAGCCGTCGCCTTTCGCGCTGGTGGAAATGGCGCGCCGCGACCAGAGTTTCGAGGTCGCAGCCCGCTACGGCGGCTCCACCTTCGGCACGGCTACGCTCGTGCACCTCAAACACAAAGTAGCGGACCCGACCGCTTAGCCGCCGCTCTCCGAACAAACGCAGACCGGCCGGCACCGACCGGTCCGGTCCTGCTGCGAGTCGACGGCTCTCCCCTGGGCGGGCTCCATGCCGCCCTGGTGGACCGCCTGGTCCGGGCCGGCCGGCCGGTGGTGGTCGATGCCGGACTGGGCCCTGCCGTGGGGTGGCCCCGGGTCCGGGGTGGCGCCCCGGTGGCCGCGCAGTGGCTGGTCACCGAGGACACCGCCACCACCCTGGCCGCCGAGGCCCTGCCCGGCGCCCGGGTGGTGGCCTCCAGCCACCCGCTGGACGCAGCCGACGAAGCACGGCTCCGGGCGCTGGTGGCCCAGTTGGCTCCCCGGCTGGAAGCGCTCGGACGGGCCGACCAGGTGCCGCTCCTCACCTCGCCCTTCGGCGGCTACGTCGTGGACCGGATCCCCGGGGTGGCGCCGGCCGAGCGGGCCCGGCTCGTCCGCCTGGACGCCGCCGTGGTGCGGGGGGTGTGCTGGTGCGCCGTGGTCTCGGTCCCCCCGGGGACCGGCCCGGGCCCGCCGCCGGCACCCTGACGGGAGCGCCCGGCGTCAGGCCTGGTCGTCGTCAGGCCTGCCCGTCGTCAGGCCTGGTCGTCGGCGGTGGCGTCCGGAGCGTCGGCGACCGGGCGCACGGCGGCGGCCACGGCGTCCACCAGGCCCCCGACGGCCACGTCGTGGGCCACCGTGATGGCGTTCACCATGGCCACGCGGCTCGACGACCCGTGGCTGATGACGCACACGCCGTCGACGCCCAGCAGCATGGCCCCACCGGTGCCCTCGGGATCGAGCCTCCCGGCCAGCGGGAGCAGGTGGGGCAGGATGGCCGCCGAGGCATCGGCCAGGTCGGGCTCGGCGAAGATCCCCCCAAGCGCGCCGATCAGGAAGCGCAGGGTGCCCTCCAGCGTCTTGAGGGCCACGTTGCCGGTGAAGCCGTCGGTCACGATGACGTCGGCCTGGTCGTCGAAGAAGTCCCGGCCCTCGACGTTGCCGACGAAGGCGAACCCATCGCCCGCCCCCTCGGCCAGCAGGCCGTGGGTCTCCTTCACCAGGGGGGTGCCCTTCGACTTCTCCTCGCCGATGGAGAGCAGGGCCACCCGGGGCCGGGCCACCCCGTAGCGCTGGCGGGAGTAGGCCGCACCCATCTGGGCGAACTGGACCAGCATCTGCGGCGTGGCCTCGGCGTTGGCCCCGGCGTCGAGGAGGACGGTCGGGTGCTCCTTGCGGAGGTCGGGGATGGGTGTGGCGATGGCCGGCCGGATGACCCCGGGCAGGCGGCCCATGCGCAGCAGGGCCGAGGCCATGGTGGCGCCGGTGTTCCCGGCCGAGACCATGGCCATGGCCCGGCCGTCGCGGACGGCCTCGGCCACCCGCACCAGGGAGGAGTCCTTCTTGCGCCGGACGCTCTGGCCGGGATCGTCGTCCATGGCGATGACCTCGGTGCAAGCCTCGACGGGCACGTCACCGACATCGCCCAGCTGGTCGGGCAGACCGACCAGGACGACCCCGATCTCTCCGCCCTCGGCCACGGTCCGAGCCCCGGCGACGATCTCCTCGGGGGCCTTGTCCCCGCCCATGGCGTCCACGGCCACCGGGAGGGCGGCGAAGGCCGCACCGGTGGGGCGCGGGGCGCGCCGGGCCACTAGTCGACGTCGAGCGCCTGGCGGCCCTTGTACCACCCGCAATTCGGGCAGACGACGTGGGGCTGCTTGGCGGTCTGGCACTGGGGGCACACCGAGCGCGCCGGCGTCTTCAGCACCCAGTTGGATGCCCGGCGGCTGCGGCTCTTCGCCTTGGAGGTCTTCTTCTTCGGGACGGCCATAGGGGCGACATCCTAGGTCAAGATGGCTCGGCCTCGTCACGGAGGGCGTCGAGGGCCGCCCACCGCGGGTCCCGGGGCGGCGCGCAGTCACAGGGCTCGCTGTTTCGGTTGGCCCCGCAGGTGGGGCACAGGCCCTGGCAGGACTCCTGGCACAGGGGAGCCAGGGGGAGGTCGAGCAGGACGGCGTCCCGGGCCAGCGGCTCGAGGTCGATCTCGTCACCCGACAGCGGGTAGGCCTCGTCCTCGCCGCCGCTGGCCGTCTCGGGGGCGTAGCGCTCCCGCACCTCGGCCGCCACGGTGCCGGACACCGGACCGCCGCAGCGGCGGCACTCCCCCGTCCACGGCGCCCGCACCGTCCCGGTGACCATGATCCCCCCGGGGAACGAGGCCAGGGTCAGGTCGCACACCACCGGGGCCTCGTCGGGCACGGCCACGGCCACGGCGCCGAGGCCGGCGATGGGGCCTTCGCGGTGCTCCTCGCGGACGGTGCCGTTGGCCTTGCGCAGGGCGGCCACCTGGACCCGGAACGGCCGACGGTCCGGTCGCAGGCCGTCGTCGGCGCCGTCAGTGGCGCCAGGCGCCGGCGGCTCGTCGGGAGCCACGGCCGGCTAGTCGAGGTCCTGGTCGAAGAAGGCGTCGGCGTCGTCCGCCGCCGAGCGGCCCGGGGCCGACACGGTGGTGTCGCCCTGGTCGCCGATCTCGACGTTGGGCATGGGCGCCGGCTTCAGCTTCTCGCGCCCGGCCTGCACCGTCTTCAGGGTGCGGTCGAGGACGATCTCGAAGCGGGCCAGCTGGCGGCCGACGTACTCGTCGACCTCGTGGCGCCGGCGCCGGGCCTCGTCGTTGGCATCGTCCAGGATGCGCTGGGAGACGTGGTTGGCCTGACGGACCACCTCGGTGCGCTGGACCATCCGCTCGGCCTGCACACGGGCCTCCTCCATGATGGCGTCGGCCGCCCGCTGGGTGTCGGCCAGGAAGTCCTCCCGGTCCCGCAGCATGCGCCGGGCCTCCTCGAGCTCCACCGGCAGGCGCTGCTGGGCCACCTCAAGGAGCTCGAGGAGCTCCTCGCGCTGGATGAGCACCGACGAGGAGAGCGGCATGGCCTTGGCCTGGCCGACAAGGGCGATGGCGTCGGCCAGATACGCCTCGGTGCCGTCGTGGTCGGCCGCCTCCACCTGGTCGTCGAGGTCGTCGAAGAGGTCACTCACCGCTGAACTTCTCCTGCAGCCGCTTGGCCACGGTCGGGGGGACGAAGGCGCCGACGTCGCCGCCGAAGCGGGCCACCTCCCGCAGCAGCCGTGAGGCGATGAAGGAGTGCGTCGAGCTGGTCGGGATGAAGAGCGTCTCCACCCCGGAGAGCTGCTTGTTCATCTGGGCCATCTGAAGCTCGTTCTCGAAGTCGGAGACGGCCCGGAGACCCTTCACGATGGCGCTGGCGCCGACGTCCTGGGCCACGTTCACCACCAGCGTGGCCACCGAGACGATCCGCACGTTGGCCAGGTGGGCCACCGTCTCGACCAGCATCTCGCGGCGCTCGTCGAGGTCGAAGAGGGACTCGGCCTTCTGCGGGTTCCGCAGGGCGGCCACCACCACCTCGTCGAAGAGGCTGGCCGCCCGCTCGATGACCTCCAGGTGCCCGTTGTGCACCGGGTCGAACGACCCAGGGATGAGAGCGATCCTCACGTGCCACCTTTCCCGTCGGCGCCCACCGGCTGCGCGACGGTGACGATGGTACTCCCGTAGCGCTTCGATCTGAGGACTTCCCACCCCTCCGGCATGGGCGGCGGCGGCGTCCCCGACTCCAGGACGGCCAGGTCGGCGGGCAGGTGGGCCAGCAGGTCGTCCCAGGCGTCGAACCCGTAGGGCGGATCGCACAGGGCGACGTCGTAGCGGGAGGCCGTCTGGCGGACCCAGGCCCGGGCGTCGGCCACCACCACGGTGGCGTCCCCGGCCGACTCGGCGTCGGCCAGTCCCACCGCGGCCAGGTTCTCCCGCACGGCCTGGGCCGTGCGGCGGTCCTGCTCGACGAAGGTCACCGCAGCGGCCCCCCGGGAGAGGGCCTCGATGCCCAGTGCCCCGGTGCCGGCGAAGAGGTCCAGGACCTGGAGGCCGTCCACCCCGCCCAGGCTGAAGAGGATGTCGAAGACGGCCTCGCGCACCCGGTCGGACGTCGGCCGCACCCCCGGGCCCACCGGCGCTGACAGCCGCCGGCCCCGGTGCTCGCCTCCGATCACGCGCATGGCGTCACCCTACCGGCGGCCCCGAGCGCCACCTGGGCCCGTCGGCGCCTCCAGGTCGCACCCTCGTGGCCGTCAGCTCTTGAAGAGGAACTCGGCCTCCTCATCGTCGATGAAGAGGCGGAGCTCCTCGACCAGCAGCTGGTGGCC
>CAXBRB010000218.1:0-4285 GCA_963977795.1 uncultured Acidimicrobiaceae bacterium
GGGCCGCTGCCGTGGTGTTACCCAAGGTCCCAGCCCCAGCAACGTTGACGATATAGACACCTTCCAACTGGCTGCGGGTGACTGTGTTGCTGGTAATCTGCAGGTTCGTCCGGTTGGTGCTGGCATTCAGCACGTTGACACCACGTCGACCGCTGTCTGCGATGCTGTTCGTCGTGACGTTTACGTTGTTGGTAGAGAGGGCTCCAGTTCCGGAAACCAGCAACTGAACGCCATCTGCACCGCTGTTGAAGACATCGTTGTTGCCCACTCGACGATTCGTAATTGCGGCAACCTCGCGATCAACGTCTACGGCGGCCTGCAGCATCGTGTTTCGCATTGCACGTTCGAAGATCTGGGCCACGGGGCGTGTCGGGTCGAGCACCACGTCGGGCGGCCGGCCGAACGCCAGCTGGCAGGCACCCTGCTCGCCCGGACGGTTGTAGTCGTCGACCAGGACCATGCCGCCGGGGGCCACCAACCGGGAGGCCAGGACGACCGTGGGGTAGCGGCCGGCGACGTCGGGCCCCCAGCCCTGGGGGCCGTCGACCACCACGACGTCCCACGCCGTGGCGGTGATCTCGGCCGGGAGTTCGGGGACCGGGACCTCCTCGGGCGTGCGGTAGGTGCCGCAATCACCCAGACGTGTCGTGTAGGCGACCTTGTGGACCACCCGGCCCGGCCGCTGGGCCCGCACGGTGTCGGCCCAGTCCGGGTCGTCCTCCACGAACTCAGTGCGTCCGTGCCGGTTGATCAGCTCCCATGTCGGGGTGTCGAGGCCGACGCTGAACACCAGGAGCGTGCCCCCTGCCCCCAGCCGGGCCCGGGCTGCCTCGACCGCCGCCGCCGAGATCTGGAACCCGTCGACCCACCGGAGCAGCGGCACCAGGTGTGCCCGCAGGCGGTTGGGCACACGGGGCAGGTTCCGCCCCAGGGCGGTGCGAGTCCGGGACGCCACGGAACCTCGGATCCGTCCGAGCAGCTGGCTCATCGGCGGGGTCCGGTCACGGTGCGGGAGTCCATGGATCGGTAGGGTACGCCAATGGTCGGCCGCCGCGTACTTGCCACCATGGGCCTCGGACGGCACGAGGAGCTCCTGGAGATCGCCCTGCCGTCGTTCGAGGCCTACGCCTCCCGCCACGGGTACGAGATCTGCCTGCCCGAGGGCGATCCGGCGCCGGACCGGTCTCACAAGCAGTGGGCCAAGGTGGCCTTCCTCAACCAGCTGCTCCCGGAGTGCGAGATGGTGGTGTGGGTCGACTCGGACGCCGTGATCGTCGACCCGACGTGGGACATGGCCGACGAGCTGCCGGCCTCGGCGTCGCTCGGTCTCGTCGACCACCACTACGGCGGCCAGTCGGTCCCCAACACCGGGGTGATGGCCATCCGGGGCGGTGCATGGGCCGAGGAGTTCTTCGCCGAGGTGTGGGGCTGCACCCAGTACCTGGAGACGGCGTGGCACGACAACGCCGCGGTCCTGGAGCTCATGGGCTACCGGCTCGACCTGGAGGGGGACAACCGGGAGTGCGTCCCGGGCCCTCCGACCCGATGGAGCGCAGGCATCCACCTTCTGGACCTGGCGTGGAACTCCATTCCCGAGGACCCTGCCCCGGCGCCCCGCATCGTCCATGTCACCCGGGCCCACAGCTGGGAGGCCCGACTCGGGGCGCTCCGTGAGGCGGCCCGGGCGGCTGCCCAGGCGTCGTCGTCCTGACGACCGGCGGCCGCGGCCTTCCGGTTCCCGTGGTGCGCCCGTGGGGCGGGGGCCGACTGCAGCCGCTGACCTAGGATCGGGCGGTGGCCCCTCTGCGCTCTGCCTTCCTCGGTGTGACCGGGTGCACCCCGTGCCCCGGAGGTCCCCGGTGAGCCGGGGTCTGCGCTCCCAGCCGGTCCGCTCCCTGGAGCTCCCGGGCCGACGGGTCCGCCTCGGCACCCTGGTGGAGAGCGACTACCCGGCATGGCTCGAGGTCCGGACGGCCTGCCGCGACTGGCTCGTCCCCTGGGAGCCCCGCTCCAAGGGCGCCCCCCACCCGTCGGAGGACGAGGCCAGCTTCATCGCCCGGTGCGGGATGCGCGAGCGGGAGCGTCACCTGGGCACCGGGTTCGGCTTCGGGATCTTCCTGGACGGCCGCTTCGCCGGCGAGGTCACGCTGTCGGGCATCCAGCGGGGCCCCTTCCAGAACGCCTCCATCGGCTACTGGGTGGACCAGCGGCTGGCCGGCCAGGGCCTGGTGCCCGAGTCGGTGGTGGTGGTGCTCCAGTACGCCTTTGAGTCCCTCCGCCTCCACCGCATCGAGGTGGCCATCATCCCCCGCAACACGGCGAGCCGGCGGGTGGCGACCAAGCTGGGCCTGCGTGACGAGGGCACGGCCCTGGGGTTCCTGGAGATCGACGGGGCCTGGGAGGACCACGTGCGCTACGCCATCACCTCCGAGGAGTGGGTGCACCGCGGTCCCCAGCTGCGGGCTGCCTGGCTGGCCCAGGCCTGACCGACGGCTGGCCCAGCCCTGATGGGGGTCCCGGGCTGCTCAGGTGTCGATGCTGCGGACCACGGCGGGGGAGTGGCGGAAGAACTGCTCCACCTCCTGCTCGTAGCGGTAGGCGGGCTCGCCGGAGCCGGTGGCCCGCCGGAGGTTGTTGGCCCGGGCGAAGCTCAGGACGGCACCGGAGGTGGTGTAGCGGTAGGTGAACCCCTGCTCCCGGAGGGCCGTGGTGTCGACACCACGGCCGAAGCGCAGCAGGCCCTCCATCTCGGGCGGGAACTGGAGGGCGCCGAGCCGCTGGAGCGGGCCGGCGAACAGGCGGGGCTGCACCGGAGGCAGGGGGAGGAGCCGGGCGCCGCCGAAGGAGGCCACCTCGCTCCAGGGCAGCTTCCCCTCGCCGGCCACGTTGTACGTGCCGGCGATGCGCCGGGTGGTGACGAACTCGAGGGACCGGACGACGTCGTCCTCCTCGACGAACTGCACCAGCGGGTCGAAGCCGGCGATGCAGGGGAGGACGCGCCGGCGCAGGTCGTAGCTGATGGGCGTGACGATGTCGGTGCCCAGGACGTTGGCGAAGCGCAGCAGGGTGACGGCCAGGTGGGGGTTGTCCTCGGCAAAGTCCCGCACCAGGGACTCCACCTCGAGCAGGGACCGCTCGAGGCGGGTGGCCACCGGCGAGGTCCGGGTGTCGGTCTCCCGGAAGTAGGCCGGATCGCCCGCCCCGGCGCCGTAGACGTGGGTCGACGACTTCACCACCACCTGGCGGACCGAGCTCCCGCTGGCCCCGGCGGCGGCCAGCAGGTTGAGGGTGCCGATGACGTTGATCTCGTGCAGCATGCGGCCGGACACGGCCACCGAGTTGGTCTCCAGGAACGTGTGGACGATGGTGTCGACCTGGGTGGCCCGGACGATCCGGCTGAGGATCGAGTACCGCTGGTCGGAGCGGACGAACTCGGTCCGCTCCAGCGGGACCTTGGGGTCCTTGGTGCCGAGGCCCAGGATCATGTCGACGTCGGCCCGGGCCTCGAGGGCCTGGGCCATCCGCCCGCCCCAGAAGGTGTCGAGCCCGGTGATGAGGATGCGGCTGCCCACGGTCAGCCGAACCAGACGCTGCGCCGCTCGCGCAGCATGTCGTGCAGGGCGTCCTGCAGGAGGGCCCGGATCCGCTCGGCCTCGTCCATCAGCCGGCTCCGGGAGTAGCGCTCGAGGTCCGGTGCGACGTCGAAGGTGATGGGGTCGAGGACCCGGAGCTTGAACTTGGCCGGGAAGTAGGTCACGTAGCCCAGCGGACCGAGGAGGAGCGAGTTGGCGGTGATGGGGAAGTAGGGCAGGTTGAAGGCCCGGGCCACCCGGGTGCTGCGGAAGACGATGGGCATGGCCTCCTCGGCGCCCACCACGGCGATGGGGATGATGGGGACCCCGGCCCGCATGGCGATCTCCACGAAGCCGCCCCGGCCGAAGCGGCGGAGGCGGTACCGGTCGGTGTACGTCTTCGAGGTGGCCTTGGTGCCCTCCGGGAAGACGAGTGCCAGCTGCTGCTCGTCGTGGAGGATCCGGTAGGCGTTGTCGGGGTGGCCGGGCACGCCGCCGGTGCGCGACCACAGCGTCCCCACCACGGGGATGGTCCGGAAGAACGTGTCGGCCAGGCCGTAGACGGTGCGCCCCAGCTCGGTCTCGACGCCGTGCATGATGGCCGGCGCGTCGGCCGGGATGGCGCCGGCATGGTTGGCCACCAAGATCGGAAGAGCACACGTCTGAACTCCAGTCACGGCTACATCTCGTATGCCGTCTTCTGCTTGAAAAAA
>CAXBRB010000219.1:0-4174 GCA_963977795.1 uncultured Acidimicrobiaceae bacterium
TACGGCGTGGACTACCAGGGTATCTAATCCTGTTCGCTCCCCACGCTTTCGCTCCTCAGCGTCAGTATTGGCCCAGAGCACCGCCTTCGCCGCTGGTGTTCCTCCTGATATCTGCGCATTTCACCGCTACACCAGGAATTCCGTGCTCCCCTACCAAACTCTAGCCATAGCAGTATCGAGTGGCGACTCCAGGTTGAGCCTGGAGGTTTCACACCCGACTTGCCAAGCCGCCTACGAGCTCTTTACGCCCAATAAATCCGGACAACGCTTGCCCCCTACGTATTACCGCGGCTGCTGGCACGTAGTTGGCCGGGGCTTCTTCTGCAGGTACCGTCACAATCGTCCCTGCTGAAAGAGGTTTACAACTCAGAAAGCCTTCGTCCCTCACGCGGCGTTGCTGCATCAGGCTTTCGCCCATTGTGCAAGATTCCCCACTGCTGCCTCCCGTAGGAGTCTGGGCCGTGTCTCAGTCCCAGTGTGGCTGATCGTCCTCTCAGACCAGCTACCCGTCGAAGCCTTGGTGAGCCGTTACCTCACCAACAAGCTGATAGGCCGCGAGCCCCTCCCGAAGCGGAATCCATTTCCTCACCAGACCATGCGGTCCGGTGGGGGCATCCGGTATTAGCACCGGTTTCCCGGTGTTGTCCCGGTCTTCGGGGCAGGTTGCTCACGTGCTACTCACCCGTTCGCCACTAGGTCTTCATCAGTATTGCTACCGACTGGACCCCGTTCGACTTGCATGTGTTAGGCACGCCGCCAGCGTTCGTCCTGAGCCAGGATCAAACTCTCCATTGAGACTCCCGCCCGACCCGGAGGCCGGACTGAAATCGAAGAGCCGACCTCGAGGACACTGATCCTCTCGGTCAACTGTGATACTGGCAAAGAACAGACATTGTCCGTTCAATGCTTGAATTGACTGGCGATCTCGAGTTTCCCCGCGATCGCCCGCACTGACTTTTGGCTATCACTATTCCGTTTTCAAGGAGCGACCAGGCACGCGCCCGAGGGCGTTGGTGCCGTCATGACCGCAGCAGGAGACAGCGTCTCGGTGCTGCGACTACCTGGCGCCGCCCCTGGGGGCGTTCACCGGGACTGATAACACTACCGGACCTGTTCGAACGTGTCAAACCGGCCGGTCCGTCCGGCCTGGCCACCAGGGTGGCCGCCAGAACGGCTTCCCACCCTACACCACCACCGCCGGCGCCGTCCGTCGCCCCGGCGCCGGCCGGCCTGGCGCCAGAGGCGGCCGCACCCCGACGACCGGACTCAGGCGGTGCCCGCCACCCGGATGCGGTCCGCTTCGAGCCGGTGGCTGAAGCGGACCACCTGGGTCTCCACCGCCGCGGGGCCGGCCCCGCCGGGAGTGGTCCGCCGGGTCACGGCGACCCCGGGCTCGAGCAGTTCGACGGCGTCGGCCCCGAGGGCGGGGTGGGCCTCGACCAGCTCGGCCAGCGGGACGTGGCGCTCCAGCGAGTCGTGCACCAGTCCACCCACCACGCTGTGGGCCTGGCGGAACGGCATCCCCCGCTCCACCAGCCACTCGGCCAGGTCGATGGCGGCCACCGCAGGTCCGTTGGCCGCCTCCTCCATCCGCTCGGCCCGGAACTCGGTGGTGGCCAGCAGCCCGGTGAGCGCAGCCAGGGCCAGCCGGGTCTGGTCGAGCGAGTCGAAGAACGGCTCCTTGTCCTCCTGGAGGTCCCGGTTGTAGGCCAGCGGCAGCCCCTTGAGGGTGACCAGCAGGCCCGTCAGGTTGCCGATCAGGCGACCGCTCTTGCCCCGGGCCAGCTCGGCCACGTCGGGGTTCTTCTTCTGGGGCAGCATCGACGAGCCGGTGGCGAAGGCGTCGTCCAGCCGGGCGAAGCCGAACTCCTCGGTCGACCACAGGACGATCTCCTCGCCGAGCCGGGAGAGGTGGACCCCCAGCAGGGCCAGGTCGAAGAGGGCCTCAGCTACGAAGTCCCGGTCGGACACGGCATCCAGCGAGTTCTCGAACCGTCCCCCGAATCCCAGGTCGGCAGCCGTGCCGTCGGGGTCGAGGGGCAGTGAGGAGCCCGCCAGGGCGCCGGCGCCGAGCGGCGAGATGTCGAGGCGCACCACCGTGGCCAGCAGCCGGTCCACATCCCGGGCCAGCGCCCACCCGTGGGCGAGGAGGTGGTGGGCCAGGAGGACCGGTTGCGCCCGTTGGAGGTGGGTGTAGCCGGGCAGGTAGATGGCCCCGGCTTCGGTTGCCCGCTCGAGGAGGACCTCCTGGAGGGCGACGACCTCGGTGGCCAGTGCGGTGAGCTCGCGCTTGGCGTACAGCCGGAGATCGGTGGCCACCTGGTCGTTGCGGCTGCGGCCGGTGTGCAGCTTGGCGCCCACATCGCCAGCCAGCTCGGTCACCCGGCGCTCCACCGCCGTGTGGATGTCCTCGTCGCCGGGGGCGAAGGTGAAGCGCCCCTCGGCCAGCTCGCCCTCGACGGTGTCGAGGGCCCTCAGCAGGGTGGCCACCTCCTCACCGGTCAGGAGACCGCCGCGGCCGAGACCCCGGACATGGGCACGAGAGCCGGCGATGTCGTCGGCGGCCAGCCGCCGGTCGATGTGGAGGCTGACCGAGTAGTCCATGACCACGTCGGCCGTCCCGCCGGCCAGGCGGCCGTGCCAGAGGGTCATGCGCCCGCCCCGGCCCCCGAGGCGCCACGCCCCTCCTGGACGGCCGACCAGGTGGCCACCCCCAGGCCCCACAGGCGCACGAACCCCTCGGCGTCCTGGTGGCGGAAGGTGTCGGTGGCGTCGTAGGTGGCCAGGCCGTGGTCGTACAGGCTGACCGGGCTGCGCCGGCCGACCACCCAGCAGCGTCCCTGGTCGAGGCGGAGGCGCACCTCGCCGGTGACGTGGCGCTGGGACTCGGCGAAGAAGGCGTCGAGCGCCTGCTTGAGCGGGGAGAACCACAGGCCGTCGTAGACGAGCTCGGCCCACCGCGGCTCCAGCCGGAGCTTCTCGTGGTGGAGGTCGCGCTCCAGGGTGAGGTCCTCGAGGTCGGCGTGGGCCAGCAGGAGGGCCAGTGCCCCGGGGCACTCGTAGGTCTCCCGGCTCTTGATCCCGACCCGCCGGTTCTCCACCATGTCCAGCCGGCCGAAGCCGTAGGAGCCGGCCAGGCGGTTCATCTCGGCGATGAGCGGCTCGGGATCGAGCGCGCGACCATCCAGCGAGACCGGCCGGCCCGCCTCGAAGCCCACCACCACCTCGGTGGGCGTCGTCGCCGTGGGCACGGTCATCGTGTACACGTCCTCGGGGGGCCGGTTCCAGGGGTCCTCGATGACCCCGCACTCGATGGCCTTGCCCCAGAGGTTCTCGTCGATGGAGTACAGCTTCTCCTTGGTCACCGAGAGGGGGATCTCCCACCGTGCGGCGTACTCGATGCAGTCCTCGCGGGTGAGGCCCCAGTCACGGGCCGGGGCCATCACGTCGAGGTCGGGGGCCAGCGCCCGGGTGCCGACCTCGAAGCGGACCTGGTCGTTCCCCTTGCCGGTGCAGCCGTGGGCCACCGAGGTGGCGCCGTGCTTGCGCGCCTCGGCCACCAGGTGCTTCACGATGACCGGGCGGGACAGCGCCGAGACAAGCGGGTACTTGCCCTCGTACTTGGCGTTGGCCACCAGGGCCGGCATGCAGAAGTCCTCGGCCATCTCGGCCCGGGCATCGATCACGGTGGCCTCGACGGCGCCGGCGGCCAGGGCCCGCTGGCGGATCCGGTCCCAGTCCTCCCCGCCGGACTCGGCGGCCTGGCCGACGTCGACGGCCACGGCGATGACCTCGGCGTCCCGGTGCTCCATGAGCCACCGCACGGCCACCGAGGTGTCCAGTCCGCCGCTGTAGGCCAACACGACGCGCTTTGCCATTACCGCTTACCCTTCGTTCCGCCGTTCTCATCGAGACCGGCCAGTGCCTTGAATTCCTTGACCAGCGCCGCGCCGCCCTTTTCAGTGCGAGCAATCACCAGAATCGTGTCGTCTCCCGCCACGCAACCGAGGACCCCCTCGAGATTGCTCCGGTCCAGCGCGGAGGCCACCACGTGGGCGCAACCCGGAGGTGTGCGCACCACCACCAAGTTATCGGCGTGATCAACCGCGACGACCCACTCCCCCATCATGCGACGGAGATAGTCGACGGGGGCCGGTGCGAGGGCGGGACTTCC
>CAXBRB010000220.1:0-4168 GCA_963977795.1 uncultured Acidimicrobiaceae bacterium
GGGCGCCGCTGACCCAGGCCGTGCGCACGATGGTGCCGGCAGCGCCGGCCACCGTGCGGACCTCCTGCTCGCCGCCGAGCTTGGAGCGCCCGTAGACCGAGCGGGGCCCGGTGGCGTCCCACTCGACGTAGGGGCGCCCGGACGTCCCGTCGAACACGTAGTCGGTGGAGACGTAGACCAGGTGGGCGCCGACGGCCACGGCGGCCTCGGCCATGGACCGGGTGCCCAGGGCGTTGACGGCGAAGGCGGTGTCAGCATCCGACTCGCAGGCGTCGACGGCCGTGTAGGCGCCGCCGTGGAGGATCACGTCGGGGCGGAAGCCGGCCACGGCGTCGAGGACGGCCTCGCGGTCCACGAGGTCGAGGGTGTCGATGTCGGTGGCCAGCACCTCGTACGACCCGGGCGCCACAGCCGGGAGGATGGAACCGGCCAGCCGGTCGGCAGGCACGCCTCCCACCGGCACGTCGCCGGCCAGGACGTCCCGCACGTCGCGGCCCAGCTGGCCGTTCCCCCCGGTGACCAGCACCCGGACCGGGGCGCTCACGGCCGGGCGCCCCCGGCGGCCGGACCCTCCCAGGCGCCCTCGACGACCGGGGCGCGGTCCCGCAGCGGCTCCCACCAGCTGCGGTGGTCGGCGTACCAGGCCACCGTGTCGGCCAGGCCCTGCTCGAACTCGACGGTGGGCTCCCAGCCCAGCTGGGTGCGGATCTTGGTGGAGTCGAGGAGGTAGCGCCGGTCGTGGCTGGGCCGGTCGGGCACGGTCTCCTTGAGCGACAGGGGCCGGCCGGTGGCGGCCAGGACGGCGTCGGCAATCTGCTCGACCGAGGCCTCCACCCCGCTCCCCACGTTGTAGGTCTCGCCCACCGTGCCGTGGTGGAGGACCAGGTCGATGGCCCGGCAGTGGTCGTCCACGTGGAGCCACTCCCGCTTGTTCTGGCTCGACTGGTAGACGGGCAGGGCCTGGTCGTCGAGGGCCCGGGAGGTGAAGAGGGGGATGACCTTCTCCGGGAACTGGTAGGGCCCGTAGTTGTTGCAGCAGTTGGTGATGGTGGCCGGCAGCCCGTAGGTCTCCACGTAGGCCCGCACGGCATGGTCGCCGCCGGCCTTGGAGGCGTTGTAGGGGGTGCGGGGCCGGTACGGCGTCTCCTCGGTGAAGACCTCGTCGGAGTCGAGCGGGAGGTCGCCGTAGACCTCGCAGGTGGAGATGTGGTGGAACCGGGCCACCCCGTGGCGGCGGGCCGCCTCGGCCAGCGCCTGGGTCCCCATGACGTTGGTCTGGAAGAACCGGGTCGGATCGAGGATGGCCAGCGAGTTGTGGGACTCGGCGGCGAAGTTGACGATGACGTCGATGTCGTGGGCGGCCAGCGTGGCCGTCACGCCCTCGAGGTCGCCGATGTCGCCCTGGACGAAGGCGATCCGGTCCTCGACGTCGGCCAGGTTCGGGCGGTTCCCGGCGTACGTGAGGACGTCGAAGGCCACCACGGTGTCGTCGGGGTGGTGCTCCACCCAGTAGCGCACGAAGTTGGAGCCGATGAACCCGGCACCACCGGTCACGAGAAGTCGCATGAACACGCAGCGTAGTCGTGGGGTCTCCGCCCGCCCCGTACCCGGAGGGGCGCACCTCGGGTGCCCGAGGGTTGCACCGGACCCTGGGCCTGCGCCCGTCCGGGGGCCGGGTCCAGGCGCTGGACAGGGGCTGGGGCCAGGCGCCCGTCTGGCGGCGTGGTCAGGCGCCGGGGCGCACGTGGACGACGTCGCCGGCCACCACGGTCCGTGAGGAGCCGTCGGCGTCGACCAGGAGGTGGCCCTCGGGGGTGAGCCCGGTGGCCACGCCCTCGAAGGACCCGTCGGGGAGCTCCACCCGGACCCGGGTGCCCAGCGTGGTGCACCGTGCGGCCAGGTCCTCGGCCAGGCCGGCCCGGCCCCCCGGGGTCTCCAGGGCGGCCACCCGGGGCTCGAGGGCGGCCAGCAGGCCGGCGAGGAGGACCTCCCGGTCCGGCCCGGGGGCGCCGGCGGCGGACAGGCGGGCCAGCGACGTCGCCGTGCCGGCCAGCTCCGGGGGGAGCTCGTCGTCGGGACCCGGCCAGGCCACGTTGATCCCGATGCCCACCACCAGCGGCGGCCGGACGGCGCCGTCCGGGCTCCCGGCGGCCAGGTCGGCCTCGGCCAGCACCCCGGCCAGCTTGCGGCCCGTCCGGTCCACCAGGTCGTTGGGCCACTTGACGCCGACCGCCCCGGCCAGCCCGAGGGCCGGCGGGAGCCCCTCGATGGCGTCGTGGGCGGCCAGGGCCACCGCGGCGGTGGCCAGGTGCCGGTCGCCGGGGTCCAGGGCGGGCCGGAGGAGGACCGAGAGCAGGAGGTTGGCTCCGGCCGGCGCCTCCCAGGTGCGCCCCAGGCGTCCGCGACCGGCCGTCTGGTGGTCGGCCACGGCGACGACGCCCTCGGGGGCGCCGGCCCGGGCCTCGTCCAGGAGGTAGCGGTTGGTGGAGTCGATGGTGGCGAAGCGCCGGACGTCGTGGAACCGGGTCGTCGGCATGGCACACACCCTACGGGTCGTGGGAGGCTGTGGCGCCTGCCCGGCCGGCGCCGCCCCCGGTGGCCCGGGGCCCGCCGCAGGCGTGAGAGAGTGAGGCGTCACCCCGGGCCGGGAGACCGCCCCGGACGCCCGACCGAACCCCGAAAGGCGCAGCGTGCTGAAGAAGGTCCTCATCGCCAACCGCGGAGAGATCGCCGTGCGGGTCATCCGCACGTGCCGGGAGATGGGCATCGCCACCGTGGCCGTCTACTCGGAGCTCGACCGGGACGCCCTGCACGTCCGGCTGGCCGACGAGGCCTACGCCCTGGGCGGCCAGACGGCGGCCGAGTCGTACCTCAACACCGAGGCCATCCTGGACGTGATCGAGCGCAGCGGGGCCGACGGCGTCCATCCCGGCTACGGCTTCTTCAGCGAGAACACCGACTTCGCCCGGGCCATCACGGAGCGGGGCGTGACCTTCATCGGCCCGCCGCCCGAGGCCATCGAGGTGATGGGCGACAAGATCAGCGCCCGCCACGCCGCCGAGCGGGCCGGGGTGTCCGGCGTGCCCGGCAACACCGACGTCCTCACCTCGCCCGACCAGGTGGTGGCCTTCGGCGAGCAGTACGGGTGGCCCGTGGCCATCAAGGCCGCCTACGGCGGTGGCGGCCGGGGCATGAAGGTCGTCCACGGGGCCGACGAGGCCGGCGAGGCCCTGGAGTCGGCCATGCGGGAGTCGCTGGCCTACTTCGGCCGGGACGAGTGCTACGTGGAGCGGTACCTGGCGTGGCCCCGGCACGTGGAGATGCAGGTCATCGCCGACACGCACGGGAACACCCTGTGGCTCGGCGAGCGCGACTGCTCGGCCCAGCGGCGGCACCAGAAGCTGGTGGAGGAGAGCCCGGCGCCGAACTTCCCCGATGAGGTCCGCCGAGCCATGGGCGAGGCGTCGGTCAAGGTGGCCGAAGCCTGCGGGTACGTGAACGCCGGCACCGTCGAGTTCCTCTACCAGGACGGGGAGTTCTTCTTCCTGGAGATGAACACCCGCCTCCAGGTGGAGCACCCGGTGACCGAGCTGGTCACCGGCCTCGACCTCGTGGAGTGGCAGCTCCGGGTGGCCTCGGGCGAGGCCCTCCCGCTCACCCAGGACGAGATCCAGCGCAACGGGCACGCCATCGAGGTCCGGGTCAACGCCGAGAACCCGGCCGGCGGCGCCTTCACCCCCTCGCCGGGCACCATCACCAAGCTGGTCCCCCCGGGCGGCCCCGGGGTGCGCCTGGACGCCGGCTACGAGTCCGGCGACACGGTGAGCCAGTTCTACGACAACCTGGTGGCCAAGCTCATCGTCTGGGGCCACGACCGCGAGGCGGCCCGGCGGCGGCTGCTCCGGGCCATCGACGAGATGGTGGTCGACGGCGTGGCCACCACCCTCCCGGCCGACGTGGTCATCCTGGAGCACCCGGACTTCGTGGCCGGGACCCACTCGACCAACTGGGTGGAGAAGGACCTCGACCTCTCGGGCATCACCGCCGATGCCGCGCCGCCGGCCCCAGCGCCGGCCGAAGGTGAGGAGGCCCTCCCCCGGGTGCTGCGCGACGTGACTGCCGAGGTCGACGGCCGGCGCTACCAGGTGAAGCTGTGGGTCCCCGACCT
>CAXBRB010000221.1:0-4120 GCA_963977795.1 uncultured Acidimicrobiaceae bacterium
TTTTTTTTTCAAGCAGAAGACGGCATACGAGATGTAGCCGTGACTGGAGTTCAGACGTGTGCTCTTCCGATCTGGACCGGCCGGGGACCACCGCTCACGCCGCACGGGGCGTGCCCCGCCGGCGGCGGATCTCGAGTTCGGGATCTCGAACGTGAGCGGTCGACCTCGAGAACGACCGTAGGACGTGAAGAAAGGACGCCGACCATGTTCGGACGCAGCAGTTACGACACCACCCAGGCCCCGCCCGTCGAGCCGGGCGACATCCCCGAGGGCCTCGACCGGGCCGCCTTCGCCGCCGGCTGCTTCTGGGGCGTGGAGGAGTTCTTCCTCGCCGTCCCCGGGGTGGTCGACGCCGTCTCGGGCTACGAGGGGGGCCACACCGCCCAGCCGACCTATGAGCAGGTCTGCTCGGGCCGGACCGGGCACGCCGAGGCGGTCCTGGTGACCTTCGACCCCGACCGGGTCACCTTCGCCCAGCTCCTGGGCGAGTTCTTCCGCCACCACGACCCGACCACCCCCAACCGGCAGGGCCCCGACATCGGGACCCAGTACCGCTCGGCCGTCTTCGTGCGTGACGAGGACCAGCGGGCGGCAGCGGCGGCCGCCCTCGAGGAGTACCAGGTCCGCTTCGCCCGGCCCATCGTGACCACCATCGAGGAGGCCGCCACCTTCTGGCCGGCCGAGGCCTACCACCAGCGCTACACCCAGCGCACCGGGCGGGGCGGGTGCCACGTGGCCAACTGGTGACCCCGCCGGGGTGACACCGGACCTGTTCGAGCCGAGGAGGCCGCCCCCACGGGGCGGCCTCCGGCGCGCTGGGGCCGCACCGTCCCCGCACCGCCGGACGGCTCGGTACGCTCTCAGGCAGTGCCCCGCTACTACGTCACCACGCCGATCTACTACGTGAAGGACGCGCCCCACGTGGGGCACGCCTACACCACCGTCAACGCCGACGCCCTGGCCCGGTGGCACCGGCTGGTGGGCGACGAGGTCTTCTTCCTGACCGGGACCGACGAGCACGGCCAGAAGGTGGCCCGGGCCGCCGAGGAGCAGGGGATGGCGCCGCTGGAGTGGACCGACCAGATGGCGCCGCGCTTTGCCGAGGCGTGGGCGGGCCTCGACGTGGCCAACGACGACTTCATCCGCACCACCGAGCCCCGCCACCGGGAGGCCGTCCAGCGCTTCCTGTCGGCCATCTACGAGAACGGCTTCATCTACAAGGACACCTACCGGGGCCTCTACTGCGTGGGGTGCGAGCGGTACTACGCCGCCGACGAGCTCCTCGAGGGCGGCCGGTGCCCCGACCACCAGACCCCCCTGGAGGAGCTGGAGGAGGAGAACTACTTCTTCCGCCTCAGCGCCTTCGAGGACCGCCTGGTGGCCTGGTACGAGGCCGACCCCACGGCGGTGGCCCCCGAGTCCAAGCGGAACGAGGCCCTCAGCTTCATCAAGGGCGGCCTCCGGGACATCTCGATCACCCGGACCTCCATCGACTGGGGCGTGCGGGTCCCCTGGGACGACGAGCACGTCTTCTACGTCTGGTACGACGCCCTCATCAACTACGTGACGGCCATCGGCTACGGCGAGGACCCCGAGCGGTTCGCCGAGTGGTGGCCGGCCGTGCACCACCTGATCGGCAAGGAGATCATCCGCTTCCACTGCGTGTGGTGGCCGGCCATGTGCATGGCCGCCGGCATCGACCCGCCGGCCCACGTCCAGGTCCACGGCTGGCTCCTGCTGGGCGGGGCCAAGATGTCCAACTCCAGCGTCAACCGGATCACCCCGGCCAGCCTGGCCGAGGAGTACGGCGTCGACCCCCTGCGGTACCACCTCCTGCGGGACATCCCCCTGGGCAGCGACGGGGAGTTCTCGGCCGAGGGGATCACCGCCCGCTACAACGCCGATCTGGCCAACAACCTGGGCAACCTGCTGTCCCGGGTGGCCACCGTGGTGGGCTCCAAGTGCGGCGGCACCGGTCCGGCCCCGGACCCGGCCAGCCACCTGGCCGCCGTGGCCGCCGAGGTGGTCGCCGACACGGCGGCCGGCTGGGACGCCTCCCGGCCCGACCTGGGCCTCGAGGCCACCTGGCGGCTCATCCGGGAGACCAACGCCGAGCTCGAGGCGGCCGAGCCGTGGAAGGCCGAGCCGGGCCCGGCGGTGGACGCCGTCCTGGGGAGCGCCCTCGAGGCCCTGCGCATCGTGGCCGTCCTGGCCTCGCCGGCCCTGCCGGCCACCACTCGGGAGATCTGGCGGCGGATCGGCCTGGACGGCCTGCCCGAGGAGCAGCGCCTGCCGGCGGCCGCGGCCTGGTGCGGCTACCCCGGTGGGCTGCCCGTGGAGAAGGGGGCGCCGCTCTTCCCTCGCCGGAAGGACTGACCGGCCGTGCCCGGGGACGGTGCCGTGGAGTGGTTCGACTCCCACTGCCACATCCAGGAGGCCTTCGCCCCCGAGCCCGGGGAGGGGCCGGTCGAGGCCCACGCCGACCGGCTGGCCGCCACCCTGGCCCGGGCGGCCGAGTCGGGGGTCACCCGGATGGTCTGCGTGGGCACCGGGGCGGCCACCTCGGCGGCCGCCGTCGACCTGGTGCGCTCGCTGCGCCGGCCCGGCGGCCCGGCCGCCGGTGAAGGGGTGGCCCTGTGGGCCACCGTGGGCCTCCATCCCCACGACGCCACCGAAGGCGTGACGTCACTGGACTCCGTGCTGGACGCCGCCCTGGGGGCCGTCGGGAGCGACGACGGCGCCGACGCCGGCGGAGTGGTCGTCGGCATCGGCGAGTGCGGCCTCGACTACCACTACGACCACTCGCCCCGTGCCCTCCAGCGCGAGGCCTTCGCCGCCCAGGTGGCGCTGGCCCACCGCCACCGGCTGGCCCTGGTCGTCCACACCCGGGACGCCTGGGCCGACACCTTCGACGTGCTGGCGTCCGAGGGCGTGCCCGAGCGGACGATCATCCACTGCTTCACCGGCGGGCCCGAGGAGGCCCGGCGCTGCCTGGACCTCGGGGCCACCCTCTCCTTCAGCGGGGTGGTGACCTTCAAGAACGCCGATGACGTGCGGGCCGCCGTCGCCCTGTGCCCGCTGGATCGCCTGCTGGTCGAGACCGACGCCCCCTTCCTGACTCCCGTGCCCCACCGGGGCACGGCCAACGAGCCGGCCCGGGTGCCCCTGGTGGGCGCCACGGTGGCCGAGGTCAAGGGCCTCGCTGTCGCCGAGGTGGCCGCCACCACCACGGCCAACGCCCGAGCTGCCTTCGGGGTCTGACGCAGCGCATTCTGGCCCAGCGCCCAGCGCCGGGGAGCAGGCCGGCACGGGCTCCGTGTGGGGTCACGCAGGCTCCGAATTGCCCGTCTCGGCACCCCCGCCTAGCGTGAGGGGGCGGTCGCACCACGGTGCGGCCGGCCCGCCCGGACGACGAGGTCCGATGGTGCGGGCGGGCGGAGTGGAGGCTCCGTCCCTGTCCATCCTCTCCCCGGGTGACGGCCGCTTACCGGCGACTTTCCCGGACTTGACCAGCTTCCAGTCGCCAACCCGAATTGCGAATCGGGATTGATTCCGCCAGTAGAGTGCATCATGGGGAGGCGTTGCCTCGGGCGACGTCAACGCGGGAAGCAGATTCACGCCGTCGAGTTTCCAGTCCGGGGACACCTCAATTCCGGCGGCGGCCAACGCAGTCGGCAAGACATCGAGCTGAATAACAGGATGCACACACTTCTGGCCTGCAGGAAGTTTCGCTTTCCATTGAACGACGAATGGCACATGAATGCCCCCTTCCCATGTTTCTCCTTTCTTGCCGCGGAGATTTCCATTGCGAGATCCGTTGACCCCCAACGGCCCACCATTATCGCTGAAAAAGAAGATCAGCGTGTTCTCTTCCTGCCCTGTCGTACGCAACGTCTCCAGCACGACTCCAATCGCATCGTCCATCGCTGACTGCATCGCGGCATATGTGCGCCGCTTTGCATCGTCAATTTCAGCGAATTGATCAAGCTTTTGCTCGGTCGCATGCATCGGGGTGTGGACCGAATTGAATGGCAGGTACAGAAACCAGGGCTGTTGACGAGACGTCGTGATAAAGGCAGAAGCTTCTCGACCAAAAGCAGTCGTCAAGTATTCGTCTTCT
>CAXBRB010000222.1:0-4103 GCA_963977795.1 uncultured Acidimicrobiaceae bacterium
CATCGCCCTCACCGCGCACCTGTTCAGCCGTCTTGGTCGCTTCCGCGCGCAACACCACAACATCACGATCGGCTTTTGCTTTGATCGTCTGCGAGAATTGCGAGCCTTGCGCGCGAATGTCCGCCGCTTCGCGTTGGCGTTCGGTTTGCATGCGTTGGAACACCGCTTGGCTGTTTTGTTCCGGAAGGTCAGCGCGCCGCAAGCGTACATCGACAACCTGAATGCCGAGCCCTTGCGCCTGCGTGTTCACATCATCGCGAATGCGATGCATCAACCCCGCACGATCCGCGCGCACAACGGTTGAAAGACTCGCATCCGCAAGGATCGTTCTGACCGTCGAATTGACAATCGAAGTGAGGCGGATATTGGCGCCCGCGATGCTGTTCCAGCACGGCCGGATTTTCTGGCGCACGCCCTCGACCTCGCTCGCCGTCACGACGGCGGCGGCTCCGGACGCTCACGCCGGTGCCGCCTCGCGGTCGGAGAGCCACAGGGGCTGGAATACGTGCCACTGGTCGGGCGCCCGGGCGATGTGGCGGCCCAGCCGGTCGGCGATCTCCTGGGTGAGGCGGGCCACGTCCTGGCGCAGGCCGCCGGTCCGCTCGGTGTCGATGGGCGGATCGACGATGGCGTGGTGGCTCCGCCCCGGTCCGCTGTAGACCGCTCCGGTCAGCAGCACCGCGCCCGTGCGCAGGGCGAGGGTTGCCGGGCCCGCCGGCATGGTGGTCCGCTCGCCGAACAGCTCGACCTCGATCCCGTTGCCCTCGATGTCCCGGTCGCACAGGAGGCCGACGAGGCCGCCCGACCGGAGGGTGGAGAGCAGCGCCGGGCCCGAGGTC
Organism: uncultured Acidimicrobiaceae bacterium; assembly: GCA_963977795.1. Classification (GTDB taxonomy): domain Bacteria; phylum Actinomycetota; class Acidimicrobiia; order Acidimicrobiales; family RAAP-2; genus Bog-756. Next base: position 840 of record CAXBRB010000222.1, read on the forward strand.
GCCCCCAGGGGGACGATGGTCAGGCCCATGGCCGCCCGCTGCTCGACGAAGTAGTCGAAGAGGGGTGCGGGCTCGATCCGCTCGGCCACCGCGGTCATGGGGAGGTCCTGGGTGGCCAGGAACGCACCCCCGTACTCCCAGCTCCCCACATGCGGCAGGGCCAGGATGACACCGCGGCCGGCGGCCATCCCCTCGCGGAGGTGGTGGAGCCCATCGACGTGCATCCGCTGGACGACCTCGTCGGTCGGCGTACCGGGCAGGCGGGCACCTTCCACCCAGTAGCGGGCATAGGCCCGGAACGACCGCCGGGCCCACCGGTCGAGCTCGTCGGCGTCCGCCTCGGGCCCGAGCACGCGCTGCAGGTTGGCCGTGACCACCGCCCGGGGACCGGGGCGGAGGCGGTAGAGGGCGTCACCGACCACGGTGCCCATGCCCATGGCCACCGGCTCCGGCAGGGCCGACAGGGCGCGGGCCAGGGTGGTGTAGGTCCGGTAGACCGCTGTGCCCCTGTCCATCTGCTGCCCCCCTCCGCTAGGCCGAAGCCTAGGCGCCCCGACGGGCGGTGCGCACTCGGGGCGTGCGGGCCTGCCGGGCCCGCCAGGCTCGTCCCGACCGGCTGGAGAGCTCACCTTGCCGCCGGGCACGCCACCGGGCCGCCGTGGAGGGCCGGCCCGACCCGGTGCGGGTGCGGGTCCGTCGGGGCCGACGCACCGGGGCCGCCACCGGAACCGGGGCTTCGGCCAGCCCCCAGACCTTGATGAAGCGGCCCACTGCGGTGGCCGTGGTGAGGGCCAGGAGCAGCCAGAGGACGGGGACCAGCAACGGAGTCACGAGCAGGCCGATGGCCAGCAGGATGATCCGCTCCGCCCGCTCCATCAGGCCGCCCTTGGCCTGGATCCCCAGCGACTCGGCCTTGGCCCGCTGGTAGGAGATGAGCGAGGTGACGCCCAGGATGGCGAAGGGCAGGAGGACGAGGTGGCCGGGATGGGCGGTGCCCAGGTACCAGGCGATGCCGCCGAGGATGAGGGCGTCGGCCACCCGGTCGCTCACCGAGTCGAAGAAGGCGCCCCGCACCGAGGCGGTGCCCGAGGCCTTGGCCACCGGGCCGTCGAGCAGGTCGTGAAGGCCGGTGATGACCAGCAGGACCAGGGCCAGGTGGAGGTGTCCGGAGCCCGCCGCCACGGCGGTGGCTGCGGCGAAGACCAGGCCCGACGCCGTCAGGAGGTCGGCGCTGATGCCGAGGCGCCGCAACCGGTCGCCCACCGGGCCGGTCCCCCGGTCCACCGTCTCTCGCCATCGGCCGTCGAACATGCGGGCTCCTCGTGCAGGTCGCCCCAGGGTACCACTGCTAACTCTTGCGAGCAGGCATCGGCCGGCGGCCGGCGGGCCGGGTCACGTCGGCGGCCGGCGTGCGCTCGTCAGCGGGGCGGCGCTCCCGGCCCGGCCGGCCAGGCGTCGGCCAGGCGCTCCCAGCTGGACGCCAGGGTCTCGGGCAGCACCCGGGTGTCGGCCACGGTCGTCATGAAGTTCGTGTCGCCCATCCACCGCGGGACGGCGTGGAGGTGGAGGTGGCGAGGGATGCCCGCCCCGGCCGCCTGGCCCAGGTTGGCCCCCAGGTTGATCCCCTCGGGCCGGTAGGCGGCCTCCAGCGCCGCCACCCCGAGTCGCAGGCCATGCCAGAGCTCGGCCGACTCCTCGTCGGTCAGGTCGCCGAGGACCCCCACATGGCGCAGCGGCAGGGCCATGAGGTGGCCGCTGGCGTAGGGGTAGGCGTTCAGGACCACCAGGGTGGTCCGGCCCATCCACAGCACCCCGGTGCCGGACGACGGCCCTCCGGCGGCGACGATCCGGCAGAAGACGCACGCAGGGGCGTCGCCCTCCTCGCCGGGCAGGTCGGCCGGTTGGGGCGAGGCGCCGTCACCACCGGTGGTGCCGGCCCCGGAGACGTACTCGCTGCGCCAGCCCGCCCACAGCCGCTCGAGGCTCACGACGGGGTCGGGGCGGCGGCCTCGGGCAGCGCCTTGGCGCTGACCTCGTCGCGGAGGTCGGCCACGAACCGGTCGACGTCCACCCCGCGCTCGGGCCGCTCGCTCCCCCGCCGGTTGACCCCCACCGTCCCGGCGGCCACGTCGTCGTCGCCCACCACCAGGATGTAGGGGAGCTTCAGCAGCTTGGCCCGCCGGATCCGGGCGCCGAGGGGCTCGTCCGCCGGCTCCGTGGTCACCCGGAAGCCCTCGGCCTCCAGCCGGGCGGCCACCTCGTCCACGTAGGCCTGGTGGTCGTCGCGCACCCCGAGGACCCGGACCTGCTCGGGGGCCAGCCAGGTCGGGAGGGCGCCGGCGTAGTGCTCGAGCAGGATGGCGAAGAAGCGCTCCACGGTGCCGAAGAGGGCCCGGTGGATCATGATCGGCCGGTGGCGCACGTTGTCGGGCCCGACGTACTCCATGTCGAAGCGCTGGGGAAGCTGGAAGTCGAGCTGGATGGTGGACATCTGGTGGGTCCGGCCGATGGCGTCCTTGGCCTGCACGGAGATCTTGGGCCCGTAGAAGGCGCCGCCGCCCTCGTCGAGGACCAGGTCCAGCCCCATGGCCAGCGCCGTGGTGCGCAGGACCTCGGTGGCCTCCGCCCACTCCTCGTCGCTGCCCACGGCCTTGCCCTCGGGCCGGGTGGAGAGCTCGAGGTAGAAGTCGGTGAGCCCGTAGTCCCGCAGGACCGAGAGGACGAAGGTCAACGTCGTGTGGAGCTCGGTGGCCATCTGCTCGCGGGTGCAGAAGATGTGGGCGTCGTCCTGGGTCATGCCCCGGACCCGGGTGAGGCCGTGGACCACCCCGGACTTCTCGTAGCGGTAGACGGTGCCGAACTCGAAGAGGCGGATGGGGAACTCGCGGTAGGAGCGCTGCCGGGACTTGATGATGAGGATGTGGAAGGGGCAGTTCATCGGCTTCAGGTAGTACTCCTGGCCGCCGTCGAGCTCCATGGGCGGGTACATCCCGTCGGCGAACCAGTCGAGGTGCCCGGACGTCTCGAAGAGGTTGGCCTTGGTGATGTGGGGCGTGTTGACGAACTCGTAGCCGGCCTCGGCGTGGCGCTGCCGGGAGTAGTCCTCCATCAGACGCCGGATGGTCCCGCCACGCGGGTGGAACACGGCGAGACCGGACCCGAGCTCCTCGGGGAAGGAGAAGAGGTCGAGCTCGGCGCCGAGCTTGCGGTGGTCGCGCTTCTCGGCCTCCTCGAGGCGGTGGAGGTGCTCGGCCAGGGCGGCCT
>CAXBRB010000223.1:0-4067 GCA_963977795.1 uncultured Acidimicrobiaceae bacterium
GTTCAGACGTGTGCTCTTCCGATCTAGGCGGCGCGGCCCATCTCCGGTGAGCCCACGGCGTCGCCCAGGAGGCGGCGCAGCGCTCCGTCGGCGGCCCCGAGCCGGGCGGCCAGCACGGCCTCGGGGCTGGTGGTCTCCCACACCCCGGCCATGGCTCCAGCCACCAGCGAGGGACGGAAGTTGAAGAAGGTGGCCACCACGGTGGCTGGCGCCACCGGTCCCATCGGTGCGGCCCGCGAGGCGAAGTAGCCGGACTGGCCCTCGAGGCCCAGGGCGGCGAAGGCCTGTGCGGCCTCGGGGGCGAAGTAGACCATCCCGTGGAGCGGCTCGAGGGTCCGCCACGTCTGCCGTGCCACCTCCGGGGTCACGGGGGCGGGCGTCGGTTCGGCGGAGGCGTCCATGGGGGCAGGGTAGCGGGGCAGGGTCGCCCCCGGCCGGGCCGATGCCCGTCGTGCTCCCGGGCTACTTCATCTCCACCAGGTCAAGGTGCTCGTCCCTCCAGTGGGTGAACGTCTCGGCCGGCAGCTCGAGGGCGTGGGTGGGGGCCAGCGCCTCCACGAAGGCCCGGTCGTGGCTGACCACCACCACGGTGCCCGGCCACTCGGCCAGCATCTGGCCCACCGCCTCGATGGAGGAAGGGTCGAGGTTGTTGGTCGGCTCGTCGAGGATGAGCAGGTTGGCCTGGCCGGCGGCCAGCATGGCCAGGCCCAGCTTGGCCCGCTCGCCGCCCGAGAGGGTCCGGGGCATCTGGTGGGCTACGTCGCCCACCAGGCCGAACGAGCCCAGGAGGGCCCGGCGCTCGGACTCGGTGGTCAGGATCCGGTCGTCGATGTTGTCGAGGACGGTGACGGTGAGGTCGACCTGCTCGTGCTCCTGGGCGAAGTAGCCCAGTGCCACGTTGATCCCCGGCTCGACGGTCCCCGTCGTGGGCTCCTGCACCCCGGCCAGGCAGCGCAGGAGGCTCGACTTGCCGGCGCCGTTGCGGCCGATCACCACCACCCGGTCGCCCCGCCGGCAGTGGAAGTCGACGTCGGACAGGACCGGGGCGGCGTCGTAGCGGACCGAGAGGCCGGTGACCCGCAGGGGCACCTCACCCGAGCGGGCCGGAGCGGGGAGGGTGAAGGTGCTGGCGCGCTCCCGGCGGCGGACCTCGGTGCGGCCGGACTCCAGACGCTCGACCCGCTTGTCCAGTGATTTGGCGATGCGGGCCCGCCGGTTGGTGCTGCCCCGCATGGAGTCGGCCAGGCGGGACAGGCGGTCGATCTCCTTCCCCTCGAGCTCGGCGGCCCGCTCCCGGCGCTCGGTGTCGGCCTCCAGCTGGACCCGGTAGGACGAGTAGGTCCCCTTGAACTCGGCGAGGTGGCCGTCGGCCAGGTGGAGGACCTTGTCGATGGAGCGGTCGAGGAGCTTGAGGTCGTGCGAGACGACCAGGATGGCCCCGGGGAAGGTGGCCAGCTCCTCCATCAGCCACGCCTTGGCCGGCCGGTCGAGGTGGTTGGTGGGCTCGTCCAGGATCATCGTCTCGGGGGCCTGGAACAGGAGACGGATCAGGTCGACGCGGCGCCGCTGGCCGCCCGAGAGCGACTCGATGTCCTCGAAGAGGAGCTCCTGGCGCAGCCCCAGCCCGTCGGCCAGGCGGGCCATGGTGGCCTCGGCCTCGTAGCCGCCGTTCTCCCGGAACTGCTCCTCGAGGTCGGAGAAGAGGGCGATGTTCTCGGTGGAGGGGTCCTTGGCCATCTGGGTGCGGGCCTTGCCCAGGGCGTCGTCGAGGACGTCGAGGCCGCGCCCGGAGAGCACATGGGAGAAGGCGCTGGCGTCGAGGCCCAGCCCGTGGGGCTCGGGCACCTGGGGCAGGTGACCCCAGGTGCCACGGATGCGGATGTCGCCCGCCGAGCGCACGGCGGCGGCCGGCTCGCCCAGCAGGACCGAGAGGAACGTCGACTTGCCGGCCCCGTTGCGACCGACCAGGCCGACCTTCTCGCCGGCCCCGACCACGAACGAGGCGTCGTCGAGCAGGCGGCGGCCGCCGATCTCGATGGTGAGCGAGGAGCCGACGATCACCGGGTGCCTGCCGTCATCTGGCCGTTCATGCGAAGGTGCGCGAGGCGGCGTCGATCGCCGTCTGGGCCAGGGTGGGGAAGGCGGGAGCCATGTGCCAATGGTAGGGGCGGGGTGGTGGGGCCGTGCGCCCGGCACCCCGCCCGCGACCCCGGGTCGGCGGGCTCAGCCCACCCGGTCCTTCCGGGGCCGGCGTCGGGCCATGCGCCGGGCTCGGCGCCGCCGGTGGCGGACCATGGCCCGGAAGGCCACCAGGTGGATGGGCCACAGCGCCCACCAGTAGGCCATGCCCAGCACGCCCTTGGTGCGCAGGGCGCCGACCTGCTCCACGGCCGCCGGACCCTCGGGGGCGGCCCGGAAGCCGAGCCAGGCCTCCCCGCAGAACCATCCCCGGGAGCGCAGCACGATGGCGTCGGGCTCCCGGGCGGCCACCGTCCACCAGTCGACGGTGGCTCCGACGTCAACCGTCTCGGGCCGGCCCAGGCGGAGGTCCTCGCCGAAGAGGTGGCCGAGGAGGATGCGCATGAGCCAGGCGAAGGGCAGCCCGTACCAGGTGAGGCGGCCGCCGGCGTCATCGAGGTCCGCCTCCAGGCCGGCCACCCGCCCGTCCTCGGTCAGCCCCCGGCGGCGGACCCGGGACGACGAGCGGTCGGTGTAGACCCCCTCGGACAGGCCGTGGGGCCGCTCGAACAGTGTGGCGGTGATCTCGGCGTCCTGGGCGTCGAGGGCGGCGGCGATGGCCCGGGCCACCGAGAGGGGCCGCACGGTGAAGGCGGCGTCGGTGGCCGCCCCGTCGGTGACGGTGGTGTCGTGGGCCAGGCTGTCGATCAGCGCGTGGCTCACCGTCCGGTCGACCGGGGTGACCAGGTCGACCCAGTGGGCCGAGAGGGCCGGGGTGAGGAGGGGGACCTTGACGATGAGGCGCGGGCGCAGGCCCCGCACGGCGGCGTAGGTGTCCATCATCTGGCGGTAGGTGGTGGCGTCGGTGCAGCCGACCTCGTAGATCCCCGGGGGCACGGTGGCCGCCTCGGTCAGGTAGGCCAGCAGGTCCGAGAGGGCGATGGGCTGGGTCGGGGTGTTGACCCAGCGGGGGCAGACCATGGCCGGGAGGCGCTCGGTGAGGTAGCGCACCATCTCGAAGGAGATGCTCCCGGCCCCGAGCACCACGGCGGCCCGCAGCTCGACGACCTCGACCCCGGTGGAGGCCAGCACCTGGCCGACTTCCTGGCGGCTGGCCAGGTGGACCGAGAGGTCGCCCCGGCCGAGGCCCCCGAGGTAGACGATGCGGCGCACCCCGGCCGCCCGGGCCGCTGCGGCGAACGAGGCGGCGAGGTCCCGGTCGCGCTCGGCGAACCCCTCGCCCCCGGCCATGGCGTGCACCAGGTAGTAGGCGACGTCGCAGCCGGCGAGGGCACCGGTCAGGGCCGGGGTGTCGCCCACGTCGGCCACGGCCACGTCGACGCCGTCGCCGTCCTCGACCGCCCCCGGGCGGCGGACCACGGCGGTCACCCCGGTGCCGGCGGCAGCCAGGTGGCGGATGAGGTTGGCGCCGACGAAGCCGGTGGCTCCGGTCACCGCGGCCCGTCGGGGCGGCGTGGGCGGCTCGGGTGGGCGCAGGGCCTCGGCGCTGGGGACGGGTGGCCGGGTGGCGGCCTCGGCGGGCCCGCTCATCCGCCCGACACCAGCAGGTCGCCGCCGGCCGGCGGGGTGGGATCGTCGGTGCGGTCCAGCCATCCCTCGGGCAGGTGGACCGGTCGGGGCCCGTTGGTGTGGCCCCGGGCCATGCGCAGGGCCTCGGGCGGGAACGGCAGGGACCCATCCAGCGGGGCCAGCTGGTCGGCCACCTCGTCGACGGTCGAGGCGGTGGCCAGGCGCCGTCGGACCTCGGGGCCGACGGGGAGGCCGGTGAGGTACCAGCCGCTGTGCTTGCGGAATTGGCGCACCCCGAGGTCGGGTCCGAACCGCTGGCAGAGCAGGTCGAGGTGGCGGAGCATCATGGACCGGATCTC
>CAXBRB010000224.1:0-4035 GCA_963977795.1 uncultured Acidimicrobiaceae bacterium
GGATCGAGAACCCCAGCCCCGTCCCCGCCCCGTGGACGGCGGCCAGGAGGGGCTTGTCGAAGCGGCCGAGGAGGTCCAGCAGGTCGCGGAAGCCGGGCTCGCCCACGCTGTCGTCGGCCCCGGTGGCGATGGCGGCCATCTCCTTGAGGTCCTGGCCGGCGCAGAACGACGGCCCCCGGCCGCACAGGACCACGGCCCGCACGGCGTCGTCGTCCAGGGCCCCGGCCAGCGCGGCGGTGACGGCCCGGTACATGGCCCGGTCGAAGGCGTTGCGGGCCTCCGGCCGGTCAAAGGCCACGACCAGGACGCCGTCGTGGTGCTCGAGGGCGACCCGGTGCGGGTCGGTCATGCCCGGAAGATCTGGCCGCCGTCCACGTTGACCACGTGCCCCGTCATCCACGACGTCTCGTCGGAGAGCAGGAAGAGGCACATGCCCACGAGGTCGGCGGGCTGGCCCTGGCGCTTGATGGCCAGGCCGTCGAGGATCGGCTGCATGAAGGCGTCGGGCACCACCGAGCGCGAGGCCTCGGTGTCGATGGGCCCAGGGGCGATGGCGTTGACCCGGATCCCCGAGCCCGCCACCTCGTGGGCCAGCTGCTGGGTGATGGAGTTCACCCCGGCCTTGGCCAGGCCGTAGAAGCCGGCATACAGGTAGGCGGCGGTGGACGACTGGTTGACGATGGCCCCGCCGCCCCGGGCCCGCAGGGCCGGGTAGCAGGCCCGGGCGCACACCAGGGCGCCGAGCATGTTGACCGAGAGGAAGCGCTGCAGGTACTCCCAGTCCACGGTGATCAGCAGGTCGAGCTTCATGCCCCCGAAGATCGCTGCGTTGTTGACCAGGTGGTCGATGCCGCCGAAGGTGTCGACGGCCAGGGCGGCCATGGCCTCGGCCGAGGCCGGGTCCGACACGTCCACCGTGGCCGCCGCCGCGGCACCGCCGGCCGCCCGGATGCCGGCGGCCACCGCCTCGGCGCCGTCCCCGTCGATGTCGGCCACCACCACCGAGGCGCCGGCCGCAGCCAGGGCCTCGGCGTAGGCCTGGCCGATGCCGCCGGCCGCGCCGGTGACGATGGACACCTTGCCGGTGAAGTCGAAGGTCGTGGTGGGCATGGGTTCCTCTCTCCTCCGCCCCGTCGGGCGGGGCTCGTCACTTGGAAAAATGTCAGGAAGGGCAGCAGCAGGCGGGGCTCGTCCGACGGGTCGTCCGGCTCAGCCGTCCCCGACCGCTCGGGCTGCCTTGGCCCGACGGGCGATGACCTTCTCGGCCGCAGCGTTGACACCGGTGGACAGCGGCCAGCCGATGTAGTGGGCCAGGTGGAGCACGATCTCCCGCAGCTGCTCCTCGTCGAGCTCGCCCCGCTCGAGGGCCGCCCCGAACTGGATCTCGCAGAGGTCGTCCTTGCCCTGGGCGGCCAGCACCCCGATGGTGAGCAGGCGGCGGTCGCGCACGCCGAGGGCCTCCCGGGTCCAGATGGCCCCGAACAGGTGGTCGACGGTGACGTCCACGTAGGGCCCGGCCACGGTGTCGGGGTCGACGGTGAACCCGTAGACCTCCTGCATCTTCGCCATGCCGGCGGCTCGCGCCTCCGACGTCCCGTCTGTCCGCTGGTCACCCACGGCGTCCCCTCCCTCCGGCCGGCGGCCTCACGCCGGCTCGGCCAGCGACTTGATCTCCAGGTACTCCTCGAACCCTGCCACACCGGACTCCCGGCCGACGCCGGACTGGCCGTACCCGCCGAAGGGCACGTCGGGGCTGAACCACAGCCCGCCGTTGATGCCCAGGGTGCCGGTGCGGATCCGGTTGGCCACGGCGATCGCCCGGTCGCGCTCCCCCCACACCGAGCCCGACAGCCCGTAGACCGACTGGTTGGCCAGGGCCACGGCGTCGTCGTCCCCGTCGTGGGGGATGACGGTGAGCACCGGACCGAAGATCTCCTCCTGGGCCACACGGGAGGTGTTGGGGAGGCCCACCACCAGGGTCGGCTCGATGAAGAAGCCGGCGTCCATCCCCTCGGGCCGGCCGCCGCCCAGGACGAACGATCCGCCCTCGTCGAGGGCGAGGCGCAGGTAGCCCTCCACCCGGTCGCGCTGGCGGGCGCTGATGAGAGGCCCGCAGATCGTGCCGGGGTCGGTCGGGTCGCCGGCGGGGAGGGCGGCCATGACGCCGGCTGTCGCCTCGACGGCCTCATCGAAGCGACTGCGGGGGACGAGCAGCCGGGTGGTGATGGCACACCCCTGGCCGGCGTGGGTGCACACGGTGAAGGCCGCCGTGGCGCACGCCGTGGCCAGGTCGGCGTCGTCGAGGACCACGAAGGCCGACTTGCCGCCGAGCTCGAGGAAGACCTTCTTGATGGTCTCGGCCGCTGCTGCCATGACCTTGCGGCCGGTGGCCGTCGAGCCGGTGAAGCTCACCATGTCGACCCGGGGATCGGTGGAGAGCAGCGCCCCCACGGCGTGGTCCGACGACGGGACCACGTTGACCACCCCGGCCGGGATGTCGGTCTCCTCGGCGATGATCCGGCCCAGGACGGTGGCGCACCACGGGGTGTCGGGGGCGGGCTTGAGCACCACGGTGTTGCCGGCGGCCAGCGCCGGGCCCAGCTTGGCCAGGTTGATCTGGTGGGGCACGTTCCACGGGGTGACGGCACCGACCACCCCGGTGGCCTCCCGCCGGATCCAGCGGTGGGACGCGATGCCCAGGGGGGCGGCCTCCCCCAGGTCGGTCTCGAAGACGTACCCCTCGAGGAGGTCGGCCACCCAGGCCAGCGACGCCACCGGGGAGTCCAGCTGGGCGTGGTGGGTCATGCCCAGCGGGGCGCCCACCTCGGCCACCGTCATGGCCCGCAGCTCGTCGGACCGGGCCAGGAGGGCGGCGTGCAGCTGGCGGAGGCCGGCCACCCGGAGGGCCGTGTCGGTCGACCACGCCGTGGTGTCGAAGGCCCGGCGGGCTGCCCCGATGGCGTCGTCGAGGTCTTCGGCCGCACCGTCGGCGGCCACACCGAGGACCTCTCCGGTGGCCGGGTTGACCGTCTCGAAGGTCCGGCCCGACCGGGCCGGGCGCAGCTCGCCGTCGATCAGCAGGCGCTCCTCGCCCACCACCGGGCCGAGGCCGGCCGCTCCACCTGCTCCGCTCATCTGCCTGCTCCCATCGCTCGTCTGCTCCCGTCCGTCCCGGTGGGCCGCACCCTAGGCCGGGTCGCCCACGCCGAAGATCGCATCGGCCCGGGCCTCGGTCATCGCTGTCAGCGGCAGGTCCACCCCGAGGTCGCCGGCCAGGGCCAGGGCGGCCTGGAGGTCCTTGTGGGCCAGGGCGGCCCCGCCGGCCATGTGGACCCGGAGCCCGTCGTCGGCGGCCAGCGGGGCGACCGTGGGCCGGAACATCAGGGTGGCCGGGCCGCCGATGCGGGCATCGCTGGCCCGGACCACCTCGGCCAGCTTGGCCAGCTCGATGCCGGCCGCCTCGGCCAGGACCTGGCCCTCGTAGGCGGCCAGCCACGAGCCGTACTGGATGAGGTTGCGGGCCAGCTTGGCGGCCAGGCCCGACCCGACCGGACCCATGTGGACGGTGAGGGCGCCCATGGCGTCGAAGAGCGGAGCGAGGCGGGCCACGTCGGCGGCGTCACCGCCCACCATGCAGATCAGGTCGCCGTTGGCGGCGGCGGCCGGTCCTCCGCTCACGCCGCAGTCGAGCAGGACCACCCCGGCGGCGGCGGCCTCGGCCACGAGGTCGGCCACGCAGGCCGCCGTGATCGTGCTGACCACCACCACCGCGGCGCCGGGGGCGGCGGCGGCCAGGGCCCCGTCGGGCCCGGAGAGGACCGAGCGCACCTGGGCGTCATCGACCACGGCGACCACCACCACGTCGGCGGCGGCGGCAGCGGCGGCTGCGGTCGGCGCCACCGTGGCCGCTCCTGCATGGCGCTCGGCGGCCTCGGGGCGCACGTCGCAGACGACCAGCGGGAGGCCGGCGGCGGCCACGCTGCGGGCCACCCCGTCGCCGATGGCCCCCAGGCCGATCACGGCCACCGTGGGCCC
>CAXBRB010000225.1:0-4010 GCA_963977795.1 uncultured Acidimicrobiaceae bacterium
CCGGCGTGCCGAACGACTTGGCATCCGCCGCGAACACGCGCACCACCGGATTGCTGCTGACCTTGGGATGCAGCGGAGGCCGAGCGCGACGCTGAGCGCCGTGCCGGCCGGCTGCGGGGCCCGCTGCACGGCGTGCCGGTGGCGGTCAAGGACAACATCGAAGCGGCAGGACTCCCCGGGGCGGCCGGCTCCACCGCCCTGGTGGGGCGTCCTGCCGGCGACGCCGGCCTGGTGGCCCGCCTGCGCCACGCCGGGGCGGTGGTGATCGGTTCGACCAACCTCTCCGAGTGGGCCAACATCCGCTCGGCCCGCTCCACCAGCGGCTGGTCGGCCACCGGCGGCCTGGTGGCCAACCCCTGGGCCCTGGACCGGAGCGCCGGCGGGTCGTCGTCCGGTTCTGGCGCCGCACTGGCCGCCGGGCTGGTGCCCCTGGCCGTGGGCACCGAGACCGACGGCTCCATCGTCTGCCCGGCCTCGCTGTGCGGGGTGGTCGGCCTGAAGCCCACGGTCGGGACGGTGCCCACATCGGGGGTGGTCCCCATCAGCGCCAGCCAGGACAGCCCCGGTCCCATGGCCCGGAGCGTCGACGACGTGGCCCTCCTCTTCGAGGTGCTGGCCGGCCGCCGGGTCCCCCCGCCCGCTGAGCGACCGCGCTTCGTCCGGGCGGCCACCTGGACCACCGGGCACCCGGCCACCGACGCCCTGGTCGACCAGGTGACCGAGGCTCTCTCCCAGCGCGGCGAGCACCTGGTGGAGCGGGACGTCGCCGTGGCCGACGAGCAGGTCGGGTCCGATGAGCTGGCTGTGCTCCTGGCCGAGCTGGTGGACGGCCTCGACGACTACCTGGCCGCCCGTCCCGGGTCCGGGGTCCGCTCCCTGGCCGACGTGGTGGCCCACGAGGACGCCTGCGCCGACGTCGAGCTGGCCCACTTCGGCCACGACCTCTTCCTGGCCGCCCTGGCGACCGGCGGGCGACGGGGCGACGCCTACGGACCGGCCCGGGCCCGCAACCTGGCCTGGGCCACCGGGACCTGCCTGGTCCCCGCCCTGGAGGGCGCCGACGTCCTCCTCGCCCCGGCCTACGGCCCGGCCTGGAAGAGCGACCTGGTGGTGGGCGGCCACGGGGGCGCCCTGGACAGCGAGGCCACCACGCCGGCGGCCATCGCCGGCTGGCCCATCATGAGCGTGCCCATCGGCGTGGTCGGCGGGCTGCCGGTGGGGGCGGCCCTCATCGCCCGACCCGGCCAGGAGGCCGTCCTGCTGGAAGCGGCCCGACGGGTGGAGGCGTGCACCGCCGAGCTGGGCCCGCTGCCCCCGGTGGCGTGGCGGGAGTCGGACCGGGGCTGAGACCTGCGGCCGGGACACCGGACCGGCCGGCCCGCACCTGGGCGCGCAGGCGTCCCCTCGGTCCGCCTCAGGCTTCGGCGGCCGCCTTGAGATTGGCCAGGGTCTGCTCCATGCCGGCCCGGTTGTGGGTGGCCCGGTCGGCCACCCCGCTGACCGGCTTGCCCAGGGCCTTGACCAGGCCATTGCGCTCGTCGATCCACGTCTCGGTCACCCGGCACCCGCCCGCCGTGTCCTCGAAGGTGTAGCGCCACAGGGCCACCTTGACCGGACCCACGGCGATGCGGAAGGAGAGGACCCGGCCCGGCTCGGCCTCCACGATCACCCCCGACGTGCTCCACTTCTTGGCGCCCTGGTGGTTGGACGCCGTGAACCGGGCGCCCGGGGTGGGGCCGGTGGCGCCCTTGATCCACCGTGCCCCGTCGTTCTCCGGGGACCACTCGCCCATCCGGGTCAGGTCGGCCACCATCGACCACACCTCCCCGGCCGGTGCGGCGATCTCGGTGGTGACGCTGATCTCCTCCGCCATGGCCGCACTGTAGCCAGGCCCGCAGGTCGTGCTCGGCCCGGGGCCCCGGCCGACCGGCGCCGTAGGATCGGAGGGTGCCCGGCGCCGCCCCCGACGACCTGCCCTTCGACCCCGGGGCCCTTCGGGCCCGGTACGCCGCCGAGCGGGCGAAGCGCCTCCGGGCCGACGGCAAGGACCAGTACCTCGAGGTGGCCGGGGACCTGGCCGGCTTCGCCACCGACCGCCTGGGCGCCGCCCCGTCCCGGCCGCCGCTCCACGAGACCCTGGACGCCGTGGTGGTGGGCGGGGGCTTCGGCGGCCTGCTGGCCGCCGGGCGCCTGAAGGCGGCCGGGCTGACCTCGGTGCGGGTGGTGGAGAAGGGCAGCGGCCTCGGAGGCACCTGGTACTGGAACCAGTACCCGGGGGCCCAGTGCGACATCGAGTCCCTCATCTACTTGCCCCTCCTCGAGGAGCTGGGCGTGGTCCCCTCGGCCCGCTACGTGGACGGGCCCGAGATCCTGGCCCACCTCCGGCGCATCGCCGCCCACTTCGACCTGGCCGACGACGCCCTGGTGGCCACTCGGGTGACCGGGGCGGACTGGGACGACCGGTCCGGCCGGTGGACCGTCACCACCGACCGGGGCGACACCCTGTCGGCCCGGTTCCTGGTCACCGCCACCGGGCCCCTGCACCGGCCCAAGCTCCCCGGTGTGGACGGCATCACCACCTTCGCCGGGCCGTCGTTCCACACCAGCCGGTGGGACTACGCCGTCACCGGCGGCAGCCCGGCCGGTGGCCTCGACGGCCTGGCCGGGAAGCGGGTGGCCGTCATCGGCACCGGGGCCACCGCCGTGCAGATCGTCCCCCACCTGGCCGAGGCGGCCGGCCACCTCACCGTGTTCCAGCGGACCCCGTCGTCGGTCGACGTCCGCGGGAACGCCCCCATCGACCCCGCCTGGGCGGCCGGGCAGGCACCGGGCTGGCAGCAGGAGCGGATCCGGAACTTCAACGCCCTCCTCTCCGGGGTGCCCCAGGAGGTCGACCTGGTCCACGACGGCTGGACGGTGCTGGTGGACCGGATGATGGAGATCTACCGGAGCGGCCGGGCCGGCGCCCTGGACCGGCCCTTCGAGGAGGTCCTCGAGCTGGCCAACATGGAGACCATGGAGGCCATCCGGGCCCGGGTCGACGCCGTCGTCGAGGACCCGGCCACGGCCGAGGCCCTCAAGCCCTACTACAAGCTGTTCTGCAAGCGGCCCTGCTTCCACGACGGCTACCTGGCCGCCTTCAACCGGCCGAACGTGACCCTGGTCGACACCGACGGCAAGGGGGTGGACCGGATCACCGCCAACGGGGTGGTGGCTGGCGGCGTCCTCCACGAGGTCGACGTGATCATCTACGCCACCGGCTTCGAGGTCGGCACCGGGTACGAGCGGCGGTCCGAGCTGGCCGTCCGGGGCCGGGACGGCCGGACCCTGACCGAGACCTGGGACGACCGGGGCATGCGCACCCTGCACGGCATGCTGGTCCACGGCTTCCCCAACCTCTTCCTGGTCAGCCAGTCCCAGGGGGCCTGGACGGCCAACTACACCCAGCTGCTCGACGAGGCGGCCACCCACCTGGCCGCCGTCGTCGGCCACATGGCCGCCCACGGCCTGGCCACGGTGGAGGCCACCGCCGAGGCCCAGGACGCCTGGGCGGAGGAGATCGTGGCCTGCGCCGTCAACGGGACGGGCGGGATCGGCGGGACCGACTGCACCCCCGGCTACTACAACAACGAGGGCCAGGCCCTCGACGGCCCGCCCTGGGGCGCCTCCTACGGCAAGGGGTCGATCGAGTTCTTCAGGACGACGTCGGCGTGGCGGAGGGATGGCCGCTGGGCCGGCGTCACCTTCACCCCCGTCGGGGGCTGATCGGCCGTCACCGGGCGGCCGTCGCGGGGCCGGCCGTCAGGGGGCCGGCGGCGGGTCGACCGAGGCCACCCCGTCGTCGCTGACGTGCTCGGTCCAGGCGCTGCCCGACCACCAGCGGTGCTCGTGGCGGAAGAACGGGTCGCGCATCCACGCCGCCGCCGTGCCGGTGTCGGTCGGAGATCGGAAGAGCGTCGTGTAGGGAAAGAGTGTAGATCTCGGTGGTCGCCGTATCATTAAAAAAAAAA
>CAXBRB010000226.1:0-3992 GCA_963977795.1 uncultured Acidimicrobiaceae bacterium
GGCGTTCGAACGCTCGGTGCTCCACGGCGCCGAGCGCTTCGTCTTCGAGGGCGACCGGCTGCGGCGGTGCGCGCGGGACGGCGTGCGCGAGCTGCGGCTTCCGCCTGATTTTCTGCGGTGCGAACACACCGACCTCGACGCGAACGCCTCGCAGGGGGTGACCGTGCGCGGCCATCGGTGCCGCGACCCGATCGGGCTCCCGGTGCCCGATCGCATGGCGCGGGTGCGTGAATCTCTCGGAGAAACACGGATTCTGCCGTTCGACGCCTCGCTGGTGATGGGGCTCGACGCGCAGCACACGGCGGCCGTGACCGCCGTCCATCCGGTCCCCCCGGAGATCGTCGACGCCCAGATCGCCGCCGTGGTGGGCGACTTCGCCGTGGGCGCCGTCAAGACCGGGATGCTGGCCACCGCGGCCACCGTCGAGGTGGTGGCGGCCCGGGCGGCAGCCGGCGACCTGCCCCGCCTGGTGGTCGACCCGGTCCTGGTGGCCTCCACCGGCCGGCCCCTGCTGGAGCCGGCCGCCGTCGACGCCTACCGGCGCCTCCTCCTCCCCCACGCCCTGGTCGTCACCCCCAACCTCCACGAGGCCGACATCCTGGCCGGGGGCGCGGAGGGAGACGTGGCCGGTCCGGCCGACGTGGAGGCGATGGAGGCGCTGGCCCGCCGCATCCGGGAGCTGGGCCCGACCTGGGTCGTGGTCAAGGGGGGCCACCTGCCCGGGGTCCACGACCGGGGCGCCCGCCGGGCACCGGACCGGGTGGCCGACGTGCTGTGCGGCCCTGACGGGGCCGTCGTCCTCGAGGCCGAGCGGGTGGACACCGTCAACAACCACGGGACGGGGTGCAGCCTGGCCTCGGCCACCGCCGCGCTGCTGGCCCGGGGGCTCCCCGTGGAGGAAGCGGTGGCCGAGGCCAAGACGTTCGTCCACCGGGCCCTGGTCGGGGCGGCCGGGTGGCACCTGGGTGCAGGGCACGGCCCGCTGGATCCCTTCGGCTGGACGGCCGCTGGCGCCTAGCCGGCTGCCCGGACGGCCGGGTGCCGCCGCACGGAGCCGGGCGGGCGCGCCGAGGGCCGGACCTTGCGATCCGGCCCTCGGCCTCCCCCCGGAATCCCCCGGTGCTCCCCCCGTGCAGCGCCTGCAGGGCAGGCGCCGATGCTGCGACCACACCGGAGTGCGGTCTGCTGGCGTCGCATTGTGAACGACGCCGGCCGAAATGTAAACACCCCGCGAGCAGGACGTCCATCGACACCGGCCCCGCCGACACCGGAGCGTGGCGGGGATGCCACGTCGGGTCCAGCCCTGCCGGCCGGCCCGCCGGCGACCAGGCAGCAGCGGCACCGTCCCGGCGCCCGGGCGCTACCGTGGAGCCCATGACCTCGTTCGCCCTCCGACTGGGCCAGGCGATGGCGCTCGGCCGGGTGGCCATCGGCGTCTCGGCGCTGGCTGCGCCCACCCTCCTGGCCCGCCCCTGGATCGGCGACGGCGCCGCCCGCCAGGACGCCCGCCTCCTGGCCCGCACCATGGGCGGCCGAGACGTGGCCCTGGGCCTCGGCGCCCTGCGCGCCCTCTCCCGGGACCGCACCGACGAGGCGCGGATCTGGGTTGGCCTGGGCGGCATGGCCGACGCCGTGGACGCCACCGTCACCGTGCTGGCCTTCCGTCGGCTCCCCCGGGTGACCCGGTGGGCCATCCTGGGCGCCACCGTCGGCGCCGCCGTGGCGTCGTTCCGGGTGGCCGAGGAGCTCTCCCTGGACCCCGGCCAGGCCGCCCCGGCACAGCCGGTGCCCGTGGTTGCTCCGGCCGCGGCCGACCCCGTCACAGCCCCATCGGACCGGTAGCGTCCCTGCATGCTCCGAGCGATCCGGTGAGGCGTCGGTGACCACGGCGCCCGCCCCTGCGGACCCGGGCGGGTCGGCGCCAGAGGCCGACGCCCCGGCCCCTCCGGTCGGCCCCCGGTCGACGCGCACCCCGGCCCTGGTGGTCCTGGGCCTGGCCGTGGCCATCGCCGTGGTGGGCGTGATCGGCTCCATCGTGGCCAGCGGGTCGGCCCCCACCTACCCGTCCCGGACCGTGGTGCTCCCCGACGGGTCCCGGGTGACCATGGAGGCGGCCGCCCCCCTGCTCACCGGTCTGATCAGCGACGGCCAGCCACCGGCCGACGTGCTGGGCAACCTCGGCCTTCCCCGGGGAAGCCAGGTCCGGGGCACGATCAGCGGGGACCAGGGCGCAGCCCAGTTCGACCGGACGGCCCGCCTGACCGTCCCGCTGGCCGCCGACCAGGTCATCGCCGCCTTCCGGGCGGCCCTGCCCCGCACCGGCTGGCAGGTCATCTACACCGGCGGCGCCCCCCAGGGCGGCCCGGGCGCCACCGAGCTGCTGGCCAAGCACGGCAGCAGCGACGGCTTCTACTGGGAGGCCGGCGTCGTCGCCGCCCCGACGGCGGCCGACGGCACCACGGCCTACACCGTCGAGATCCTCCAGCTACCCGACGGCGGCTGACCGGAGCGCCCACCGGCGGGGTGCGGACTCCACGGCGGGCACCTCGGCCCACCGCAGCATCCACGCCCACACGAAGAGGTTGGCCGGGTAGAGGAGGTAGCCCACCCGGGTGGCCGGGGCGGCCAGGGTGGCGATGAGCATGACCCACCCGGTCAGGGAGGCGACCCGGGCCGGATCCCTGGGCGGGCGCCGCACCAGGTGGCGGACCAGGACGGTGCCCCCGACCAGCACGGCCGCCACCACGTAGGCCCGGTGGAGGCCCGGCCAGGCGGAGACCACGAGGTGGCCCGGGAGGCTGCTGGCCGCCGGCGACGCCACCCCGGCCAGGCCCAGCGGGAAGCGGACCACGTTGTCGACGAAGGCCGACGGGTTGCGGAGCGCGACGGGCACCACCACCGGTACCACCACGGCGGCCACCCCGGACAGATACGCGCCTGCCGTCCGCCATCCCCGGCGTCCCCGCCGGTCGACCAGGGCGAAGAGCGCCAGCAGCACCAGCGGCCACGCCGTGAACTTGAGCGAGGCCGCGGCCCCGAGCACCAGGCCGGCCACCAGGGGCTGGCGGCGCTGGAGCGCCACCACGCCGGCCAGCATGAGCGCCACCACCGGCATGTCGTCGCCGCCGGTGGCCAGCGGGAGCGCGGCGGTGGGCAGGACGGTGATGGCCTGGAAGGCCCGGGTCCGGGCGTCGGTGGACGGCCGCAGGCGCCACAGGGCCAGCAGCCCCACCACGGACGTGAAGACGAGGAACTGGATCCGGGCGTCGGTCAGGCGAGCCTCGAACCGGCTCCCGCTGGAGAAGCCGAAGACGGTCATGCCCGGGAGGTAGGGGTAGTAGAGCTCGTAGACGGGGATGGCGCTCTGGCGGATGAGGATGTGGCCGTTGCGGTCGATGACCCGGTAGGGGTCGTTCCCGTGGGTGGCCCGGATGCCGGCCCGCTCCACCACCAGCACCTCGGGCTGGACGTGGCGGGCCGCGTCCCCGTGCGAGGCCCAGACCACCTCGCAGGCCAGGGGCACCACCGTCGCTCCGGCCAGCACGATATCACCAGCGAGGTTCCGACGAGCGTAGACCTCCTTGGGCGCGACAAGCGTGACGCAAGCGCCATTGAATTCGCAGCGCTCGAGACGTGCACCGCGTGCGAGAATGGCGCGCCATGCGGAACGGGATGTCGCGCGGACTCTGGCGGATGGTGTTGCTCGCGAGCCTGATCACCGCCATGGCGGTGCTGGCGTCGCCTGCTGATCAAAGCCGCCCCCGGCTCTATTACGCCTTGATGCTGGCCACCAATGGCGGGGTCGTGGGGGCGTTCCTCGCCCGCAACGCCCTGTTGTTCGTGCTTGCCTTTGAGCTGGTGCTGATCCCCACCACCCTGTTGGTGGCGATCTGGGGGGGTGAGCGCCGGGCGGGTGCGGCCGTGCGCTTCCTGTTGTTTGGGGCCGTGTCGGGTCTGGCGTTGTTGGCGGGGGTGTTGGCGTTCGGCTGGTT
>CAXBRB010000227.1:0-3896 GCA_963977795.1 uncultured Acidimicrobiaceae bacterium
GACCACCCGAGCCCGAAGCGGCCGGACCGTTCCTGTGGGGCGTCAGCATGGCCGGCCACCAGGTGGAGGGGCGCCCCGGTGCGGCGCCAGCGCCGCTTGATCTCTCGGCGCTCGAGCTCGTCGAAGCCGCCCCAGATGCCGTAGACCTGGTGGGTCTCGAGCGAGAAGCGGAGGCAGTCGAGGCGCACCGGGCACCGCCGGCACACCGAGGTGGCCACGGCGGTCTGGCGGGCTGCCTCACCGGTGACGCCGGCGGGGAAGAAGACGGTCGGGCCGATGTGGTGGCAGGCCGCCGACCGGCGCCAGGAGCCGGCGTCGAAGGCATCGGGGTCCCAGGCCAGGGGGCCACGGTCCCGTCGGGCACGCTCCTCGTCGGCGGACCCTCCTCCGCCGACGGCGTCATCGACCGGTGGGCGCAGTGCTCCGAGGTCCTCCATGCTGACTCCTCCCGACTCCGTGGGGCACGCCGGTCTGCGGCGGCCGCCCCGTCATCGGACCGTTGCCGTGTCCGTGGGGGGAAGGCCGTATGGCGTGTGGACGTCTCGTGTTCGGAGTGACCCCGTTCGTCGGATCACTAGTGTCGTCGGCATGTACCGTTCTCCCGGCTTCCTCTTCTGCGGCCCGGTCGACACCGGCCCTCGGGCGCACGACCGGGGCGGGGAGGGTCGATGACGGCCGGTCGGGACCTTCGTGGTGCCGTGGTGGCGGTGGTCGGGGCGACCGGGGGCATCGGCTCGGCGGTGGTCGAGGCGCTGACCGCACGAGGGGCGATCGTGGTGGCCACGGCCCGGCCCGGCACTGCGCTCGACGGTGCCGTACCGGCAGGTGGCACGGCCCTCGAGCTCGACATCCGTGACCCCGGTGCCGGCGACGCCCTCGTGGCTGCGGCCACCGCAGCGCACGGCCGGCTGGACGGGGTGATCGTGGCCTCCGGGGTGGCCGCCTTCGGCGACTTGGTGGCGACGCCGGACGACGTGATCGAAGAGGTCTTCCTCATCGACGTGCTGGGCCCGATGTGGCTGGCCCGGCGGGTGGCCCCGGCGCTGACCGCCTCCGGGGGCTTCCTGGTCGTGGTGAGCGCCGTGCTGGCCGAGCAGCCGGTGCCGGGCATGGCCGCCTACGGCGCCGCCAAGGCAGCGGCCAGCTCGTTCACCCGGGCGCTGGCCCGGGAGCTGCGCCGCTCGGGGGTGGCGGTGGTCGACGTGCGCCCGCCCCACACCGAGACCGGCCTGGCTTCGCGGGCCATCCACGGCGAGCCACCCCGCCTCCGTGCCGGCCTTGCGCCCGAGGTGGTGGCCGAGCGGCTGGTGGTCGCCGTCGAGCGTGGTGAGACCGAGGTCCCCTCGGATCAGTTCGGGACCCCGGCGTGACGTCGCCCGGCCCGTCACCTGCTGCCTGACGCCCCCGGCGGGGCCGGCTCCCGGCCGGTAGCGTCACCGCCGTGACCGACTTGTCCATCCCCTTCGCCGACGCCGGCCGGCGCGACCGGGCCCTCGAGGTCCTGTGCGCCGCCGAGCTCGAGCCGATCGTCGACTTCGTGGCCTGGCGGCCGGCGCCCGGCGTCCTGGAGGTGGCCTCGGCCGAGGGGCACCAGCGGGTGCGCGCTGTGGCGGGCGGGTGGGAGTCGACGGTGCTGTCCGGAGCCGCCCCCATCGCCTCGCTCGACGAGACCTTCCTCGACTCCCTGGCCGCCGAGATGGCCGACCCCCACCCCGTGCGCTCCCGCAATGCCCACCCCAACGCCTTCGAGAGCCTGGACCAGGTCTTCGACCACCCGTCGGCCCCCGACCTGGTGGTCATCCACACCGGCGCCCACTTCTGGGGGGACACCGGCGGCCTCCTCGGCGAGCACGGCTCACCCGGCGTCCTCCAGGCCCGGGCGCCGTTCCTGGTGTCGGGTGCCGGTGCGGCCCGGGGCGGCCTGGTCGACGGCTCGTGCCGCCTGGTGGACGTGGCTCCCACCATGCTGGCCCTCCTGGGCATCGAGGACGATCCCGCTCCGGACGGGCCGGCCGGGGACGGTGCCGTGGTGGAGCGGGTGGTGGCCGCGCCCGGCGCAGCCCGCCATGTGGTGGCCTTCCTCCTGGACGGGACCAACCCCAACGTCCTCCACGCCATGGTGGCCGAGGGCCGCCTGCCCCACCTGGCCCGACTCCTCGACCAGGGGATCGCCCTGCGCCACGGCGCCCTGGCGTCGACCCCCACGGTGACGCTGGCCAACCACACCACCATCCTCACCGGCCGCCACCCTGGCCACCACGGGGTCCTCCACAACGCCTGGATGGACCGGCCGAGCGGCGCGCAGGTGGTGACCAACTCGGCGGCCACCTGGGTGGGGGCCATGCAGTGGCTCCACCCCGGGGTGGAGACGGTCCACGACGTCGTGCACCGGCGGCGTCCCGGGGCGCTCTCGGTCTCCATCAACGAGCCGTGCGACACCGGGGCGGACTTCTCGGTCTTCGACCTGATGCGCCGGGGCGAGGAGGTGGACCGGCCGCCTCGCCCCGAGGAGCTGCCCGACGCCACCGAGCGCTTCGTGCGACCGTCGAAGGACTACCGGTGGTCGTCGCTGATCGACCACACCGCCGTCGACCAGTTCCGGGGTCTGTGGTCGGGCACCTACCGGGGCCGGACCTGGGAGATCCCCACGTTCTCCTGGGTCAACTTCACCCTCACCGACGCCGCCTTCCACGAGGGCGGCCCCTACTCGGACATGGCGGCGGCCTCGCTGGAGGACACCGACGCCCGGGTGGGGCGGATGCTCGAGGCGGTGGAGCGGGCCGGGGTGTGGGACGACACGGCGTTCGTGGTGGTGGCCGACCACGGGATGCAGCTGGCCGACCCGGCGGTCACCGGGGACTGGGGCGACACGCTGCGGGCCGCCGGCGTGCCCTTCCGCGACGAGGGCTACGGCTTCCTCTACCTCGCCGTCTGACCGGCGACGCCCGGTGGGCCGACCCACGGGTCGCCGTAGGGTGGGAACGTGGATGCCGAGATGACCGAGGCCCCGAATGGGTGCGACGGCGGCGCCGGACCGCACGCCGGAGAGGTGCCGTGGACGGGCGACGACGCGCTCCTGGCCGAGCTGGCTCTGGCCGACCGCCGGGAGGGGCCGGCCCCGGACGCCGTCCCCATCGACCGGGTGGTGCAGGGGCCAGCCGGGTTCCTGCCCGAGTGGTACATGCCGCCGTCGCGGGCCCGCATCACCGGGCGGTGGGGGCGCATCGCCGTCCTCGGCCTGGTGTGCGCCTTCGTGCTGATCGAAGCGCTCGGGCTCTGCACGACGTTCGGGCAGATGCCGCTCCACTGGCTGGGCCACTGATCCTGTCAGGTCGTTCAGACGCGCACAGGGCCGGCCCCCGTGCTCGGGAAACCGGCCCTGACCTGCACTGCTCCGGTGGAGGTAAGGGGATTCGAACCCCTGACCTCTTGACTGCCAGTCAAGCGCTCTACCAACTGAGCTATACCCCCGAAGGAACCGTCAGGTTAGCAGCAGGCCCCGGTGCGGTCGGAATCGACGGTGCCTCCCCGCCCTCCTGACTGCGGCACCGGACCCGGGACCGAGGGGGCGCCGATAATTCGCAGGAACCCGTCGGTACGATGCCGCGACGCGGCCCGTGGACCCCTGGCGGGTCCGTCGGGCCCCCGACCGCGGAGGGCAGCCGATGGACGATCCGAACGAGACACCGAGGGATGTCGGGGCGCGCACCCCTGAGCCAGCGCCCCTGGCCGTGCTCGTGGCCGACCGACCGGGGGCTCCGGCGGTCGCCACCACTGCCGAGCTGATGGTCCGTCCGGCCGACGACCTGGTGGCCCGGACGCCGGGGGCGCTCGAGGCGCACGTCCCGCCGCCGGCAGGGCCGCCCACGGGAGCGGCCGCCCGGCGGTCGGGGTCC
>CAXBRB010000228.1:0-3865 GCA_963977795.1 uncultured Acidimicrobiaceae bacterium
CCGCCCGCCGCCTGGCCGATGGGCTGGCCCCGGTGGCCGCCGCCGACCTGGCCCCCGAGTACCGCCGGGCACCCGACGCCCGGATCAATTGGGAGGAGCGCGCCCCGCAGCGCACGGCCCGGCCGGAGGCCGGCGAGGAGCGCACGGCCCGGCCGGAGGCCGGCGAGAGCACGTGACTGCGGCGGAGCCACCGGCTCGCCCGCCGGACGGGCCGCCGGACCGGCTCCCCGTGGTGGTGGCCCCGCTACGGGTCAGCGACCTCGACGCCGTGCTCCGCATCGAGAAGGCTGCCTTCGACGAGGCGTGGTCGCGCCGCCTCTTCGAAGAGGAGCTGGCCCAGCGCACCTCTCGGGCCTACCGGGCCGCCTGGGTGGGCACCGAGCTGGTGGCCTACGGCGGCATCATGGTCGTGGACGACGAGGCCCACCTCAACAACATCGCCGTGGCCTCGGCCTGGCAGGGCACCGGCATCGGGACCGTCCTGCTCTGCGACCTGGTGCGCACCGCCCTGGCCCGGGGCCTGGCCCACCTGACCCTCGAGGTCCAGGTCGGCAACGAGCCGGCCCTGGCCCTCTACCGCCGCTTCGGCCTGGCACCGGTGGGGGTGCGCCGGGACTACTACGGGGCCGGCCGCGACGCCCTGATCATGTGGGTGCGCGACATCGACGCCGGGGCCTACGCCGAGCGCCTCTCGGCCCTGGAGGCGGGCCTGGCCGACCGGTTCGCAGTGGAGCGGCGCCGGTGACCGGCCCGACCGGACTCGGTAGGGTCGGGGTCGTGACCGCCGACGCCGCCCCCGGCACCGGGCGCCCCATGCGCCGGGTGCTCGGCATCGAGACCTCCTGTGACGAGACCGCGGCGGCGGTGGTCGAGGACGGCACGACCATCGTCTCGTCGGTCGTCTCCAGCCAGGTGGACCTGCACGCCCGCTACGGCGGTGTGGTCCCCGAGCTGGCCGGCCGGGCCCACGTGGAGCTGCTGACCCCGGTGATCGAGGACGCCCTGGCCCAGGCTGGCTCGGATGCCGCCGGCACGGGCATCGACGGCATCGCCGTGACCTGCGGCCCGGGCCTCATCGGCTCCCTGCTGGTCGGGGTGGCCGAGGCCAAGGCCCGGTCCATGGCCTGGGACGTCCCCTTCGTCGGGGTGAACCACCTCGAGGCCCACCTCTTCGCCTCCCTGCTCGAGCAGCCCGATCTGGGGTGGCCGCTGGTGGTGCTCCTGGTCTCCGGCGGCCACACCATGCTGATCGAGGTCACCGCCCCCGGCACCTACCGGATCATGGGGGCCACCATCGACGACGCCGCCGGCGAGGCCTTCGACAAGGTGGCCCGCTTCATCGGCCTGGGCTACCCCGGGGGGCCGGCCGTGGACCGGATCGCCGGCGAGGGCGACGCCGCGGCCTACCCGTTCCCCCGGTCGCTGCCCGGCGACGCCTACGACTTCTCCTTCAGCGGCCTGAAGACCTCGGTGGTCAACCGGGTCCGCAAGGAGCCCGAGGCGGCCACCGCCGACGTGGCGGCCTCCTTCCAGGAGGCCGTGGTGGACGTGCTGGTGGCCCGGGCCCGCCAGGCCGCCGCCGACGTGGGGGCCCGGGCCATCTGCCTGGCCGGCGGGGTGGCGGCCAACTCGCTGCTCCGGGCCCGGATCGAGGCCGCCTGCGCCGAGGACGGGATCGGGGCGTTCCTCCCGTCCCGGGCCCTGTGCACCGACAACGCGGCGATGGTGGCGGCGGCGGGCCACTGGCACCTGGCCCGGGGGGAGCGGAGTCCCCTCACCCTGGGGGCCGACCCCAACCTGCGCCTGGTCTCGACGGCCTGAGGCCGGGCCCGGCCCGACGGAGGGCACTCCCGGCCGCTGGCACTCTCGGCCCGCGTTTGCCAACCCCGGGCGGCCCGGGTAGCATTAGCACTCGCAATCTTCGACTGCTAACCCGCCACAGGAGGCACACACCATGGCGCTGCACCCCCTCGACGATCGGATCGTCGTCCGCCCCGGCGAGTCCGAGGCCACCACGGCTTCGGGCCTGGTCATCCCCGACACCGCCAAGGAGAAGCCCCAGCAGGGCGAGGTCCTCGCTGTCGGACCGGGCCGCCGCGCCGAGTCGACCGGCGAGATCATCCCGCTCGACGTCAAGGTCGGCGACACCGTCCTCTACTCGAAGTACGGCGGCACCGAGGTGAGCGCTGACGGTGAGGACCTCCTCATCCTGTCCAGCCGCGACATCCTGGCCAAGGTGACCAAGTAATGCCCAAGATCCTCAAGTTCGACGAGGCCGCCCGCCGCGGCCTGGAGGCCGGCGTCAACAAGCTGGCCGACGTGGTCAAGGTCACCCTCGGCCCCAAGGGCCGCAACGTCGTGATCGAGAAGAAGTTCGGCGCCCCGACCATCACCAACGACGGCGTGTCCATCGCCCGTGAGGTCGAGCTCGACGACGTCTTCGAGAACATGGGCGCCCAGCTGGTGAAGGAGGTGGCCACCAAGACCAACGACGTGGCTGGCGACGGCACCACCACGGCCACCGTGCTGGCCCAGGCCCTGATCCGCCAGGGTCTGCGCAACGTGGCCGCCGGGGCCAACCCGCTCGGCCTCCGCAAGGGCATCGACAAGGCCGTCGTGGCCGCAGTCGGCTCGATCCAGAAGCAGGCCAAGGAGATCGACTCCAAGCACGAGATCGCCCAGGTGGCGTCCATCTCGGCGGCCGACACGGCCATCGGCGAGGTCCTGGCCGACGCCATCGACCGGGTCGGCAAGGACGGCACGGTGACGGTGGAGGAGTCCAACACCTTCGGCATCGAGCTCGAGTTCACCGAGGGCATGCAGTTCGACAAGGGCTACCTGTCCCCGTACTTCGTGACCGACCCCGAGCGCCAGGAGGCCGTCCTCGACGATCCGCTGATCATCTTCGTGAACTCGAAGATCAGCGCCGTCCACGACCTCGTGCCCGTGCTCGAGAAGGTCATGCAGACCGGCAAGCCGCTGCTGATCGTGGCCGAGGACATCGAAGGCGAGGCCCTGGCCACCCTGGTGGTCAACAAGATCCGGGGCACCTTCACCTCGGTCGCCGTGAAGGCCCCCGGCTTCGGCGAGCGCCGCAAGGCGATGCTCCAGGACATGGCCATCCTCACCGGTGCCCAGGTGATCTCCGAGGAGATCGGTCTGAAGCTCGACACCACCACCGTCGACCTGCTGGGCACCGCCCGCCGGGTCATCGTCACCAAGGACGAGACGACCATCGTCGAGGGCGGCGGCTCGGAGTCCGAGGTCGCCGGCCGGATCGCCCAGATCAAGCGGGAGATCGACGAGACCGACTCCGACTGGGACCGCGAGAAGCTGCAGGAGCGGCTGGCCAAGCTGGCCGGCGGCGTGGCCGTGGTCAAGGTCGGTGCAGCCACCGAGGTGGAGCTCAAAGAGAAGAAGCACCGCATCGAGGACGCCCTGTCAGCCACCCGTGCCGCCGTCGAAGAGGGCATCGTGGCCGGTGGTGGGACCGCCCTGGTGCGCTCCCGGGCCGCCGTGGCTGCCGTGGTCGAGACGCTCGAGGGCGACGAGGCCACCGGTGCCGGCATCGTGCTGAAGGCGCTGGCCGCCCCGCTGGAGGCCATCGCCACCAACGCCGGCCTCGAGGGCACCGTCTTCGTGAAGGAGGTGGAGGGCAAGAAGGGCCACGTCGGCCTCAACGCCGCCACCGGCGAGCTCGAGGACCTGGTCAAGGCCGGCGTCATCGACCCGGCCAAGGTGACCCGCTCGGCGCTGCAGAACGCGGCGTCGATCGCCGGCCTCCTCCTCACCACCGAGATCGGAAGAGCGTCGTGTAGGGAAAGAGTGTAGATCTCGGTGGTCGCCGTATCATTAAAAAAAAAAA
>CAXBRB010000229.1:0-3854 GCA_963977795.1 uncultured Acidimicrobiaceae bacterium
GTGTGCGTGTGGCGTCGCGCGCGCGCTCATTCGCCTTGACAAACAGATTGAATTTAACGCCTCTTTTGAACTCCTCTTCCACCCGCCGTTCGCCGACGTCGCCCAGCAGCAGCTGCAGCAGCAGCGTCGTCGTCGGGCAACGGCGCCGCCGCCGCTGACGGCGCCGCCTCGGCCCCCAGCTCGTCGAAGGCCGGCGCGCCGGCGTCCCCCGGACGGTCACCGGCGGAAGGGGCGTCGGCCTGGGGTTGGCCAGGCGCTCCCCCGCCCCCGGTGGCAGCGTCGGTCGCGCCGTCGGCCGTCCCGGCTGACGGCGGGTCGCCCAGGGCCGACAGGCCGGCCGGGCGGACGACCGCCACGGCGACGACCACGAGGAAGAGGAGCACGGCGCCGGCAACGGTGACCGTGCGCACCCCGCGGACGTCGGCCACCTGGCCCTGCAGGACCGCACCGAGGGGATAGATCAGGCCGAGGGCCATCATGTAGATGCTGAGGATCCGCCCCCGGGAGGCAGCCGGAGCCCGCAGCTGGACCACGGTGTTGAGGCCCGAGAGCACGCAGATGTAGCCGGCGCCGACCAGGACGAAGAGCACCACGGCGGCGGCCATGCCCGGGGCCAGGGCGTAGCCGCAGAGCAGGACGGGCAGGAGGAAGAGGACAGCCCGGAGCACGGTGGCCCGGCCGAACCGCTGGGCCAGCGAGGGAAGGGCCAGCGCCCCGGCCACCGCCCCGATCCCCTGGGCGGTGACCAGGGCGGCGGTGGCCGAGCCCAGGGTCCACCCAGCCGGCCGCACCACGTGGGCCATGGCCGGGACCAGGGCGATGAACGGGGAGGCCAGCAGGGCCACCACGGAGATCCAGGCGATGGCCGAGCGGCAGCCCGGTTCGGCCCGGGCCGCCCGGACGCCCTCGGCGATGCGCCCGACCATCGAGGACGCCCCGGGCTGGTGGACCGGCGGCGGGAGGTGGACGAAGCAGAGGGCCACCACCACGGCGCCGAACGAGACGGCGTTGATGGCGAAGACCAGGGCGAAGTTCTGGCTCAGCAGGACGAGGCCGGCCAGGGCGGGGCCGATGACCCGGCCCAGGTTGTACTGAGCCGAGGAGAGGGAGACGGCGCCGAGGAGGTCCTCGGCCGGCACCAGGTCGGGCACCATGGCCTGGTAGGCGGGGAACCCGATGGCCCCGGACGCCCCGCCCAGGAACGAGAGGACCACCAGCACGACGGGCGGATCGTGGTGGACGGCGGCCAGGAGGGCGAGGAGGAGGGCGAAGAGCGTCTCCGCCAGGGTCGTGGCGATCAGCCAGCGGCGCCGGTCCAGCCGGTCGGCCAGCGCGCCCCCCACCGGGGCCAGGAGGCCGATGGGGACGAAGCCGGCAGCGGCCACCAGTCCGGCCCAGCCCGGCCGGCCGGTCCGGTCGAACACCAGCACGCCGAGGGCCACCGTCTGCATCCACGAGCCCAGGTTGGAGATGAGGGCGGAGGTGAAGACGAGGGCGAAGTTCCGCGAGCGCAGAGGGCGGAGCGATGCCAGGGCCACCGGCCAAGGGTACCGGCGGGAGCCCTCCGGGCCGGCGGGCGTGGCCGGGACACCGAAGGCGTCACGGCCGAGGGGCTCAGCCCTTCTTGGCCTTGCGCCGGGGGCGCAGGGCGAACCACCAGATGCTGGCCATGGTGGCCAGCGCGCCCAGGGCGGCGGCCGGCGTGGCGATCTTGCGGGAGCGACCGGACATGGCCGAGAACCTAGCCGCACGGCGGCGCCGGCCGGTGCCCGGCACACGCCTGGACGGAGCAGGACCGATGAGCACGGAAAGGCCGATGTTCCGATGTCCGGTCACATAGCGGTACCGATATACTCTACCC
Organism: uncultured Acidimicrobiaceae bacterium; assembly: GCA_963977795.1. GTDB lineage: Bacteria > Actinomycetota > Acidimicrobiia > Acidimicrobiales > RAAP-2 > Bog-756. The sequence continues at coordinate 1,862 of CAXBRB010000229.1, forward strand.
ATGGACGTCGGAGCGCTCCTCCGTGCCAGCCGGGCCGCCGCCGGGCTGACGCAGGCTCAGGTGGCACGCCGGGCTGCCACCTCGCAGTCCGCGGTGGCGCGCTACGAGTCCGGCGCCGCCTCGCCGTCGGTGCGCACCCTCGACCGCCTCCTCCGGGCGTGCGGCGCCACGCTCCGCCTCGACGTGGTCGCCGCCCCGGGGGCCGACCTCTCGGGGGCGCGCTTCGCACTCCTCCGTCGCCACCGCCGCGAGATCCTCCGGCGGGCGCGCCACCACGGCGCCACCGGCGTCCGGGTCTTCGGCTCGGTGGCACGGGGCGAGGACGGCCCGGACAGTGACATCGACCTCCTCGTCGAGTCCGACGTCACCACATCCGGCGTGGGCCCGATGATCGAGCTGCGCGACGAGCTGACCGCCCTGCTCGGACAGCCGGTCGACGTCGCACCGGCGGCGTTGCTGGCCCCCGACGTGCGATCCCAGGCCGAAGCCGAAGCCATCCCCCTGTGACCAGATCCACCGACGACCGGCTGCGCGCCACCTGCGAAGCCCTGGTGCGACCGAACGACGCTTCGGACTGAACGCCGGCACACCGGACGGGACGGCGGCCCCAGCGGCGCCACGAGACCTCGGTCCGCCCGCTCTTATCCAACGTTCACGATCTTCTTCCGATCCTCCTACACCCTCCTTCTGCTGCCCTTAGGGGTGGTCCCGATGATGGACACATGCAGCGGGGAACCTTCCGAACGAGCAGCACCGAGCGAGCCAGGCGGCGTGCCGCCGGCCCGGTCCTCACGGTGCTCGCCGGCCGGCCGGATCCCGTCTGCACCCGCTCGAGCGGGGTGTCCCGGGACCACCCGGCCTTCGGATACCTCGCCCGGGCCGCCGCCGACCAGGGCTCCGAGCCCGTCGGCCGCGGCCCCGAAGCCGAGCCGGAGGCGCTGTACCCCGTGCGTTCGACGTGGGGCAGCGGAGAGCACACATCCACGGTGGGTCCGGCGTCCTCCGGCTCGGGCCCGCAGATCGACGAGACAACGATGGACTCCGACAGGCCCGACGGCACCGAGGCGAGCGAGGGGGTCGACCCGCCGGGCGCCACCCCGACCGCTCCGGTCGACCCGGTCGATCCGGGGTCCGACGCCGCCCACGACGAGTGGGAGGTCCACCGCTGGCGGTTCGCCCAGCGTGTGGCCCAGTGGGAGGCCGAGACGTTGGGCCGGTCACTCACCTGGTCCGACTGAGCACGGCACCCGACCGGTCCCGACGGAGTCGGCTCAGGCCATCCCGGGACCCTCGGGAACCCGGAACCGCACCGAGCCGGCCCCGTCGGCCTCGAGCCGGGTGGCCGGGTCCAGGCAGCGCCGGACGATGCACTCGGTGATCCACGCCGGATCGGCGAACCCCCCGGTGGCGTGGATCTCCCGGAACCGCTCGACGGCCGGGAACACCTCGGCCGGGGTGGCCCGGAGCTCGGCCTGCATGTCGGTGTCCACCACCCCCGGAGCCACCGCGTAGGCGCGGAGCCCGTGGGCCCGCTCCTCTATGCCCACGACCTCGACGGCCATCTCCAGGGCGGCCTTGGACGCGCAGTACGGGGCCCAGCCGGCATACGGCGACGAGGCCGCTCCCGACGAGATGGCCACCAGCGCGCCGCCGGTCACCCAGAACAGCGCGCGGTCCTCGAAGCTGCGCGCGCCGCCATCGCGCAGCCGCAACACGTCGATCGGAACGCCACGTAGGCGAAAGGCCCAGTTGTCGTGGTCCAGTTGGTGCACCCGAATCCACGGCCCGATGCCGCGCGGCAGCCAGTCGAAGTAGGCCTTGGCCACCTGCGCGGCCGTCCAGGCCGGGTCGCCACCCGCGCTCGCGTCGAACTGGTCCGCGGGGCGACCCTTGGGCTGGTCGCCGCGCGAGGGGCGGGGGGTCACCTGCAGGCCCAGCCACGCCGCGCCGAGAAACTCGCTCGCGGGCAGCGAGAGCAGGTCGCGCCGCATCC
>CAXBRB010000230.1:0-3767 GCA_963977795.1 uncultured Acidimicrobiaceae bacterium
AGCATCGAGGACCACCACGCCGCCCTCTTCCTGGTGCCGCCCAACATCGCCCAGATCGCCCGCCACAACCACACCGTCGGCACGGGGTGGACCTGCTTCGGCGAGGCCGCCCTCCCCGGCACCACCCTCGCCCAATTCCTCCAGTCGCCCTACCTGGCCGTGTGGGCCCCGGGCCACGGCGCCGATGTGATGCCGGCCGGCACCGGCATCCCCCTCCCGGCCGGGAGCCTGGTCATCATGCAGGTCCACTACAACCTGCTGGCCGGGACCAAGCCGGTGAAGGACTCGCTCACCCTCCGCACCGTCCCCATGACCAAGTCCGTCCAGCCCCTCCGGGTCGGCCTCACCCTGGCCCCGCCTGACGTCCCCTGCCCGGCCGGGGTCACCGGGCCGCTGTGCACCCGGGCCGCCTCGCTGGCCGACCAGGGCGCCCGTTTCGGCCCTTCGGCCGTCATGCAGGCCAACGGGATCGAGACCCTGTGCGGCCACGATCCGGCCACCGCACCGCCGGGGCCCACGGCCACCTGCACCAGCACGGTGGGCGCCGACGGCTGGATCCTGCGCAGCCAGGCCCACATGCACCTGCTGGGGACCTCGTTCTCGCTGGTGCTGAACCCCGGCACGCCGGGCCAGCGGACCATCCTGTCGGTGCCCCACTACAACTTCGACTATCAGCAGGCCTACCTGCTCAAGCACCCCATCGCCGTGAAGAAGGGCGACACCGTCCAGGTCACCTGCACCTACGACGCCACCCTGGCCCAGAAGCTGCCCCGGCTGCGCAAGGCGCCAGCCCACTTCGTCACCTGGGGGGACGGGTCGACCGATGAGATGTGCATCGGCCTGACCTGGATGACCACCCACCTGCCCTCGACCCACTGAGCACCGGCGGGTGCGCCGGGATCATCGGCGGTCTTCAGAAGTCAGGTGCTTCGACGAACGTGCACCGGGGTCCACTCGATGACCGGAGCCGACGGTCCAACGTCGCCAATGGACAGTCGAGTTCCTCAGCGAGCGCCACGTACCAGGCGTCGTACGGAGTGACGGTGTGACGGAGCTCCCACACCCGGCGGGCGAATGGTCGAAACGGGTAGTACTCGATGTCCATCAGGTCGATCTGGGTGAGGGACATCACGGCGCGGTCCTCGGCAAGGTGCCCTTGGAGGTTCATACGTCGCAGCGTGGAATGCGCCTCCACCAGGATGAGGTGGGGTGCCACCAAGTGTTCGCCCACCGCCAGCGACGCCGCCCACCGGCCGTCTGGCTCGTTGCTGGCGACGGCGGAGACGAGGACCGAGGCATCGATGACGAGAGTCAACGGCGGTCCTCATCCCGGGCTGCGAGGATCACGTCGATCGGTACGTTGATGCCGTAGGTGTCCTTCATCGCCTGGACGTTGGCGACCCAGCTTTCGGCGTCCGGCTTGGTCGCTAGGTCGATCAGCCGGCCGCGGAGGTACTCCTGCAGCGAGCGGCCCGATGCTGCGGCCCTGGCGGCGAGGGCGTCTGCTGCCTCGTCAGGTACATCCCGGATGGTGATTGCTCGTGCCATGCATGCAGTATGACTGCATTACCTGCATTTTGCAGCTACTGGGCCATCATCTTGGACGACCCGGCTTAGCGGCGGTCCAGGCTGCCCAGCTCCAGCACCTGGTCGGCATAGCGGGCCAGGCTGGTGGTGAACATCTCGTCGCCCCGCGCCGTGCGCTGGACGATCATGGCCGGGACGATGCACATGACCAGGCCCCAGGGGGCCGCCGCCGCCACCTCCTCCTCGAAGGCGGCCAGCGGGCCGGCACCGGCACCTCCGGCCACCAGGGCCCGGTGGTAGCCGGCCAGGAGGTCCGATCCGTGTCGCCGCCGGTCGGCCGGAGTGAGGCTCCCGCCGAGGAAGTAGGCGACGTCGGTGGCCGCCGACCCCCACACCGCCGTCTGCCAGTCGACCACCACCGGCCGGCCGGCCCCGAGCAGGAGGTTGTCGAGGCGGAAGTCGCCGTGGGTCACCGTGTCGCCCGCCGGCCGGGCCTCGAGCCACCCGGCGATGCCGGCCACCAGCCGGTCGCAGACGGCCAGGTGCTCGTCGGCCACCACCGCCCGGTAGCGCTCCACGAACCCCGGCCACACCGAGGTGAGGAGGCCGGCTGTCATGGCGTCGCCCTCGGGGCTGCGCCGGTCGAGGAAGGGGAGTCGGGCCAGGTCCTCCCTCCCCCAGGCGGGGGCGTGGAGGGCGGCCAGCTCGTCCAGGGCGGCCGCGGCGACCTCGGGGGAGCAGCCGGCCAGCTGGTCGCCCTGGGCGCCATCGGCCACGTCCTCCAGCACCAGGGTGAACCACTCGCCGGACGGGTCGATGACGGCCAGGTGGCAGTCCGGGGTGCGCACGGCCAGCTGGTCGGCCACCTGTGCGTAGAAGCCGACCTCGACCTCGTAGGCCCGCACCAGCACGCCGGTCGACCGGCTGGTGGCATCGGCCGAGGCCAGCTTGGCCACCACGGAGGGGTGGGCGCCGGCGGCGGTGGTGCAGGCGAGCCGGAGGGTGTCGGCCATCTGGCCGGTCCCCACCGACGTGGGGGTGACGGCGACTACGGTGTCACCGTCGGCCAGCAGCCCCGTCCCCTCCAGGACCCCGGTCAGCCAGTCCGCGGTGATGTCGTCGGGCTGGCGGACCAGGCCGGTGGTCACCGGGGCCGGCCCAGGCCGGCCGGCCCCTCAGCCGGGCCGTCGGCCTCCACCACCGGCTCGTCCCGGTCGTCGAGCTCGAGGCGCAGGGCCCGGGTCATCACGGCGTGCTGGAGGTAGAGGGTGGCGATGTAGGTCAGCTCCACCACGGCCTCGTCGCCCAGGGCCGCCCGGAGGGCGTCGAAGAGGGCGTCGGGCACCCGGCCGTGGTCGTAGACCAGGCAGTCGGCGTAGGCCAGGACGCACCGCTCGGTGGCGTCGAAGCACTCTGCCGCCGCCCAGGCGGCCACGGCGGCGATGCGCTCCTCGCTGAACCCGTGCTTGCGCATGGCCCGGCAGTGCTGGGAGTAGACGAACTGGCTGCCGGCGGCCCAGCCGATGCGGGCCTGGGCCAGCTCCCGGTGGACGGGGTCGAGGACCCGCTCGGGGCTCTGGTAGTAGAGGATCCCGCCCACGGCGTGCTCGAAGGCGGCCGGCGAGACGGCCATGACCGTCCACCAGTCGCCGGGGGTCCCGTCGCCGGTGCCGGGCTCGGCCACCGGGTCGCGGTCGCCGAAGAGGTAGTCGTACATGGAGCGGACGAGGGGCGAGGTGACCTCGTCCCGGGGCACGGGCCGGATGCGCTCCATCTCAGCGCCCCGGGGTCCGGAGGTGGTCGTGCGTGGCGTCCCTGGTCATGGCCTCCCCCTCGCTCCGGGCACCCCCTCGCTCCGGGCACCCTGTCGTTCCGGGCACCCTGTCGTTCCGGGCACCCTGTGGCTCCGGGCACCGTGCTGACCCTGCGGTGCTCCGGTGGCCACGCTACCGGTCCCCGGCACCGGGAGCCGGGCCGGCCGGGACAGCCCGACTCAGGGGCAGCCGACGCCTTCGGCCACGGCGCACGGTGGGCACAGCCACACCCCGCCGGCGCTGTCGTGGCGGCTGGCCGACAGCGAGCCGCAGGCGGCGCAGGGCTCCGATGGCCGGGCTGCTCCGGCCGGTGGGGTGCCGGTCCCTGGGCTCCCGACGTCACCGGTCACCGGCTAGACGCCTAGATCGGAAGAGCACACGTCTGAACTCCAGTCACGGCTACATCTCGTATGCCGTCTTCTGCTT
>CAXBRB010000231.1:0-3658 GCA_963977795.1 uncultured Acidimicrobiaceae bacterium
GGGAGCGGTGAGCACCGTGGTCGCCGCCGTGGTCGGCCTCGCCGTGCTGAGCGCCGCCGGTCTCGCCCCGGTGCTGGTGGCCGTGGGCCGGCGCTGGATCGCCGTGCCGCTGGTCCCGCTGGCCGGTGCGGCGGTCGCCTCCTCGGCCGCTGCGGCCTACGTGGCCTTCGGTGTCTCGTTCCTGGCCTGGTTCGTCGTGCTGGCCTTCGCCGTGGCTGCGGCGTCCCTCGGCTGGTGGGCGCTCGATCCCGGGAGGTCCCGGCCGGGGGGTGGCCCCGGCGGGGCCGACCGCCGGGTGGTCGTGGCCGGGGCCGTCGGTGCGGCAGCCATCGCGGTGGCCTGTGCGGCCTCGCTCCGTGGGCTGCGCACGCCGACGGTCGGCTTCGACGCCCGGGCGCTGTGGGTGATGCGGCCCGGGTGGTTCCTCCAGTCCCACCACCAGCTCCTGATCGACCTCAAGGTCCGGGACCTGGTGCTCACCCAGTCGGCCTACCCGCCGCTGGTCAGCGCCGCCTCGGCGGTGGCCTGGAAGGTGACCGGCGTCCACACGGCCCGCATGGGCGTCGTGGTCACCTCGCTGCTGAACGCCTGCGCCCTGGCTGCGGCCGCCCTGGCCGTGTGCGAGGTCGGCCGGAGGGCCGCAGTCGACGCGTCGGGCCGGAGGGCCGCAGTCGACGCGTCGGGCCGGAGGGCCTGGGGTGGGGCGTCCGGGGCCCGGGCGTCTGGGGACGGGGCGTCCGGGGCCCGGGCGTCCGGGGAGCGTCCGCCCTGGGTCCCGATGGTGGCCGGCATCGGGGCTGCCGTCCTCCTGGTGCTGGTGGCCGCCGGGATCACCGAGCCGTTCCTGACCAACGGGTACGCCGATCCCATCTGGTCGCTGGCCGCCGTGGGGGCGGTGGCCTGGGGGCTGCAGTCGCCCGGCGACCGGGCGGCCCGGGCGGCCGCCGTGGTCCTGGTCCTGGTGGCCGGGGGGTCCAAGGACGAGGGGTTCGTGACCGCCGTGGCCATCATCGGCCTCATCGCCCTGCGCTCCCTGGCCGGGGTGGTGGCCGACCACGGGTGGCGGGCCCGGTGGTCCCGGTGGGCCGGCCCGGTCGCCCTGGCCGCCGCCGAGCTGGCCGTCATCGGGGCGTGGCCCGAGCTGATGCGGGCGGTGGGGGCCCGGGGCGCCTCGTCCACCTTCACCCTGCGGACCGAGCTGGCCTCCCGGTCCAGCGCGGTGGCCCACGGCATGGCCCCCTACCTGCACGTGCTGGTGGTGGCCGTCCCGGTGGCCGCCGTCGGCGGCCTGGTGCTCTCCGGGGTGCGTCGGCGGACCGGCACCGGGAACGACCTGTGGGCGTGGGCGGCGCTGTCGTGCGGGCTGGTGGCGGTGGCCGGGGCCCTGGTGACCGGGCAGGGGGAGATCGGCCCGTGGCTCCGCTCCACGGTCCACCGGATCACCGAGTTCCCGGCGCTGGCCGCCTGGTGGATCGTGGCCACCTGGGGCGTGGTGGCCGTCTGCGGGCTGACCACCGGACGTCACGGTGCGCTCCCCGGGGACGAGGCGTCCGGGGCGGGAGCACCGGTGGATGCCGAGCCGGTGGCGGTGGGCGCATGACGACCACGGCCGGGCCGCCGGCGGACGTGGCGGCCGGACCGGTCGGGCACGTCCCGGCGCCCGAGGCCGCCCACGCAGAGCCCCGGGCCCACGGTGCCGGCTCGCTGGTGGCCGGGGCCGCCGCCTACTTGGGTCTCTCGGTCGCCCTGTGGTGGCACGTGTGGTCCGCCCACCCGACGGCGACGACCACCTGCGGCTGCGGCGACACCTCCCTCTTCACCTGGTTCCTCGAGTGGCCGGCCTACGCCCTGACCCACGGCCTCGACCCGCTGTACTCCACCTTCCTCTTCCACCCCGGCGGCATCAACCTGCTGGCCAACACCGCTGAGGTCGGCCTGGGCATCCCCCTCGCCCCGATCACCTGGGCCTTCGGCCCGGTGGCCACGCTCAACGTCTCGCTCACCCTGGCCCCCGCCCTCTCGGCCCTGGCCGCCTTCGTGCTGTTGCGGCGCTGGGTGACCTGGGCGCCGGCCGCTTTCGCCGGCGGCCTCCTCTACGGGTTCTCGCCCATCGTCATCGTCAGCCTCACCGACGCCCACCTCATGATCGGCATGGCCCCGGTGCCGCCGCTGGTGGTCCTGTGCCTGGACGAGATCCTGGTCCGTCAGCGGTGGCGGCCGTGGCTGGCCGGCCTGGCGCTCGCCGCTTGTGCCACCGTCCAGTTCTTCCTGGGCACCGAGCTGCTGGTCATCATCGCCATCAGCGCGGCGGTCGGCATGGTCCTGGTGGTGGCCGGGGCAGCGCTCTGGCGCCGGCCGGCGCTGGTCGCCCGGGCCCCCTACGCCTGGCGGGCGCTGGCGGTCGGGGCCGGGGCGTCGGTCGTCCTGCTGGCCTGGCCGGCGTGGTTCGCCCTGGCCGGTCCGGCCCACCTCTCGGGCGACGTGTGGGGCTCCAACGGGCTCCTGGCCTACGGGGGCAACACGCTGCGCTTCTTCGCCTCGCCCATGCCCCCGGCGGCCCGGATCACCGCCCTCACCCACGAGCTCGGCGGCTACCAGGGCCCGAGCCTCTCGGGCCAGTACTTCGGGATCCCCCTGCTGGTGGTGCTGGCGGTCGGCCTGGCTGCCTTCCGCCGCGACCTGCGGCTGTGGCTGTTCGCCGCCCTCGGCGTCATCACGGCGCTCTGCTCCGAGGGCCTGTCCTTCCACGGGTGGACGCTGTGGCGGCTCTTCGTGCGCCTGCCCCTCCTCTCCAACGTGATCCCCAGCCGGTTCGTGCTGGTGACCTACCTGTGCGCTGCGGTGCTGCTGGCCGTCGTGCTCGACCGCCTCCGGTCGGGCCTGGCCGGCCGGGTCGGCCTCCGGCGCCCGGCCGCCTCGGTGGTGGCCCTGGCCGTCGCCGCCCTCTCCCTGGTCCCCGTGGCCACCTACCTCGACGAGGGCGGCCTGCCCCTCCACGCCGTGCCGGTGCGCCTCCCGCCGTGGTTCGCCACGGCGGCGCCGCACCTGCCCGCCGGCCAGGTGCTCCTGGTCTTCCCCTTCGCCTTCCGCCAGTCCAACATGACCTGGCAGGCCGTGGACCGGATGTCGTACGCCATGGTGGGCGGCGGCGGGCCGAACTCGGTGGCCTCGCGGGCCGGGCGGGAGCGGGCCGGCCAGACCGACCTCGCCAACATCTCGCTCTCCACCTCCCCGGGCCCCCTCCAGCCGTCCCAGGTGGCCTCGGTGCGCTCCGCCCTGGCCGGGTGGGGGGTGACCGGCGTGGTCCTGCCCGATCCGGCCCGCCTGCCCCGCTATGAGCAGGTCTTCCTGGTCCGCTCCATCGTGGTCCTGGTCACCGCGGCCACCGGGCGGCTCCCCTCCTACCAGCACGAGGCGTGGGTGTGGTCGGGCACCGACCGGCCGCCGACCACTCCGGTCCCCACGGCCGCCACCCTGGCCCGGTGCGGGACGGGGCCGGAGCGGGGTCCCACGGCCTCCATCGCCGCCTCGGCCCGGTGCGTCCTGGCCCCCGGGGGGGCGTCGTGAGCGACCTCCTCGGCCACGGGGCCCACGCCCGGGCCACCCATCGCCACGCCGAGCACGAGGCCCTGCGCACCTCGGCCACCGGGCGGTCCCG
>CAXBRB010000232.1:0-3573 GCA_963977795.1 uncultured Acidimicrobiaceae bacterium
ATGATTGTATTTTGACAATTTTGTTTTTTTTTTTAATGATACGGCGACCACCGAGATCTACACTCTTTCCCTACACGACGCTCTTCCGATCTGTGCGCAGGCACGTTCGGCGGCGGCGGCGGCGACGGCGGCGCCAGCTCGTCCACCCCCTCCCTCGATCAGACCGGGGCCGGACCGTCGGGCACCGACGGCGGCCAGGGCGGCATGACGGGGAACGTCGGCGGGACCGGCGGCGTCAACCAGTCCACCGGGAGTGCAGGCGGTGAGGTCGGCGGCAACGGCAACCCGTCGGTCTCGCTGGGTGACTCAGCCGGCAACGGCGGTGGCGGTGGCGGCTACGTGGGCGGCCACGGCAGCCACGCCAACGGGGCCACCGACTGCTCGGCCGGCGGCGGCGGAGGCGGGGGCACGTCCTACGCCCTCAACGGCTCCGGTGCCACCTATGGGACCACCCGGTCGGGCGGCGCGGTGAGTCTGGCCTTCTACGGCTTCGTCGGCACCGCCCCGGCGGTGACCACCCAGCCGACCGACACCACGGTGAACGACGGCCAGACGGCCACCTTCTCGGCCGCCGCCTCGGGCAACCCCACCCCGGGCGTCCAGTGGCAGGTCTCCGCCGACAGCGGGACCACCTGGACGAACATCCTCGGGGCCAACGCCACCACGCTGTCGCTGCCGGTCACCGTCGCCGACACCGGCAAGCAGGTCCGGGCGGTCTTCGCCAACTCGATCGGGACGGCCACCACGTCGGCGGCCAACCTGACCGTGGACATCGGCCCGGCGGTCACCACCCAGCCGACCGACCAGCTCATCATCACCGGCCAGAGCGTCTCGTTCACCGCCGGGGCCACCGGCAACCCGGCTCCCACCGTCCAGTGGCAGGTCTCGACCGACGGCGGCACCACGTTCGCCGACGTGGACGCCACGGCGTTCCCCGACGTCACCGGGGCCACGTCGGACACCATGACCTTCACCACCGCCGACGGCCAGTCCGGCGACATCTTCCAGGCGGTCTACACCAACTCGGTGTCCTCGGCCACGTCGAGCCCGGCCACGCTGACGCTCGAGACCCCGCCGTCGGTGACGACCGACCCGACCTCCGGTTCGGTCATCGTCTCCCACGGGTCGGTCGTCTTCACGGCAGCCGGCACCGGCAACCCCACGCCCACCATCCAGTGGCAGGTCTCCACCAACGGGGGGACGACGTGGGCCAACGTCTCCGGCGGCACCAAGGCGTCGCTGACGGTGGCGCCCTACAGCCTGGCCCAGTCGGGGTGGCAGTACCACGCGGTGTTCACCAACGCCGCCGGCACGGCCACCTCGGCCGCTGCCACGCTGACCGTGCTGCCCATCCCGCCGCTGGTCATCACCACGGCGTCGCTCCCGGACGGGGTGACCTTCAACAAGCTGACCAAGAAGCTGTACTCGGCGACCCTGGCCGCCCAGTGGGGGAACCAGCCCTACTTCTGGTACGTCATCGCCGGCAGCCTGCCGCCGGGGCTCAAGGTGAACAAGGGCACCGGGGTCATCAGCGGCAAGGCGGCGATGATGGGGACCTACACCTTCACCGTCAAGGTCCTCGACGCCAAGGGGCCTGCCCCGCTCCACCTGCAGAACTCGGCGACCAAGACGTTCTCGATCACCATCGGGAGCTGACGGCCCGTCCTCCCGGGCCGGGCACAGCCGGTCCGGGAGGCACCGCCGCCCAGCCGGCCCCACGGCGGGTGTCCGGCGTCCACGCCCGCTGGTAGGGTCCGGTCAGACGAGGGCATGGGCCGGTGATGATCCGGCCACCGCCCCTGATGTGGAGGTGGCACGTGGCCCTGGGCCCCATCGAGATCCTGGTCGTCGCCTTCCCGGGCAACCGGTTCACCGGGGAGATCGTCCCCGAGCTGGAGCGCCTGGTGGAGGCCGGCACCATCACCATCATCGACGGGGTCTTCGTCTCCCGTGACGCCGACGGCGAGCTCCTGATCGTGGAGTTCGGCCAGCTCGACGCCGGCCACGACGCCGCCCGCCTGGCCGGGGTGCTCGATCAGCTCGAGTCCCTCATCAGCGACGAGGACGTGGCCGAGCTGGCCCGTGACCTGGGGGCGGGCGACTCCCAGGCCATCCTGGTCTTCGAGCACACCTGGGCCAAGGGGCTCCGTGACGCCATCGTCCACTCCGGCGGCATCCTGACCGACGAGCTGCGCCTCCCCGGCCTGGCCGTCGAGCAGCTGCTCGACGAGCTCGGCGTCGAGGCCTGACGGGCGAGCAGCACTTCCCCACGACACGACAACCCACAGGAGGGACCGACATGCTGGGACGGATGGGACGACCGGGGCTGCTCGGCGTGGCCGCCAGGACGGCGGTGGTGGCCGGCACGGCGACCGCCGTGTCGGGCCGGGTGCACGAGCACCAGATGGAGCGCATGGAGCAGCAGCAGCAGGCCCAGCAGGCCCAGCAGGCGCCCCCGCCGGCCCCGGCCCCGCCCGCTGCCGTCGAGGTCGACCTGACGGCCGAGCTCCAGAAGCTGGCCGACATGAAGGCCAGCGGCATCCTCACCGACGAGGAGTTCGCCGCCGCCAAGGCCAAGCTGCTGGCCGGCTGACGCCAAGGCCCGGGAGCGGCGCCCGCCGCATCCCGACGAGCCGCAGGACGCGACGAGGCCCCGGGGATGACCCCGGGGCCTCGTGCTGTCCGGTCCAGGGGACCGGGCCGGCGCCGGTCAGACGTCGAAGCGCACCACGCCACGGATGTTGTGGCCGGCGGCCAGGTCGTCGTAGCCGTTCTGGACCTGGTCGAGCGTGTACTCCTGGGTGATCAGGCTGTCGATCTCCAGCATCCCGGCCTCGTACAGCCGGAGCAGGTTGGGGATCTGGACCCGGGGGCTCACCGAGCCGAAGACCGTGCCCAGCAGCGCCTGGTTGAACATGGCGAAGTTGAACAGGTTGAGGTCGACCTTGTCCTGGTTGAACGGGGCGATGGCCGTGGTGACCACCCGGCCGTCCTTGGAGGCCAGGGCCATGGCCGGGGCGATCAGGTCGCCGGTGAGGACCCCCGGGGTCAGGATGACCACGTCGGCCATCCGGCCCTGGGTCATGTCCGGGAGCATCAGGTTGGCCTCCAGGATGGAGGACGCCGTGTGGGTGGCCCCGATGGCCTTGGCCTTCTCGGTCTTGAAGGGCAGCAGGTCGACGGCCAGGATCTGGCGGGCGCCGGCCAGCCGGGCCCCCTGGATGGCGCCCGAGCCCACCCCGCCGCAGCCGATGACCACCACGGTCTCCCCCGGCTTCACCTTGGCCCGGTCGACGGCCGAGCCGAAGCCGGTGGAGATGCCGCACGAGATCAGGGCCGCTGCCTTCATGGAGGCGTTGGGGTCGATCTTCACCAGCGAGGCCTCGTTGACCACCATGTACTCGGCGAAGGTGCCCAGCTGGGTCATCCGGTTGACCTTCTGGTCGCCCAGGTGGTGGCGCCAGGTGCCGTCGCTCATCATGGGGCCGGCCAGGGTGGCCATAGATCGGAAGAGCACACGTCTGAACTCCAGTCACGGCTACATCTCGTATGCCGTCTTCTGCTTGAAAAAAA
>CAXBRB010000233.1:0-3564 GCA_963977795.1 uncultured Acidimicrobiaceae bacterium
AGCGGCTTGCGGGAGAAGACCGGGATGATGTCGGTCACCATGCCGAAGTAGGGCAGGGCGAGGATGTACACCTCGGGGTGGCCGAAGAACCAGAAGAGGTGCTGCCACAGCACCGGGACCCCGCCGCCGGCCACCGAGTAGATGTGGGTGCCGAAGTGGCGGTCGCAGAACAGCATCACCACAGCCCCGAAGAGCACGGGGAAGGCGATGAGGATCAGGATGCCGGTCACCAGCATGTTCCACGAGAAGATCGGCACCCGGAACATGGTCATGCCGGGGGCACGCAGGTAGAAGATGGTGGCCACCAGGTTGACGCCGGTGAAGATGGCCGAGAAGCCGGTCAGGCCCAGCGACATCAGCCACATGTCGGTCCCCGCCCCGGGCGAGTTGATGGCGTTCGACAGGGGGGCGTAGGCCACCCAGCCGAAGCTGGCCGCCCCGCCGGCCACCAGGAAGCTCAGCGTCATCAGCAGCGAGCCGCCCAGGTAGAGCCAGTAGGAGAGGGCGTTGAGCCGCGGGAAGGCCATGTCGGGGGCGCCGACCTGCAGCGGCACGATGTAGTTGGCCAGGCCGCCGAAGGCGAAGGGCCCGGCGAACAGGTAGAGCATGAGGCTGCCGTGCATGGTGAACAGCTCGTTGTACGTCTGGAAGTTCACGAACGACGAGGTCGGGTTGATCAGCTGGGTGCGGATGCCCAGCGCCAGGCCGCCGGCGATGAAGAACAGCACCAGCGAGGTGATCATGTAGGACTTGCCGATCACCTTGTGGTCGGTCGACGTCAGCCAGTTGAGGATGCCCGTCCGCTCGGCGTGGTGGCCGTGGTCACCACCGTGGCCGTGGTCGTCACCGTGGGCGTCGGGGCCGTGGGGCTCCTCGGACGGCGTGAGATCGGTGGGTTCGATCGTGGTGGTCATGTCGCTCCCTGGCTCCTACTTGGCACCGGCGGGGGTGGGCTGGGACGGGGTGATGCGGGCGTTGGGCGGCTGCTGGTTGCTGGCGCCCGTACCCGAGCCGTTGGCCCGGGAGATGGTCTTGCCTGCGGCGTGCTGAGCCTGGGCCCACTGGGCGAACTGGTCACGGGGCAGGACCTTCACCGAGAAGAGCATCAGCGAGTGGTAGAGCCCGCAGATCTGGGTGCACTGGCCGTCGAAGGTGCCGGTGTGGGTGGCGTTGAGGTCGAAGTAGTTGACCACCCCGGGCATGGCGTACCGGCTGAAGTTGAATTCCCGGACGTAGAAGCCGTGGATCACGTCGTTGGAGATCAGCTTGATCTGCACGGTGGTGTCGACCGGCATGACCATCTGGGGGCCCTTGCCGTCGGGGCCGTTGGTGACCTCGCCGTAGACCGACACGTCCTGGGCCGGGTAGTCGAAGCGCCATCCCCACTGGAAGGCCTCGACGGTGATCCGCTGGATGGGGGTGCCCGCGGCGGTCTGGGTGGCCTTGACGGGCTGGGTGGCCATCACCCTGTTCTCGGTGATCACCGTGAAGACGAACAGCACGGCCACGATCAGCACCGGGATGGTGGTGTAGAGGATCTCGATCGGGATGCTCTCGTGGAACTGGCGGGGCATGGCCTCGGAGCGCCGCCGGTAGCGGAGGATGGTGAAGAGGATGAGGAGGCCCACGGCGACGCCGATGATGATGCCGGTGGTCATCATCCCGGAGTAGAGCTTGAACGTGTCCGACCCCTGGGTCGTCTTCCCGGTCGAGGCCCCGTAGGTCGGGTAGAAGTTGCACCCGGTCAGGACCAGGGGGGCGAGCACGGCCGCCCCGGCGGCGATCCGCCTCCAGCGGCGACGGCCCCCGCGGGGCGCTGCGGCGTCAGGGGTGGGCGTGGTTCCGTGTGTGAAGGCGTTCACAGACGGAGAGACTAGTGGGGCCGGAGCCCGGGGCGGTAGTTGACGGGACCCGTGCCTGGGGGCAGGAGAAACCCCAGGTCAGCGGGGTGGTGGTCCGTCGTCGGGCGGTGGGTCGGCGGGCGGCGGCCCCGAGGTCCGGGCCGCCCAGGAGAAGACGCCGTGGGCCATGGTCGACGTGGCCCGTTCCGCCCGTCGGGCGAACACGGCGCGCCGGGTCTCGCAGACCTCCCCGTCGTCCGGATCGGCCGTCCATGCCAGCTCGGCCAGGTGGCCGGCCAGGCGGAGGGCGGCGTCGGTCGGATCGTCGGATCGGGAGGCCCCGGGCGTGCCGTCCGACCGGTCGTCGGCGGCCTGGTCCTGCTGGGCCTGGTCGAGCAGGTCCCGGGCTCGGGCGGCCAGGGCCCGGGCGCCGCCGGCCAGTGCCGCCATCTCGACGGCCAGGGCCCGCTCGCCGGCCGGCTGGAGCGTGGCCGGGTTGCCGTCCCACCACCCGCCGTAGCGGCGCCACACCGAGCGCACCACGAACTCGGGCTCGTCGTAGACCGGGCGGAGGTAGGGCCGGGCCAGCAGGTGGGCCGGGGCCCGGACCGTCCGGACGGCCTCGTCCAGACGGGCGCCGGCGTTCATGAGCTCCAAGGTCTGGCCCACCAGCGACTCCAGGAGCTCGGCCGTCTCCTCGAGCGCCTGGCGGATCCGCCCGCCTCCCACGATGGGGTACCCGTGGCCGGGAAGGAGGACCTCGGGACCTCCCTCGGCGCCGTCGAAGAGGGCCAGCATGCGCCGCAGGGCGGTGGCCCATTCGAGCGGGTAGCGCTGGACCTTCTGGGGGTTGCCGGCGTTGGGCGACGCCCAGATGAACAGGTCCCCGGTGCATAGGACCCGGGGCCCGGGCAGCCAGGCCCAGGCGTGGTCGTCGGTCTCCCCCCGGTCGTGGTGGACCTCGACGGCCACCCCGCCCACCTCGAGGTCGATGCGGTCCCGGAAGGTCCGGTCCGGGTACCGGTAGGCCGTCGGCCACTCGAGGTCCTCGATGGAGAACTGCCGGCGGTTGACCACCGTGTTGTACCCGGCGGTGCGGACGTAGCGGTCGAAGCGCTCGGGCACGGCTTCGTGGGCGACCACCTCGGGCCGTGGCCACCCCTGCTCGGCTGCCTCGGCGTCCCACACCGGGGTGCCCAGCACGTGGTCGATGTGGCCGTGGGTGTAGAGGGCGGTGTGCAGTCGGGACGGCGTCCACGCCCGGAGGGTCCGGTGGATCGAGCGGGCCATGAACGACGAGCCGGTGTCGACCAGCACCAGGCCGTCGGCCGTGTCGACGGCGGCCACGTTGGCGAACGAGGGGACGAAGGCCACACCGTCGGCCACCTCGGCCATGCCGTGGTCGGGGGCGCCGACCAGGCCGCGGTCGACTGGCATGTCGTCGTTCCACAGCCGGTCGGCGGTGGCCAGGATCTGCTCGGTCCCCCGGGCGCGGTCGGCATCGGTCACGGTGCTGCTCCCTCCTGGCTGGTGTCGGGGCCTCCCGGTGCGGTCGACGTCCTCCCGCTCCACCGGCCGGCCAGCCGCCCGGCCCCGCGCGCTGTCGGCCGGAAGGGCCGCGCGCTTCATCACTTCGGCAATCTTCTTGCGGATCAGCGGTACGTCGCCGGGTGGTTCGGCCAGTGCCGAGGCGGTGAAGAGCCCGACGATCCGCAACTCGCCC
>CAXBRB010000234.1:0-3563 GCA_963977795.1 uncultured Acidimicrobiaceae bacterium
CGGTGGACCCGACCCGCCGTCACGTGGGCCGCCGTGGACGCCGCCGCCGCCGTGGTGGGCGTGGCTGCGGCCGTCAGCCCGCTGGCCGGCCTGGCGGCGGCCGGCCTGGTGCTGGCCGTGGGCGTCTACGTGGTCGACCCGCTGCTCTTCCCGGTGGTCGTCCTGCCCGGCGCGCTGCTGATCCAACGGGTCGGGGGTGCCAGCACCAACCTCTCGGCTGCCGATGTCCTGTGCCTGGTCGGGGGGCTGGTGGCCCTGGTCCACGTGCGATGGACCGAGGCGCCGAACCTCAAGCGCTTCCTGGCCGGCATCGTCTGGTTCCAGGCCGCCCTGGTGCTGGTGGTCATCGCCCACCCCTTCCGGGGCGACATCGTCGAGTGGTTCCACCGGTGGTCGTACCTGGCCCTGGCCACCATCGCCGGCTGGGCCGTGGCCGCCTCCGGACGGGCCCGCCAGTCGCTCCGCCTGTACCTGTGGGGGGCCACGGCGCTGGGGGTGCTGGCCGTGGCCACGGCCGTCTCCCTCCACTTCCAGCCGGCCCAGTGGGGCCTGTATCAGAAGAACGCCATCGGGGCCGCCATGTGGGTGGCCATCGTGGTGGCCCAGGTCAACCCGTCCTGGGCCCGCATCGGCCGCACCGAGGCCCTGGTGGTGAAGGCGGTCTGCCTGCTGGGCCTCCTGGCCTCCCAGTCCCGCCAGTCGGCCATCCTGCTGGTGCTGGCGGTCGCCATCATCTTCCTCCTGGATCCGGCGACCCGGCGGCGAGCTGCGGTGGCGGTGGCGGTGGCCATCCCGCTGCTCGGCCTCGTGTACTACAGCTTCGTCACCGCGGCCCACAACAACCCGAAGTTCAACTCGGTGGCCATCCGCTACGGGCAGATCGACGCCGCCCTGCACGTGTGGCACCTCAGCCCGATCCTGGGGATGGGCATGCGCTTCTACAACCTTCCGGCCTACATCGCCGTGACGGCGCCGCCCAACTCGCTCATCGACAACCTGGCCTCCACCGGCCTGGTCGGCTCGGCAGCCTTCTTCGTCCTGGTCGGCATCACCCTGATCGCCCTGTGGCGCCTCCCCCGGGAGTTCGGGACGCTCGGGTTCGCCGTCCTGGCCGCCCACTACGTCGATGGCCTCTTCGACACGTTCTGGATCGGTTCGCTGTGCATCCCGGCCATGGTGATCGCCGGGATCTCCCTGGGCATGGCCGACACCCACCGCCGGGCCGATCGGGGTGACGGGGACCGGGCGCCGGTCCGGGCTGCAGCGGACGACGGCCGGTGACCGGCCGGGCCCGCGTGGTCGTCAACGCCCTCCCGCTGGACCCCCGGGGCGGCGGGGTCAGCACCTACATCGGGGCGTTGCTGGGACCTCTGGCCGCCGAGGTCGACGCCGAGCTGGTCGCCGCCGTCCGCCCGGCAGCGGCGGCCCGGCTGCCCGAGGCGGTCGTGCCGCTCGTGCGGGCCGAGTCCGCCGGCGTTCGCCGGGCCCTCGCCGGTCTGCACGGGTTCGGGCCTGCCGACCTGGTCCACGGGCTCGATGTGGACCTGCCGCTCCGGTCCGCGGCGCCCCGGGTGGCGACCGTCCACGATCTCGCCGTCTTCGATGTCCCCTGGGCCTTCCCCCGGCGGCGCGCCGTCGGCGAGCGCCTCCTGGTGGCCTCGTCCCTCCGTCGGGCCGATGCCATCGTGGCCGTGTCGGCCTTCACCGCCGATCGGGTCCGTCGGCACACGGGCCGGGAGGCGGTGGTGGTCCACGAGGCGCCGGCGCCGGGGATGGTGCCGGCCACCCCGGACGAGGTCGCCCGTGTGCGGGCGACCTACCGCCTCCCCGAGCGCTTCGTGCTCCACGTCGGGAGCATCGAGCCGCGCAAGGACCTGGCGACGCTGGCCGACGCCTGCCGCCGGGCCGGGGTGCCCCTTGTGCTCGGCGGGGCGTCGCTCTGGTCGAGCCGGCCCCCCGAGGGGGCGACGGCCATCGGCTACGTCCCCGCCGCCGACCTGCCCGCCCTCTACGGGGCGGCCACCTTGGTCGGCTACGCCTCCCCGTATGAAGGGTTCGGGCTGCCGCCCATCGAGGCCATGGCCTGTGGCGCTGCCGTGGTGACCACGCCGGTCCCCGCCGTGGCCGAGGTGGTCGGCGCCGGCGCCGCCACCTTCACGCCACGGGATGCGGACGGCCTGGCCGGACTCCTCGTGGAGCTGCTGGCCGACGGGGAGCGGCGGGCCCAGCTGGCCGCCGACGGCCTGCAGGCGGTGGCCCGCCTGTCATGGGAGCGGGCCGCCCGGGAGACTGCCGACGTCTACCGGTCCCTGGGCCTCGACGTCTGAGGCTGCCCGGCCGCTCGCCGGACGGCGTCGTCGGTCGCCGGATCGCCGTTCCCGGCCGCTCCCGGCCGGGCGCGTGCCCTCGCTGCCATCCTGCAACTTCAGATAGGAACCCGCCCCGCCGATCCCGGGGACATGAGCACCCGGACCCGCAACCAGGCGATCGACGTGGCCGAGCTCCTCGGCGTGCGTGCCGACGTCGCCGACCGGGTCCCCGCCGGACGCTCGGCGGCGCTGGTCCCTGCCGGACGCCCTGCGGCGCTGGTCTCCGCCGGCTCCGGCCGGTCGGTGACGGTGCGTCCCGACGAGATCGAGGTCGTCGTCCCCGACGAGTGGCTGGCCGACCTGCACGATCCCTCCCTGGTCATCGCCCCCAGCTACATCGGCCCGGACCGACGGCGCTGGGTGCGCACCGAGCCGCCGCCGCCTGCCCCGACAGGGCTGCCCCTCTGGCTCCGTCGGGTCTTCCTGGTGGTGTTCCTGACCGCCCTCTGCGTCGTCCCGCTGACCATGATCGCTGCCCGGTCGATCCCTCCGGCCACCGCGCCGCCTGCGGCGCCGTCGGCGGTGACTGCGGCTGACGCCCAGGCGCGCCAGCAGGCCCGTGCCGCCGCACGGGCAGCCAAGGCCCAGGCCCGGGCCGAGGGGGCTCAGCGTGCCGGGCAGCGAGAGGGGCTGGGCCAGCAGCTGCGCTCCGGTCGCGCGATCCAGCAGGTACATTTCGCCGGAAGTGGTCAGCCCCACCACCGCGTCGCGCTGGGGCAGGTAGTTCGCACCGGTGGTGGAGTCGCGGTTGCCGTTGCCCGTCAGCGCGAGTCCCGTGGGGACGTCCCACACGATGGTGCCGTCGGTGCGCACCGCGAACGCACGATCCTTGAGGGCCACGTAGACGATGTCCTGGCCGGGGTGCTCGGGGTCGTCAAGGGTGAACGGCGTGGTGGCGCCGGTGTTGACGCCCGTCCAGCGGGCCGTGCTCCGTGCCGGGTTGCCCTCGTCGGGCGCCGTCGCTGAACCGGCGGCGGTGCTCGGACTCGACACGATCGACGATGACCCCGACCGACTGCGTCAGCTCGGCCGTTGGGCTTCGGGGCAGCACCTGTCGGGGGTGTGGTGCGAGCTGTTGAGCGACGCGGCGTCGCATCACCCACAGTTGGCAGCAGAGGTTGCGTCTGCCCGGGCACTCCACGAATCGCGGCTCCGCACCGCCCTCATCTGCGAGGCCACTGCAGTTCGAGCGCT
>CAXBRB010000235.1:0-3534 GCA_963977795.1 uncultured Acidimicrobiaceae bacterium
GCGCGATCGAGGAAGCGATCGATCAGCACCGGGTGCGCGTCGCTCACCTGCAGCGCCTCTTCGATCCACTGGCGCAGCATCGCCTCGCTATGGACGATTCTCATTCCCTTGCCGCCCAGGACGTAGGAGGGGCGGACCAGGACCGGGTAGCCGACCCGCTGGGCCGTGGTGACGGCCTCCTCGGCGGTCACCGCGGTGCCGCCGGGGGGCTGGGGGATGTCCAGGCGGACGCAGAGCTCGTTCCACCGCTCCCGGTCCTCGGCCAGGTCGATGGCCGACGGCGACGTGCCCAGGACCAGGGAGGGATCGATGCCCCCGGCCAGCTTCAGGGGGGTCTGGCCGCCCAGGGAGACGATGACCCCGACCAGCCGGCCCCCGTCGACGGAGGCGGCCTGCTCGGAGGCGATGACGTTGGCCAGGTCCTCGGGGGTGAGGGGCTCGAAGTAGAGGCGGTCCGAGGTGTCGTAGTCGGTGGAGACCGTCTCGGGGTTGCAGTTGAGCATGATCGTCTCGAAGCCGGCCTCCCGGAGCGCCATCGAGGCGTGCACGCAGCAGTAGTCGAACTCGATGCCCTGGCCGATCCGGTTGGGGCCCGAGCCGAGGATGATCACCCGGGGCCGGCCCGAGGAGGCCACCTCGTCCTCCTCCTCGTAGGTCGAGTAGTGGTACGGGGTGTCGGCGGCGAACTCGGCGGCGCAGGTGTCGACGGTCTTGAACGTGGCCGTGGCCCCGGCGGCCGTGCGGGCGGCCCGGATCTCGTCGACGGGGACCCCGAGCACGTGGGCGACCTGGACGTCGCTGAAGCCGAGGCGCTTGAGACGGCGCCACTCCCGGGCCTCGAGGTCCCCGGCCGTCACCCCGAGGGTGGACCGGAGCTCGAGGGCCATCCGGGCATCGGTGATGGCGGCCAGCTCGTCCAGGAACCACGGGTCGATCCCGGTGGCCGAGGCCAGGTCGGCCACGCCCACCCCGCGGCGCAGCAGCGCCTCGAGCTCGAACAGGCGCTCGGGGGTGGCCACGGCCACCGCGTCCAGGAGGTCCTCGGTGCTCCGGGGATCGAAGGCGGCCTCGGCCGGGTCGGCGTTCAGGCCGGCCCGCCCCTGCTCCAGGGAGCGGATGGCCTTCTGGAGCGACTCCGGGAAGGTGCGCCCGATCCCCATGACCTCGCCCACCGACTGCATGCGGGTCCCCAGCACCGGGGCCGCGCCGGGCAGCTTCTCGAAGGCCCACCGGGGGATCTTGGTGACCACGTAGTCGATGACCGGCTCGAAGGAGGCCGGGGTGGCCCCGGTGATGTCGTTGGTGATCTCGTCGAGGCGGTAGCCCACGGCCAGGCGGGCGGCGATCTTGGCGATGGGGAAGCCGGTGGCCTTGGAGGCCAGCGCCGAGGAGCGCGACACCCGGGGGTTCATCTCGATGACCGTCTGGTGGCCGGTGCGGGGGTCCACGGCGAACTGGACGTTGGACCCACCGGTCTCCACGCCCACCCGGCGGATGCAGGCGAAGGCGGCGTCGCGCATCTCCTGGTACTCCACGTCGGTGAGGGTCTGGGCCGGGGCCACCGTGATGGAGTCGCCGGTGTGGACGCCCATCGGGTCGAGGTTCTCGATCGAGCAGATGACCACGCAGTTGTCGGCGTGGTCCCGCATCACCTCGAGCTCGTACTCCTTCTGGCCGGCGATGGACCGCTCGACCAGGACCTCGGTGATGGGCGAGGCGTCGAGGCCCTCGGTGACCAGGCGGCGGAGCGTGGCGGTGTCGTGGGCGATCCCGGTGCCGGCCCCGCCCAGGATGTAGCTGGGCCGCACCATGATGGGGAAGCCGATGGCCTCGCCGATGGCCATGGCCTCCTCCAGCGAGTGGGCGAAGTCCGACGGCGGGACCGACAGGCCGATCTCCTCCATGGCCGCCTTGAACCGCTCCCGGTCCTCGGCGGTGGCGATGGCCTCGGGGTTGGCGCCGATGACCTCCACGCCGGCGGCCTCCAGGACGCCCCGCTCCGAGAGGGCCATGGTCAGGTTGAGGGCGGTCTGGCCGCCCAGGGTGGGCAGGAGGGCGTCGGGGCGCTCCCGCTCGATGATGGCGGCCAGCACGTCAGGGTCGAGCGGCTCCACGTAGGTCCGGTCGGCCATGCCCGGGTCGGTCATGATCGTGGCCGGGTTGGAGTTGGCCAGCACCACCCGGAAGCCCTCCTCGGCCAGCACCCGGCAGGCCTGGGTGCCCGAGTAGTCGAACTCGCAGGCCTGGCCGATGACGATCGGCCCCGACCCGATGACCAGGATCGACTCGAGATCGGTGCGCCGAGGCATCAGCGGCTTCCTCCCGGGCGGGCGCCGGTGGCATCCATGCGCATGCGGAACTCCTCGAACAGGTAGCGGGCGTCGTGCGGCCCGGGGCCCGCCTCGGGGTGGTACTGGACGCTGAAGGCCGGCGTGCCGGTGGCCGCCAGGCCCTCGATCACCCCGTCGTTGAGGTTGACGTGGGTCACCTCGGACGCCCCCAGGGAGTCGGCGGCCACGGCGTAGTTGTGGTTCTGGGAGGTGATCTCCACGGCGCCGGTGGCCGTGCGGCGGACCGGGTGGTTCCCCCCGTGGTGGCCGAAGGGCAGCTTGTAGGTGGTGGCCCCGAGGGCGGTGGCCAGGATCTGGTGGCCCAGGCAGATGCCGAAGATGGGCACCGTCCCCGCCTCGGCCAGTCGGCGGACCTCGGCGGCGATGCCGGGCAGGGCCGCCGGGTCGCCGGGGCCGTTGGAGAGGAAGATGCCGTCGGGGGCCAGGTCGAGGACGGCGTCGGCCGGGGTCCAGGCGGGCACCACGGTGACCGTGGCCATCTCGCCCAGCAGGCGGAGCATGGCCTCCTTGATGCCGAAGTCGTAGGCCACCACCCGGTAGGGGCCCTCGCCCCGGACCACGATCTCGGGGGTGGTGACCGTGGAGACCAGGTCCTGCCCGTCGGTGGAGGGCGCGGTGCGGGCCGCCTCGGCCAGGTCGGCCACCGGCGCGGTGCCGAAGGCGCAGGGCACCGAGCCGTGGCTGCGCAGGTGGCGGGTGAGCCGCCGGGTGTCGACCCCGGTGATGGCCGGGATCCCATGGGCCACCAGGTAGGTCTCGAGGTCCCCGGCGGACCGCCAGCTGGACGGCCGCTCGGCCAGGTCGCGCACGACCACCCCCCGGCAGTGGGGCCGCGGCGCCTCGTCGTCGGTCGGGTTCACGCCGTAGTTGCCGATGTGGGGGTAGGTGAAGGCGATGACCTGCCCGGCGTACGACGGGTCGGTGATCACCTCCTGGTAGCCGGACAGGACGGTGTTGAACACCGCCTCCCCGGTGGCGATCCCGCCCTCGGGCGCCGCCCCGGCGTCCTCGCCCTCGAAGACGGTGCCGTCGGCCAGCACCAGGTGGGCCAGCGCCCGGGGGGCGGCTCCGGCTCGTCGGGTCATCGCTGGGCCTCCGCATCGACGACGACCGGCTCGCCGGCCAGGACGGTGTGGCGCACACGGCCGGTGAGGGTGCGGCCGGCGTAGGGGGTGTTGCGGCT
>CAXBRB010000236.1:0-3518 GCA_963977795.1 uncultured Acidimicrobiaceae bacterium
CAAGACGTGCACCGAGCGGGGGGTCAGGCCGTCGCCGCACGTCTTGACCCGGGGGAAGGTCTTCTTCTCCACCAGGGCCACGTCCCAGCCGGCCTCGGCCAGCCAGTAGGCGCACGAGGAGCCGGCGGGGCCGCCGCCGATGACGAGCACGTCGTGGACGTGGCCGTCGGCGGCAGGGGAGGTGGTGGCGGCGTCGGTCTTCAGAGCGGTCACGCACCAATGCTACGGGTGCCGTCCCGATGGCGTGCCACCCGCCCGGCGCTCCGGCTCCCGGGCGGCTGCCGCGTCGCATTTCGCGTGCCGCCATGCTCCGGACCGGCCGTCCCCGGAGCCGGCGTCGGGCTGCTCGCGGATGTGCTGGTCCGGAAGGGGCCGTGGTAGAAACTCGGGTGCTGTGGCCGACTACTTGCCCATCCTGATCCTCATCGTCCTGGCGTTCCTCTTCGCCTCGCTCTCCTTCGTGGCCTCCGCCCTGCTGGCCCCGAAGAAGCGGCCCACCGCGGCCAAGACCGCCCCCTACGAGTGCGGGATCGTGCCCGGGATCGACCCGCCCACCCGATTCCCGGTGCGCTTCTACCTGGTGGCCATGATCTTCATCATCTTCGACATCGAGGTGGTGTTCCTCTACCCGTGGGCGGTGATCTTCCGCCAGCTCCGGGCCTTCGGGTTGGTCGAGGTCATCGTCTTCGCCGCCGTGGTCTTCGTGGCCTTCCTCTTCCTGGTCGGCAACGGGGCCCTGAGCTGGGGCCCCTCCAAGCGCCTGCTCACGGCGATGCCGACCCGGACCTCGTCGTCGACCATCGCCCGCATCGGTGCCGGGCCGGCTGCCGCCCCGCCCGCTCCCGACCCCGCCGCTCCGGCCGGCCCGGGCCGGGCCGCCTGACCACCGACCTGCATCCATGGGACTCGAAGACCTGCAGCACAATTTCCTGACCGGCCGCCTGGAGGACCTGGTCAACTGGGCCCGGACCTACTCGATGTGGCCGGCCACCTTCGGCCTGGCCTGCTGCGCCATCGAGATGATGTCGGTGGGCGCCGCCGACTTCGACCTGGCCCGCTTCGGCATGGAGGTCTTCCGGGCCTCGCCCCGCCAGGCCGACCTGATGATCGTGGCCGGCCGGGTGTCCCAGAAGATGGCGCCGGTCCTCCGGCAGGTCTACGACCAGATGATGGAGCCCAAGTGGGTCCTCTCCATGGGCGTGTGCGCCAGCTCTGGCGGCATGTTCAACAACTACGCCATCGTCCAGGGCGTCGACCAGATCGTGCCCGTCGACGTGTACGCCCCGGGGTGCCCGCCCACGCCCGAGACCCTGATGCACGCCATCCTCACCCTCCACGAGAAGGTGCGGGCCGACGGCATCACCCGCCGTCCCGTCCCCGACCTCGCCGGCCGCCCCGACACCGCCGGGCTGGCCTCGGCCGAGGGCGGCAGCACGTCGGACGCCCACGACCACGAGGCGGAGCGGGCCGACGGGTGGACCCCCGAGCGTCCCGACGCCGTGCACCTGGGCACGCCCAAGCGCAACCCGATCATCGCCCGCAGCGTCGGGAAGCCCCGGTGACCGTCGACGTCCCGGCCGGCCGGGCCGTCGCTGCGCCGACCCGGGGCGCGTCCACCCACGAGGTGGTCTTCCCCACCCGGGAGCAGTACCTGGCCGTCGTGCGGTCCTACCGGGACGACGGCTTCGAGACGTGCGCCGACCTCTGCGCGGTGGACTACCTCAGCCACCCCGGCCGCCGCCTGCCCGACGGCGTGGCCGCCGAGCGCTTCGAGGTCGTGGTCAACCTGCTCTCGCTCAGCCAGGTCCGCCGGGTCCGCATCCGGGTCCAGGTGCCGGCGGCCGATGCCGTGGTCGACTCCCTCTTCGACGTCTACCCGGGCACCGAGGCCATGGAGCGCGAGGCCTTCGACCTCCTGGGCGTGGTGTTCACCGGCCATCCCGACATGACCCGCATCCTCCTGCCCGAGGACTGGGAGGGCCACCCGCTGCGCAAGGACTTCGGCGTGGGCCGGGTGCCCGTGCAGTTCAAGGGAGCGCCGGGCCCCCGATGACCGACGCCGTTCCCCAGGCCGGGGCCGAGGCCCCCGCCGACGACGAGTTCACCGACGTGGTGCCCCCGGTGGCGCCGACCCTGGTCATCGAGACCTCGGAGGGCCCCCAGGAGCTGGCCCGCCGCCACGCCACCCCGGCCGACGAGCTGCGCCGTGAGGTGGGGGCGGTCCTGCGGCTGCCCGAGGGCGTGGCCGTGGACCCGTCCGACATCGACGTCGAGCAGACCGACGACGAGACCATGATCATCAACATGGGGCCCCAGCACCCCTCCACCCACGGGGTGCTCCGCCTCATGCTGGAGCTCGACGGCGAGACGGTGCTGCGCACCAAGCCGGTCATCGGCTACCTCCACACCGGGATGGAGAAGACGGCCGAGGAGCTCACCTACGTCCAGGGCGCCACCAACGTGACCCGGATGGACTACCTCTCGCCACTCCACAACGAGCTGGTCTTCTCGCTGGCCGTGGAGGCCCTGCTGGGTGTGGAGCTCCCGCCCCGGTCGGACTGGATCCGGATGCTCATGGCCGAGCTCAACCGGGTGTCGTCGCACCTCATGTGGATGGCCACCAACGGCATGGACGTGGCCTCGACCTCCATGATGATCTACGGCTTCCGCGAGCGCGAGATGATCCTGGCCTTCTTCGAGAAGACCACCGGCCTGCGGATGAACCACAACTTCATCCGGCCCGGCGGGACCGCCGCCGACCTGCCCGACGGGTGGGAGGACGACGTCACCGTCATCTGCGACACGGTCCTCGACCGGCTCGACGAGTATGACGAGCTCCTCACCGGCCAGCCCATCTTCCGCCAGCGCCAGGAGGGCATCGGGACCCTCTCGGCCGAGGAGGCCCTGGCCCTGTCGCTCACCGGCCCGCTGCTGCGCTCGACCGGCGTCCCCTGGGACCTGCGCCGGGCCCAGCCCTACCTCCGCTACGACGAGGTCGACTTCGACGTCATCGTCGGCACCTACGGCGACAATTTCGACCGGTACTCGATCCGCCTCAACGAGATCCGCGAGTCCATCCGCATCATCCGTCAGATCGTCGAGAAGATGCCGGCCGGCGACTACCGGGTCCAGGACAAGAAGGTCACCCCGCCCCCACGGGGCCGCATCGACGAGTCGATGGAAGCCCTGATCCACCACTTCAAGACCTTCACCGAGGGCTTCCGCGTCCCCGAGGGCGAGGTCTACGTGGCCGTGGAGTCGCCCCGTGGCGAGCTCGGCTGCTACCTGGTGTCCGACGGCGGCCCCAAGCCCTTCCGGATGCACATCCGGGGGCCGAGCTTCGTCAACCTCCAGGCCCTCCCGCTGATGCTGCGCGGCGGCCTGGTGGCCGACGCCGTGGTGGCCTGCTCCTCGGTGGACCCGGTCATGGGGGAGGTGGACCGGTGAGCGCGCCCGTCGAGCCCAGATCGGAAGAGCACACGTCTGAACTCCAGTCACGGCTACATCTCGTATGCCGT
>CAXBRB010000237.1:0-3512 GCA_963977795.1 uncultured Acidimicrobiaceae bacterium
GGCATGGCGGCGACCGCCGACGGGCACGGCTACTGGCTGGTGGCGGCCGACGGCGGGATCTTCGCCTTCGGGAGCGCCCCGTTCTTCGGGTCGACGGGGGCCATGCACCTGGTGGCACCGATGCGGGGCATGGCGGCGACCGCCGACGGGCACGGCTACTGGCTGGTGGCGGCCGACGGCGGGATCTTCGCCTTCGGGAGCGCTCCGTTCTTCGGCTCGGCCGCCGGCACGCTGCACGCCACCGTGGCCGGCGCCGTCACCGCGGTGCCCGACGGGTCGGGCTACTGGATCCTCCCGGTCCTCCCGCCTCCGCCTCCACCCCCGCCCCCGGGGCCGGTCAACTGGACCGTCCCCGGCTCGGCTGTCTACAACCTCGACTCCGCTCCGGGCTCCCCCTACGGGCCCGGCGCCCGGGTGGTCGCCCTGACCTTCGACGACGGGCCGAGTCCCGTCTACACCCCCCAGATCCTCCAGGTCCTCACCGGCCGCCACGCCGTGGCCAGCTTCCAGGACGTCGGCTACCTGGTGGCCCAGTACCCGGCGATCGTCTCGGCCGAGGCAGCTGACGGCATGCCGGTGACGGACCACACGTGGGACCACGTCGACCTGACCGGCCTGGCCCCGTCGGGATGGCCGTTCGAAGTCGGCCACACGGCAGACGTCATCGCCGGCATCACCCACCGTCGTGTGGCCTGCACCCGCCCGCCCTACGGGTCGTCCAACGGCACGGTGACCACCCGGATCGGCCAGCTCGGCATGGCCAACCTCCTGTGGGACGTCAACCCGTCGGACTACCTCCAACCGGGGACCGGTGCCATCGTCCAGCGGGTCCTCTCGGCCCTCCACCCCGGCGCCATCATCGGCATGCACGACGGCGGGGGGAACCGGTCCCAGACGGTGGCCGCACTGCCCGCCATCATCGACGGCATCCGGGCGGCCGGCTACACCATCGTCCCGGTCTGCTGAGCCGACCGGCGGCGCTCAGCCGCCCTCGGCCTGCCGCTCGGCCTCGGCTCGGCGCCGCCGGGCCGCCTTGGCGAAGTTCGGGCAGGTGATGCCGGCCAGCAGCAGCAGGACGCTGACCGCCGCCCACTTCCGGGCCACCAGGGCGAGGACCAGCGCACCGAGCACGACCAGGAAGACGCCCATGGCCACCACGAACGAGACGGCCCGGAGGGCGTCGAGGAGGGGTGTCGGGCGGGCCGGGTCCTGTCCCATGCTGGCGGAGGGTAGGCCGGGGGTGTGACATCAGCCGTGCCGGTGCGTTCGGCGCCGGCCTGCTGGTCCCGCCACGCCTGTGCGTGGCGCGGGAGGATGCGGGGGTGCCCACCTCCCACCGTGCCCTCGGCCGGCTCGTCCTCGGGACCGGCCTGCTCCTCGTCCTGACCGCCGCCTGCTCGTCGGACTCCACGTCGGGCCCGACCACGACGACTGGCCCGGCGGCCTCCCGCCCGACGGCCACCCCGACGGCCACCCCGGCGGCCTCCCGGCCGACCGTCGCCGCAGCCACGGCGTGCGCCACCGACCATCCCGACCGGTGGATGGGGTGCATCAGGGCCGCCACCCCGGGCTTCGCCTCCCGGATGCTCACGGCCACCGCGCTCCCCGGCGCCCACGACGCCGGCACGTCGGCGCTCGACCTCGGCGCCTTCGACACCCAGGACGGCTCGGACTGCACCAACTACAGCCCGGCCTTCGCCTCGGCCCCCTCCCTGGTGCAGCGGTGGTCCCAGACCCAGACCCTCGACCTGGCCGGCCAGCTCGACGCCGGGGTGCGCTACCTCGACCTGCGCATCGCCTGGACGGGGAGCACGGCCACCGGGTGGCGCCTGGTCCACACCCTCTTCTCCACCCACCCCCTGGCCACCGACCTGGCCCAGGTGGCCACCTGGGCCCGGGCCCACCCCACCGAGGTCGTGCTCGCCGACGTCCAGCACCTCTGCTACGACAACCACCCGACCCAGGCCGACGAGCGGGCCCTGTGGGCCGACTTCGCCCCGCTGGCCCCCGTCTCCTACGACCCCCTCCGAGGCCGGCCGGTGTCCACGGCCACCCTGGGCGGGATCACCGGGCAGGGGGGGCGCAACGTCGTGGTGCTGCTGCCCTCGTCGGTCCGCCAGCCGTCCGTCCTGACCGGGCGGGTCGGCGTCCACGCCACCTTCACCACCGACCCCGGGACGTCGAGCGGGCCCCACCCGGTGCCGTCGGTGCCCGAGCGGTATGCGTGGGCCTCGACGGTGGCGCCGTCGTCGGCCGCCGGCTTCGACGCCGCCAACCGGGCGCTGGCCGCCTACCCCACCACGCTCCACCCGCCGCTCGGGGCCATGGCCGGGACCGGGCTCTTCCAGGCCCAGCTCATCTACAGCCTGAGCAGCAGCGATCTGAGCGCCGAGCTCGACATCTTCCGGTCGTTCGCCGGCCTCATCCCCCCGGGCCCGGGAGCGCCCCCGGCCACCCAGCCGGCGTGGGAGGCCGGCCTGTGGGAGACCGCCTTCGGCCGCAACCAGGTGGTGGCCGGATGGGGCCACAAGCTCAACGTGGTGGTGACCGACGCTGTCCAGACCGCCGGCTTCGTCCCCGCCGTGGTGGCCCAGAACGGGGCCTGAGCGGTCCGACCGGAGACGTCAGGACGTCCGGGACGTCAGCCGGCCAGGGCCGGTGCGGCCCCGGGGGACGCCGGCCGGGCCAGGTCGGCGAAGGTGACCAGCTCGATGCCAACGTCGTCGACGGCCCGGCGCACGGCCGGATGGCACAGGGCGGCCACCTCGAGGTCGCGCTCGGGGCCGTAGACCGAGCCGCTCTCGTCGCTGAGGCCGGGGTGGCACAGCAGCTCGGTCACCCCCGGGGCCAGCCCCTCGAGCAGCGCCACCAGGGCCTCGGGCTGCACGGCCTCGTGCAGGGGCTCCCCGGTGGCGGTCTGTCCGTAGAAGGCCCCGCAGTGGGCGATGGCCGGGTCCTCCATGCGCAGCGGCACGCCCAGCTCGGCGCAGACCCCGGCCACGGCCTCATGTGCCCCGGGGCTGCGGTGGACGTGCTGGTGGGAGTCGACGTGGGTGGGCACGGCCCCGACCAGCTGGTCGAAGCGCTCCACCTGGCGCCACAGCTCATCGGCCACGGCCACCGGGTCGTCATCGGGCACCACCTCGTAGGCGGCCACCCAGGCGCTGCCGTCGTGGACCCACTCGGCCAGGTCGAGGTGGAGGCCGAGACCGAGCGACGGCGTGGTGCGGGCCCACCGGGCGGCATCGGCCGCCGCCGGCCAGCGCACCATCAGGCTGGCGCTGGTCACGATCCCGTCGCTGTGGGCGGCCATCACCCCCCGGTTGATCCCCGGGCTCCGGCCGAAGTCGTCGGCGTTGACCACCAGGCGCCGGGGGGCCGCGGCGGCGCTCATCGCGCCACCCCCGCCGCCGGGCGATGAGCAGCCGCCCCGTCGAGCCGGTCCAGGGCGTCCCGGGCCGACGCGGTCCAGTCGTGGGCCTGGGTGGCCGGCGGCGCCCACCGCCGGTCGG
>CAXBRB010000238.1:0-3499 GCA_963977795.1 uncultured Acidimicrobiaceae bacterium
TTTTTTTTTTAATGATACGGCGACCACCGAGATCTACACTCTTTCCCTACACGACGCTCTTCCGATCTCGGTGCGCCGGTCTTGATCTGGCCGCAGTTGGTGGCCACGGCCAGGTCGGCGATGGTGGTGTCCTCGGTCTCGCCCGAGCGATGCGACATCACGTTGGCATACGAGGACCGGGTGGCCCGGGCCATCGTGTCGAGGGTCTCGGTCAGCGAGCCGATCTGGTTGACCTTGATGAGGATGGCGTTCGCCGTGGCGGCATCGATCCCCCGGCGCAGCCGCTCCTCGTTGGTCACGAACAGGTCGTCACCGACCAGCTGCACCCGTCCGCCGACCGCGGCGGTCAGGGCGGCCCAGCCGTCCCAGTCCTCCTCGGCCATCCCGTCCTCGATGGAGACGATCGGATAGCGGCCGACCAGGTCGACCCAGTACTGGACCATCTCGTCGGGCGAGAGCGTGCGCCCCTCGCCGGCCAGCACGTAGGCGCCGTCCGAGTAGAGCTCGCTGGTGGCGGGGTCCATGGCGATGGCGATCTCGTCGCCGGGGATCCGGCCGGCCGCCTCGATGGCCTCGACCAGGATGCGCACGGCATCCTCGTTGGAGGCCAGGTTCGGGGCGAAGCCGCCCTCGTCCCCCACGCCGGTGGACAGCCCACGGTCGTGGAGCACGCCGGCCAGGGCGTGGTAGGTCTCCACCCCCCAGCGCAGGGCCTCGGCGAAGGTGGCCGCGCCGACCGGCATGATCATGAACTCCTGCAGGTCGATGGAGTTGTCGGCGTGGGCGCCGCCGTTGATCACGTTCATCATCGGCACCGGCAGCACGTGGGCGTTGGGGCCCCCGAC
This sequence comes from uncultured Acidimicrobiaceae bacterium, assembly GCA_963977795.1. Lineage (GTDB taxonomy): Bacteria > Actinomycetota > Acidimicrobiia > Acidimicrobiales > RAAP-2 > Bog-756. Next base: position 846 of record CAXBRB010000238.1, read on the forward strand.
GTAGCGGTACAGCGGGAGGCCCAGCTCGTCGGCGGCGGCCCGGGCGACGGCCAGCGACACCCCGAGGATGGCGTTGGCCCCCAGGCGGCCCTTGTTGGGCGTCCCGTCGGCGTCGCACATGGCCTGGTCGACGGCCCGCTGGTCCAGGGCGTCGAAGCCCTCCAGGAACTCGGCGATCTCCCCGTTGACGTTGGCCACCGCACCCTGGACGCCCTTGCCCCGGTAGCGGTCTCCGCCGTCCCGCAGCTCGACAGCCTCGAAGGTCCCGGTGGAGGCCCCGGAAGGCACGATGGCCCGCCCCTCGGCGCCCGAGTCCAGGACGACCTCGACCTCGACGGTCGGGTTGCCACGCGAGTCGAGGACCTCGCGTCCGATCACCTGCTCGATCACGCTCACTGTGGGCCGACACTCCTGCTCGAGGGCTGCCCGACGCTATCACCCACCCCCTCGCCGACCAGGGGATTCTTCAGACCTCACCCGAGGTCGCCGCTGCCCATCCTGTCCCGGACGACCGGGCCGGTCGCCGTACCTCAGCCGTGGCGGTCGATCTCGTCCCGGTAGGACCGGGCCCGGGCCAGCAGGGCCGTCTCGGGATCCACCCCGAGGGACCGGGCCACCCCCACCAGGTCGAAGAGGAGAGCACCGACCTCAGCGGCCAGGGGCGCCGGCGCCCCCTCGCCGTCGGCCACCGTCCCGAGGGCGTCGCCGGACGACGGCACCGGGCGGGCCGCCAGGCCGGCCACCCCGCCGGCCACCCGTTCGGCCTCCTCGGCCAGGCTGGGGAGGACCATGCCCACGGCGGCCGCCTTGCGCTGGAGCTTGGCCGCCAGGGCCAGAGCCGGGAGCGACGCCGGGATCCCCTCGGTCACCGACGTCCGGCCCTTCTCGGCCCGCTTGAGGGCCTCCCAGTTGGCGGCCACGTCGTCGGCCGTCTCGGCGGTGACGTCGCCGAAGACGTGCGGGTGGCGCGAGACCAGCTTGTCGTGGACGCCCCGGGCCACGTCGGCCAGGGTGAACCGGCCGGCCTCGGCGGCCAGGGCGGCGTGGAAGTAGACCTGGAACAACAGGTCGCCCAGCTCCTCCTCCAGATGGGCCACGGCGTCGGCCGCAGCGTCCAGGTCGGCGGCCGGGACGCCGACGGAGCCGTCTGTGACACCCGACATGGCGGCGTCGGCGGCAGCCACCGCCTCGATGGCCTCCAGGACCTCGTGGGACTCCTCGAGCAGGTGGCGGGCCAGCGAGGCGTGGGTCTGGCGCTGGTCCCACGGGCACCGCTCCCGCAGGGTGCGGACCAGCTCGTCGAGGGCCACCAGCTCGCCGGCCACCGGGGCGGCCAGGGCCGGGATCCACAGCGAGGTCAGGTGGTCGGGCTCGAGGGACCGGTCGAGGTCCTCCCAGGCCACCTCCCGGACGACCTCGTCGGGAAGGCCGAGGTGGTGCAGCAGGGTCACCGTGCCCGCCGGCGGCTCCTCCACGGCCAGCTTCACGGCCGACAGGACGTCCCGGCTCCAGCACTGGGCCACCAGCAGGGGCCCCCGCTCCCCCGCCGCCTCGACGGAGAACCGCTCCCCGTCCACCAGCCGCATCCCGGCGGCCACCGGGTCGACCCCGAGGCGGGCCAGGGCCAGGTCGAGGAAGGACACCGCCGGGTGGACCACCACGTCCACCTCGCCCGAGGCCACCGCCGGGTGGGCGGCCAGGAGGACCACGGTGCGCTCGGCCACCGAGGGCGACCCTGGGACGGCGTAGACCACGTGGCCGTCGGACCGGGCCCGGTCCACCAGGGCGTCGGCGATGCCGGCGTAGACCTCCTCGAAGGTCTCGGCCGCCTCGTAGCGGTCGTCGAAGGTGCCGGCGTCGGGTGCCACCGAGGCCGACGGGTGGCGGCCGGTGCGCAGCATGACGACCGGTGCCCGCTCGATGAGCGCCAGCGCACCGGCCGTCACCAGGTCGGGTCCGGCCGGGCCGAGACCGACCACGTCGATGCAGGGACGGCCCGGGAGCGGTGCGTGCGCCGGCGCCACCGCCGGGTCAGCCGCCGGTGGTCCCGGCGGCCGGAGAGGTGGCGGCGCCGGTGCCACCTGAGGTGGACGCCGTGAAGGGGGCGAGGTACCGGGGAGCGGGGGCCGGCGGAGGGACGACCCGGAGCCCGTGCCAGGTGCCGTACTGCACGTTGACGTCGATCGGCGTCGTCTTGGCGTGGGCCACCAGCTCGGCGCTGACCCGCTGGACGTTGGCCGAGCCCCGCAGCAGCTCGCTCTGGATGAGCGGGCGCACCGAGTCCAGCGGCTGCACGGTGCTGGAGGTGGCCTGATAGACGGCCCAGATCCCCACGCTGGTCTGGATGGGGGTCACCGGCTGGCCCACCGTCAGCGAGGTCAGCTGGAGGGCGGTCTTCACCCGCGCCTCGGTGAAGTTGCACCCCAGGTCCCCGCCCTTGGCGCCCGACGCCTTGTCGACCGAGGACGCCCGGGCGACCTCGGCAAAGCCCGCCCCCTTGGTCAGCTGGTTCACCACCGTGTCGGCGTCCGCCTGGTTGGCCGTGGCGATCACCCCCATGCACACCGTGGTGAAGGCGTCCTGGTGGGCGGCGTAGTAGCCGGCCACGGCCTGGCCCGACAGGTCGGCGCCGTGGGCCAGCAGGGCGGCGTCCA
>CAXBRB010000239.1:0-3497 GCA_963977795.1 uncultured Acidimicrobiaceae bacterium
GACGTTGGTGACCAGGGAGAGGAACCGGTTGCCGATCCAGTGGAGCGGGAGCATGTTCATGCGCTCGCCGGTGAAGCGGCTGCCGTAGACGACCCGGGCCTTGCCCGACAGGATCGGCTCGAGCAGGCGGGGCCAGTCCTTGGGGTCGTACTCGAGGTCGGCGTCCTGGATCAGCAGCAGGTCACCCCGGGCGGCGGCCATGCCCGTCCGGATGGCGGCGCCCTTGCCCTTGTTGGTCGGGTGGGACAGGACCCGCACGGTCGAGTCCCCCAGCGCGGTCAGGACCTTGTCGGTGCCGTCGGAGGAGCCGTCGTCGACCACGATGACCTCGACGGCCACCGGCACCTCGACGGCCCGGATGCGGCGGATCACCTCGGCCACGGTGACCCGCTCGTTGTAGACGGGCACGATGACCGAGAGCAGGCGGTACTCGTGGGGGGCGGCGATCCCGTCGTGCTCAGCCATCGACCTGTGCTCCTCGTCCGTCCCCGCCGGTCGGGGTCCCTCCATTCTCGCCCAACTCCGGGGCCTGCCCGGACGTCCGGTCCACAGGGTCCACGGCGCTCATGACCGGGGGCCCAGCCCGGCGTCCTCGGCCAGGTAGGCGGCGGTGCGGGCCAGACCGTCGGCCAGGCTGGTGGTGGGCTCCCACCCCAGCTCGGTGCGGGCCACGGTGATGTCCGGCCGCCGCCGGGTCGGGTCGTCGGTGGGCAGGGGACGGTGCTCGATGGCCGAGGAGGAGCCCAGCTGGGCGATCACGGCCTCGGCCAGCTCGAGGACGGTGTACTCGTCCGGGTTCCCGATGTTGACCGGACCGGTCAGCGCAGAGTCGAGCAGGGCCAGCAGGCCACGGACCTCGTCCTCCACGTAGCACAGGCTCCGGGTCTGGCTCCCGTCGCCGTAGACGGTCAGCGGCTCGCCCCGCATGGCCTGGAGCAGGAAGTTGGACACCACCCGGCCGTCGTCGGGGCGCAGGCGGGGCCCGTAGGTGTTGAAGATCCGCACGATGGCCACATCGGTGCCCAGGGTGCGGTGGTGAGCCATGGTGAGGGCCTCGGCAAAGCGCTTGGCCTCGTCGTAGACGCTCCGGGGGCCCACCGGGTTGACCCGGCCCCAGTACGACTCGGCCTGGGGGTGGACCTCGGGGTCGCCGTAGACCTCGCTGGTGGAGGCCAGCAGGAAGCGGGCCCCGTGGCGTCCGGCCAGCTCGAGCCCGTACCGGGTGCCCTCGCTGCCCACGGCCAGGGTGGCCAGGGGCAGGGCCAGGTAGTCGGGCGGCGAGGCCGGGCTGGCCAGGTTGCACACCGCGGTGACCGGTCCGTCCACCGGGATCCCGGTGGAGATGTCGGCCTCGACGAAGGTGAAGTCGGCCCGGCCCTCGAGGTGGGCCACGTTGGCCCGTCGGCCGGTCGACAGGTCGTCGACGCAGACCACCTCGTCGCCCCGGGCCAGCAGCTGGTCGCAGAGGTGGGAGCCCAGGAAGCCCGAGCCCCCGAGGACCACGACCCGGCCGCTCACCGGCGGCCGATCCCGGTGTAGGTGAAGCCGAACCGCCGCACCTGGGCCGGGTCGAGCAGGTTGCGGGCGTCGACCACGGAGGGCTGGGCCATGGCCTCCCGCACGGCGCCGAAGTCGAGCCAGCGGAACTGGTCCCACTCGGTCAGGACGACCACCGCAGAGGCCCCCTGGCAGGCCGAGACGGCGTCGCCGAAGGCCCGCAGGGTGCCGGCCCCCGGCGTCTCGGGGGCCTCGGCGCCGCGGACCACCGTCGAGACCTCCCCGTCGGGGACGGACACGGTGGGGTCGAAGGCCTGGACGGTGGCACCGTCACGGGCCAGGCGCTGGGCGATCTCGACGGCCGGCGAGTTCCGGAGGTCGTCGGTGCCGGCCTTGAAGGCCAGCCCCCAGATGGCGATGACCGTCCCGCCCAGGTCCCCCGGCGACGCCTCGGCCGGCGCCCCCACGGCGGTGCGCACCTTGGCCACCACCCGCTCGAACTGCTCGTCGTTGGTGGCGATGGCCCCCTTCAGGAAGGAGAAGTCGTAGCCGGCCTGCTCGGCGATGTGGACCAGGGCCCGGGTGTCCTTGGGCAGGCAGCTGCCGCCCCAGCCCGGACCGGGCTTGAGGTACTCGAAGCCGATCCGCTTGTCGTAGCCGAGGCCGAGGATGACGTCACGCACGTCGGCCCCGACGGCCTCGCACAGGCTGGCCACGGCGTTGACGAAGCTCAGCTTGGTGGCCAGGAAGGCGTTGGAGGCGTACTTGATGGTCTCGGCGGTGGCGGCGTCCGTGATGAGGAGCGGGGCCTGGGTCCCGGCGAAGAGCTCGCCCACCCGGGCGGCGGCGGACTGGTCGTCGGCACCCACCACGATGCGCTCGGGGTGGAGGCTGTCGGGCACGGCCGTCCCCTCGCGGAGGAACTCGGGGTTGGAGACGACCTGGACGTCGGTGCGGCCGAGGACCCGCTCGACCACCAGGGTCGAGCCCACCGGGACGGTCGACTTGTTGATGATGACGGTCCCCGGGCGGAGGTGGGGACCGATCTCGGCGGCCACGGCCTCGACGAAGGAGAGGTCGGCCGACCCGTCGTCGCCCTGGGGCGTGGGCACGCAGAGGAAGACGAACTCCGCCCCCCGGACGGCCTCGGTGGCCCCGAGGACGAAGCGGAGGTTGCCCGAGGCCAGCCCCTCGCCCACCAGCTCGGTCAGGTGGTCCTCGACGATGGGGACCTCGCCCCGCTGGAGCATGGCCACCTTGGTGGGGTCGGCGTCGCCGCAGGTGACCCGGTGGCCCAGGTGGGCCAGCGTGGCCGCCGTCGGGAGGCCCACGTAGCCCACGCCGATCACGGCCACGGCATGGGACGGACCGGGGCTGGGCTGCCCGAACGCCGAGCGGTCGGAGGACGTGGCCGTGGCCGGAGCGGTGGAGGGGGTCTGAGCCATGGTGGAGCGGATACCTCTCTGTCGTGCGTCTCTGTCGTGCGTCGGGGTCCGTCGGGGCGGGCTGGGGTCCGGGGTCAGGCCGCCGGGGTCAGGGCGTCGACCAGGCGGGCCAGCCCGTCCTCCCACGGAGGGAGCAGGGGGAGGCCGGCGAGGCGGAGGGCGGCGCCGTCGAGGCGGGAGTTGGCCGGCCGGGGCGCCGGCCGGGGCGGATCGAGGTCGGCGGTGGCGATGGGCTGGACCCGCTCGGGGTCGTGGCCGGCGGCGGCCAGGACGGCCCGGGCGAAGCCGAACCAGCTGGTCTCGCCCTGGTTGGTCACGTGGAAGGTGCCCGGGCGGCGGTCGGTGCCGAGCCGGACGACGGCCCGGGCCAGGTCGGCCGTGAAGGTCGGGCAGCCGATCTGGTCGTCGACGAAGCGGAGGGTGCCGGACGGGTCGGCGTCGGCCAGGCGGAGGACGGTCTTGACCATGTTGGCGCCGTGGGCGCCGCTGACCCAGGCCGTGCGCACGATGGTGCCGGCAGCGCCGGCCACCGTGCGGACCTCCTGCTCGCCGCCG
>CAXBRB010000240.1:0-3487 GCA_963977795.1 uncultured Acidimicrobiaceae bacterium
GGGTAGGGGGCGGGGGTCGGGTGCGGTGGTCGTTCGTGCGGGGCCAACAGAACGCCCCCTGGCCGGAGGCGCAGGGGGCGGAGGCGAACGCGTGTGGCGTCCGCTTGTCAGGTAAGGAGCAGTCGTGCACCGGTCACGTCTCCCATCCTACCCCTGCGGGCGCCGGCGGGCACCGGCGCCCGGCGCTCAGATGCGCTCGAAGTTCCGGGCCAGCTCCCAGTCGGTCACGGCGGCGTTGGCCTTGGCCCACTCCTGGCGGGCGGTGTTGACCAGGTGGTGGTGGACGTCGGGCCCGAAGGCCTCGGCGGCCACCTCGCTGGCCTCCAGGCCGGCGATGGCCTCGGGCAGGGTGGTGGGGATGGAGGGGACGCCCGGGGTGCGGTAGGCGTTGCCGGTGAAGGCCGGCTCCAGCTCGAGCCCGTGGTCGATGCCCCAGAGCCCGCCGGCGATGGCCGCGGCCAGGGCGATGTAGGGGTTCACGTCGGCCCCGGGGATGCGGTTCTCCACCCGCCGGCCGGCCCCGTGGCCCACGGCCCGGAACCCGCACGTGCGGTTGTCCTCGCCCCACAGCACCGCCGTGGGGGCCCAGGAGTCGGGCACGTAGCGGCGGTAGGAGTTGAGGTAGGGGGCGAAGCACCAGGCCAGCTGGTCGGCGGCATAGAGCTGGCCGGCCAGCCACGCCGCCCCGACCTCCGAGAAGCCCGACGGGGTGGTCGTCCCCTCGGCCGGGGCCATCAGCGGGGTGTCGGTGGCGGCGTCCCACAGGCTGGTGTGGAGGTGGCACGACGAGCCTGCGGCGTCCATCGACCACTTGGCCATGAAGGTGGCCGCCCGCTCGTGCTGGTCGGCGATCTCCTTCACCCCGTTCTTGAAGACCAGGTGGCGGTCGGCCGTCTCGAGGGCGCCCCCGTAGGTGATGTTGATCTCGTGCTGGCCGGGTCCGGCCTCGCCCTTGGAGAACTCGATGGGGAGGCCGGCAGCCAGCATCTCGTTGCGGATCCGGGCGATGAGGTACTCCTCCCGGGACGTCTGGAGGAGCTGGTAGTCCTCGATGGACGAGCCGTGGGTGGTCATGTTCCGCCACCGCTTGGCCTCGGCCGAGGCGTAGGTGTCGGTGAAGAGGTAGAACTCGAGCTCGGTGGCGCACTTGACGGCGAACCCCCGCTCGGCCGCCCGCTCGATCTGGCGCCGGAGGATCTGGCGGGGGGAGACCTCGACGGGCTGGCCCTCCAGGGTCAGCAGGTCGCAGAGGAGGAGGACGCTGCCCGGCTGCCAGGGGATCGGCCGGATGGTGGCCGGGTCGATCACGGCCTGGAGGTCGCCGTAGCCCTGGTCCCAGTTGGCGAAGGTGTACCCGGGCAGGGGGTCCATGTCGACGTCGCAGGCCAGGAGGTAGTCGCAGGCCTCGATGCCGTGGGCCTGGACGTGGTCCAGGAAGAACGCCCCGGTCACCCGCTTGCCCACCGGTCGTCCCTGGAGGTCGGGGAAGGCCACGACCACGGTGTGGACCTCGCCGGTGGTGATCTGGTGGGGGAGGGTCTCCAGCGTCAGCATGGCTAGACCATTGCCGACCGGAGCGCCGACGTCCACCCCTGGGTGGACCCGGACGGCCCAGGTCGGCCCGGCCCGGCTAGGGAAGACGGCGGCCCGGACCCGCCGTGGGAGACGGCGGCCCGGCCGGGCCGGGGTGCCGCCGGGTCACTCCGGGGTCACGTACGCCGCGGTGATGCCCCCGTCGACCACCAGGGCCGACCCGGTCACGAAGGACGACTCGTCGGAGGCCAGGAACAGGGCGGCCTTGGCGATCTCCTCGGGCCGGCCGAACCGGCCGATCGGGATGTGGACGAGGCGGCGCTGGCGGCGGGCCGGGTCGGCCAGCAGCTCGGCCAGCAGCGGGGTCTCGATCGGTCCGGGGCACAGCGAGTTGGCCCGGATCCCCTGGCGGGCGTACTCGACGGCCAGCTCCCGGGTCATGGCCAGGACCCCGCCCTTGGAGGCGGTGTAGGCCAGCTGCGCGGTGGCCGCCCCCATGAGGGCCACGAAGGAGGCCACGTTCACGATCGACCCGCCGCCCGAGGCCAGCATGGCCGGCACGGCCGCCCGGCAGCCGAGCCACACGCCCTTGAGGTTGACCTCCATGACCCGGGCCCACGTCTCCGGCGGGGTGTCGAGGACGCCCCCGTCGTCGTCCGGGAAGATCCCGGCGTTGTTGAAGAGCACGTGCAGGCCGCCGAAGGTGGTCACGGCGGTGTCGACCATGGCCTGGACCTGGGCCTCGTCGGACACGTCGACGGTCACCGCCGTGGCCCGGCCGCCGGCCGCCTCGATCTCGGCCACCGCCGACGCGGCCTGGTCGGCCACCACGTCGGCCACCACCACGGACGCCCCCTCGGCGGCGAACAGCGACGCCGCCACCCGCCCGATGCCGCTCCCCGCCCCGGTGATGACCGCCACCTTGCCGTCGAGTCGTCCCACGTCGTCCTCCTGTGCTCCACCCCGGTCCGGCCGGGGCGGCGGTCGTGGGCGGGGCCGGGTGCGCCGCCCGCCGGGGACTGTACCCATCGCAACGGACGGGGGGATCCACCGGCGCGCGCCGGTGGGATACTGGCGCCATGTCCGAGGCCCCCCTGCTGATCGGCGTGACCACCTACCGGCAGCCGGCCCGCTGGGGGGCGTGGGACCGGGACGCCGCCCTCACCCCGGGCGCCTATCTGGACCGGGTGGTTGCCGTCGGGGCCTGGCCGGTCCTGCTGGCTCCCCTGGCCGCCGGGTCCGGTGGGTCCGGAGGGGCCGATCTCCAGGCTCGGGCCGCCGAAGCGGCCCCCCGCATCCTGGACGCCCTCGACGGCCTGGTGGTCATCGGCGGCGGCGACGTCGGGGCCGACCGCTACGGCGCCGAGGACGACCCCCGCAACGGCGGCCGCAACGACCGGCGGGACGACCTCGAGCTGGCCCTGGTGGAGGGGGCCCTCGAGCGGGACCTCCCGCTGCTGGCCATCTGCCGGGGCCTCCAGGTCCTCGACGTGGCCCTGGGCGGAACCCTCGTCCAGCACGTGCCCGACCTGGTCGGCTCCGACGACCACCAACCCGGGCCCGGCCGGTTCGCCCCGGTGGTGGTCACCACCGAGCCCGGCACGATCGTGCACCGGCTGCTGGGCGAGACCACCGAGGTGCTGTGCAGCCATCACCAGGCCATCGACCGCCTCGGCACCTCCCTCCTGGTCGCCGCCCGCAGCGCCGATGGCGTCATCGAGGCCGTCGAGGTCCTGGGCCGGGACTTCGCCGTGGGTGTCCAGTGGCACCCAGAGGAGTCGGGCGACGACCGCCTCTTCGCCGGCCTGGTGGCCGCCGCCCGCCGCCGACGGGATCGGACCCCCTGACCGGGCCGGCCTGCCCGCTCCCGCCACCGCCTACCGTTCCCACCGACCCGTAACGCCCCCGACCTCGCCCCCGACCCGCAACGCCCCCGACCCGTACCGACCCGCCT
>CAXBRB010000241.1:0-3462 GCA_963977795.1 uncultured Acidimicrobiaceae bacterium
GCCGGGGCCGCCGGGGGGCCGGGCGGCGACGGAGGGACGGCGGCCGGGACGGGGCGGGGGTGGCCTGATGCGTCCGCTCATCGCCCAGCTCCGGGCCGAGGTGACCATGATCGCCACCAACGGGGAGACCCTCTTCCTGACGCTGGGGATCCCGGTGGTGTTCCTGGTGTTCTTCTCCGGTGTGCACGTGCTGCCCACCGGGGTGCACCACCCCGTCGACTTCCTGGTGCCGGGCATCCTGGCCCTGGCCGTCATGGCCACCGCCATGACCGCGCTCTCCATCGGCACCGGGTTCGAGCGCGGCTACGGCGTGCTGAAGCGCCTGGGGACCACCCCGCTCGGCCGGCCCCGCCTGCTGGCCGCCAAGATCCTGGCCGTCCTCGGGGTGGAGCTGGTCCAGGCCGCCATCCTGGTGGCCGTGGGGTGGGCGCTGGGCTGGCACCCCGGCGGGCCGGGGGGCTCGGCCTGCGTGGGCTGGGCCGTGGCCGCCATGGCGCTCGGCACGGTGGCCTTCGGGGGGATCGGCCTCCTGCTGGCCGGCCTGCTCAAGCCCCTGGTCAACCTGGCCGTGGTCAACGCCCTCTTCGTGGTCCTGCTCCTGCTGGGGGGCATGCTGGTGCCGCTCGACAAGCTGCCCGGCTGGCTGGCCGGCCTGTCCCGGGTGCTGCCCGCCGCCGCCCTGGCCGACGCCCTCCACCTGGCCCTCGGCCGGGGGCGTCCGCCCACCGGGTCCGAGTGGGCCGTCCTGGTGGTCTGGGCCGTGGCCGCCCCGCTGGCCGCGGCCGCCACCTTCCGCTGGGAGTAGGCCCCGGGCCGGAGGTGCGGCGCGGGGGTCAGGACCCGGCGCCGCCCAGCCGACGCAGCCAGCGGTCGAGTCCCGCCTGGGTGACCGGGCCGACGGTGCGGCCCACCACCGTCCCGTGGGCGTCGATGTAGAAGGTGTTGGGCTCCCCGCTCAGGCCGTAGACGGCCTGGGTGACGTGGAACACGGCGTCCCGGCCCACCGGGTAGGTGATGCCGGCTCCCTGGATGAAGGGCACGGCGTCGGCCGGCGGGTCGGCCCCGTCGACGCCGACGAACTGCACCGACGACCCCCGGGCCGCCTCGGTGCGGGCCGCCTCGGCCAGCAGCGGCGTCTCCTGGCGGCACGGGGCGCACCAGGAGGCGAAGAAGTTGAGGACCACCGGACGGTGGCGGTCGACCCCCAGGGCGTGGAGGTCCACGGGCGCCCCCCCGGTGACCGAGGGGAGGACGAAGCCCGGCGCCGGGTCACCCACCCCGACCACGGGCCCGCTGCCCGGCGTGCCCGGCGACGACGAGGTCCCCAGCACCACGAAGAGGAAGAAGGCCAGCACGGCGGCCAGGACCAGGCCGAGCAGGAACGAGCGCAGGCGGCGGGGCGGGCGGCGGGGGGTGCCGTCTCCGGTGCCGCGGCGTCACCCTCGCCTGCCGGCGCGGCGCCCTCGGCCACCGGGGCGCTACCGCCGGGGTGGGACGGGACGTCCGGGGTGGTGGGAGGTGGCTCCGGTGCGGGGGTGTCGTCGCCGGTCAACGGGTGACGAACACATCGGCCGCCATGGCCACAAACAGCAGCGTCAGGTAGGTGATGGAGTAGCTGAAGAGCTGCATGGACGCCTTGGGGGTGGCCCGGACCCAGAGGCGGACGGACATGGCCAGGAAGCCGGCGCCGAGGACGCCGGCGGTGGCCAGGTACAGCCACCCCAGGTGGGCCACCGGGGCCAGCACCAGGGTCAGGCCCACCATGACCACCGTGTAGGCCAGGATCTCGACGGCGGTGCGCCGGAAGGTGGCCACCACCGGGAGCATGGGCACGTTGGCCGCGGCGTAGTCGTCCTTGTACTTGAAGGCCAGCGCCCAGAAGTGCGGCGGGGTCCACACGAAGATCACCGCGAACAGCACCACCGGGGCCCAGGTGATCGTGTTCTGCACGGCGGCCCAGCCCACCAGGACCGGCACCGCGCCCGCCGCCCCGCCGATCACGATGTTCTGGCTGCTCGTGCGCTTGAGCCACAGCGTGTAGACGAAGACGTAGAAGAGGGTGGCCGACACGGCCAGCACGGCCGAGAGCAGGTTCACGAAGAGCCACAGCTCGGCGAAGGCCACCACCTCGAGGGCGACGGCGAAGATCAGGGCGTTGCGGGGGGTGACCGCCCCGGTGACCAGCGGCCGCTTGGCCGTGCGGTGCATGAGCCGGTCGATGTCCCGGTCGACGTACATGTTGATGGCGTTGGCCCCGCCGGCGGCCAGCGCCCCGCCCACCAGGGTGGCCACCATGAGCCAGACCGGCGGGAGCCCGCCCTGGGCCACGATCATGGTGGGCAGGGTGGTGATGAGCAGGAGCTCGATGATGCGGGGCTTGGTCAGCGCCACATAGGCGCCGACGCGCTGCACCAGGGTGCGCTGGGGAGGGGCTGCCGCCACGGTCACGGCCATCGGGCGCATGCTAGCCCTCCGGGGCGGGCCGGGACCCGGGCGGGCCGGGTCCGGCCCGGCCCGGTACCATCGGAGGACGGTGCCCCGCCTCCGCTGCTCCCCCCGTGCCTTCTCGGTCCTGGCCTGGATCTCCCTGGCGGCCGTCCTGGCCAACGTGGCCACCGGGGCCGCTGTGCGGCTCTCCAACTCGGGCCTCGGGTGCCCGGACTGGCCCACCTGCGCCCACCGGCGCCTCACCCCGCCGCTCTCGCTCCACCCGGTGATCGAGTTCGGCAACCGCATGGTGGTCTTCGTGCTGGTCCTGGCCTGCGGGGCCACCTGGGTGGCCTCCCTGGTGCGCCGGCCGGCCCGCCGGGACCTGCGGTGGCTCTCGGGCGGGCTGGTCCTCGGGGTGCTGGCCGAGGCCGTCTTCGGGGCCGTGGTGGTCTACACCCACCTCAACGCCTATGTCGTCATGACCCACTTCATGATCGGCATCGCCCTCCTCTCCGTGGCCGTCCTGGTCGTGCTCCGGGCCGCCGAGGGCCCGGGCCGGGGCACCCCGCTGGTGCGGCCCGGCACCCGGTGGGCGGCCCGGGCCTACCTGGTGCTCCTGACCCTGGCCGTGGCCGCCGGGACGGCCACCACCGGGGCCGGCCCCCACGCCGGCGGCCCCGACGCCAAGCGGGTGCCCATCGCCCTGGCCGACATGGCCCGGATCCACGCCGAGCTGGCGCTGGCCACCGGTGCGGTGCTGCTGGGCATCCTGTGGACCCTGTGGCGCCAGGACGCCCCGGCCGCCGCCCAGGACCGGGGCCGCATCCTCCTGGCCGCCATGGTGGCCCAGGGGATCGTCGGCTACACCCAGTACTTCACCCACCTGCCCGCCGTGCTGGTGGGGATCCACGTCCTCGGGTCGTCGCTGGTGTGGTCGGCCGCCCTGTGGTTCCACCACGGCCTGGCCGCCCGCCCCCCGGCCGATGCGCTGCCCGAGGGCGCTGCCCCGGTCGGCGACGCCCGGGGCGACGG
>CAXBRB010000242.1:0-3457 GCA_963977795.1 uncultured Acidimicrobiaceae bacterium
CCACCGAGATCTACACTCTTTCCCTACACGACGCTCTTCCGATCTAGGCACACCGGTGGCCGACCTGCTCGCCGCCCACCGGCGCCCGGTGGCCCGCCTGGCCGAGGGACGGGTGGCCCGCCGGGCCGGGGCCCGGGCAGCCATCGACCTCTCGGACGGCCTGGCCGGGGACGCCGTCCACCTGGCCGAGGCCTCCGGTGTCGGCCTCGAGCTCGTCATCCCCGAGGGCCTGGTGGCCGCCGGGGCCACCCGGGAGGAGGCGCTGGGCGGAGGCGAGGACTACGAGCTCCTGGTGGCCACCCCGGACCCCGGGGGTCTGGCTGCGGCCTTCGGCGCGGCCGGCCTGCGGCCGCCGCTGGTGGTGGGCCGCTGCACCGGCACCGCAGGGGCGTACCGACTCGACGGCGGGCCGCTCCCGGCTGCCGGGTGGCGCCACCGCTTCTGACCCCGGATCACCCGTTCGGGCGAGCCCTGCTCAGCGAAGGAGCACTCCGTGCGCGCCACGGGCGCGACGGCAGGGCGACAACGAGACAGACAGGGGACGACGGGACGCCGGTGGACCGGCGGCGGGGGTCAGCCCGGGATGTTGCGGACCGGGCGCTTGGTGACCTTGCCCGACCGGATGCATGAGGTGCAGACGTGGAGGCGCTTGGGCGTCCCGTCCACCAGGGCCCGCACCTTCTGCACGTTGGGGTTCCAGCGCCGCTTGGTGCGACGGTGGGAGTGGCTCAGGTTCATCCCGAACGACGGCTTCTTGCCACACACTTCGCACACCGCTGCCATCTCGCTCCGAACTTCCTCGTCACATCCCCGAAGGGAACCGCTGGGTAAGCGGCAAAGGTTAGCATCCTGCCCATGGCCACCCCGGACTCGCTCGATCCCGTGCTCCTCTGCCGCGTGATCGGTACCTTCCGGGACGGCCTCCGCAGCCACCAGCAGGTGGTGAACCGCCTCAACGTCTACCCCGTGCCCGACGGGGACACCGGGACCAACATGGCCCTGACCCTGGAGTCGGTGGTCGGCGAGCTCGACGGCCTCTCGTCCCCCACGCTGGCCGAGGTCTGCAAGGCCATCACCCACGGATCCCTCATGGGGGCCCGGGGCAACTCCGGGGTCATCCTCTCCCAGCTCCTCCGGGGCCTGGCCGACGGGCTCGACGTCGAGAGCGGCCAGCCCGGGGCCGCCGAGCTGGTGGCCGCCCTGGCCACCGCCGACCGGCTGGCCCGGGAGGCGGTCATGCGGCCCGTGGAGGGCACCATCCTGACCGTGGCCCGGGGTGCGGCCGAGGGAGCGGCAGCCGCCGGTGGCGACGCCACCCTGGTGGCGGTGGCCGAGGCCGCCCGGTCCGGGGCGACCGAGGCGCTGGCCCGCACGCCCGAGCTCCTGCCCGTGCTGGCCCAGGCCGGGGTGGTCGACGCCGGCGGCACCGGGTACGTCCTCTTCTTCGACGCCCTGCTCTCGGTGCTGGACGGCCGGGCCATGCCCGAGCCCCCCGAGCTTCCCGAGGCGCCGGCCGCCCCCCAGCGGCGGTCCACCGATCCCCAGCCCGGGGATGCCGAGCACGCCGCCCTGGCCGGTCTGCGCTACGAGGTCATGTACCTGCTCGAGGCCCCCGACGACACCGTCCCGGCCTTCAAGGAGGTCTGGGCCGGCCTGGGTGACTCGATCGTCGTGGTGGGCGGGGACGGCCTGTGGAACTGCCACATCCACACCGACGAGGTCGGCCCGGCCATCGAGGCCGCCCTGGATGCCGGACGGCCCCGCAACATCCGGGTCACCGACCTCCTGGAAGAGGTCGAGGAGGAGCGCTGGGTCCGTGAGCACGCCGGGGCGGCCGAGGCCGGCGCCCCCGAGGCCCCGCTCGGGCCGACGCCGGTCACCAGCGTGGTGGCCGTGGCCAGCGGGGACGGGATCGGCCGCATCTTCCGCTCCCTCGGCGTCCAGCGCCTGATCGCCGGCGGCCAGTCGATGAACCCGTCCATCGCCGAGCTGGTGGACGCCGTCGACGGCCTGGCCTCGGACGAGGTGGTGGTCCTGCCCAACAACGGCAACATCCGTCCGGTGGCCAACCGGGTCGACGAGCTGAGCGCCAAGCAGGTGTGGGTGGTGCCCACCGAGACCATCGCCGAGGGGTTCGCCGCCCTGATGGCCTACGACCCTGCGGCCGGGGGCAAGGCCAACGCCGAGGCCATGGAGGCCACGGCCCGCCGCGTGGTGCCCGGCGAGGTCACCCGGGCCGTGCGCGACTCGGACACCGACGCCGGCCAGGTCCGGGCCGGCGACTGGCTCGGCCTGTCCCGGGACGGCATCGAGGTGGTGGCCGACTCGCTGGCCGGGGCGGCCTGCGCCCTGCTCGAGGCGCTCGTCACCGAGGACCATGACCTGGTGACCATCATCGAGGGCGAGGGGTCCGGGGCCGCCGACACCCGGCGGATCACCGAGTGGCTGGGTGAGGCCCGCCCCGACGTGGAGACCGAGGTCCACCACGGCGGCCAGCCCCTCTACCCCTACCTGTTCTCCATCGAGTGACCCCGGCGGCGCCCGAGGGTCCGGGCACCGGGGCGGCCGGCCGGCCCGCCGGCCGACGCCTGGGGCAGCTGGCCGCTCTCGAGGTGTCGGTGCTCCACGGGGTGGGGGAGCGGGTCGCCGCCGACCTGGGCGAGCTGGGCATCACCACCGTGCTGGACCTGGTCACCCACTACCCGCGGCGCTACATCGACGGCACCCGGATGGCCACCCTGGACCGGCTCCCCGAGGGCGAGAAGGTCTCGGTCCTGGCCCGGGTGACCCGGGTGAGCGCCCCGCCGGCCCGGGGCGGCCGGGGCCGCGGGCGGCCGCCGTCCCGGGTCTCCCTGGAGGTGGCCGACGGCCACGGGCGCCTGGCCGTGGTCTTCTTCAACCAGCCCTGGCGGGCCCGCCAGCTGCCGGTGGGGACGTTCGCCCTCTTCTTCGGTCCGGTCGGCTCCTACCGGGGCGGCCTCCAGATGGTCAACCCCACCGCCGAGGTCCTGGCCACGGCCGGCCAGGAGGACGACGACGGTGGCGGCCCCGAGGCCGGGCGGGTCTACCCCGTCTACCCGCTGTCGGAGCGGTCGGGGCTCACCTCGGCCCGGATCGCCGTCCTGGTGGGCGAGGCCCTCGACCGGGCCGGCGAGTTCGCCGACCCCCTGCCTGCCCCGTTCCGGGACCGTCTGGGCCTGCTCGGGCGGACGCCGGCCTTCGACAGGATCCACCGGCCGCCCGACCCCGCCGCCACCGAGCCGGCCCGCCGCCGCCTGGCCTTCGACGAGCTGCTCCGGCTCCAGCTGGCCCTGGTGCTGCGCCGGCGGCGCCTCGAAGAGGACGCCCGGGGCATCCGCCACGTGGTGGCCCGCTCCGACGGCGCCCCCACCCTGGTGGAGCGCTTCCTGGCCGGCCTGCCCTTCCCGCTGACCGGCGCCCAGGAGCGGGCCGTGGC
>CAXBRB010000243.1:0-3445 GCA_963977795.1 uncultured Acidimicrobiaceae bacterium
CTGGGCCCGGCGGCGCAGCTCGGCCAGGAGGGCCCGGTGGCCCAGGTGGACCCCGTCGTAGGCGCCGATGGTCACCGCAGATCCCCCGGGTGGCGGGGCGGCGGCGCCGGAGGTGGTCACGATCTCCACAGCGTCGAAGGTTACCGTCGGTCCGCCGGAGGCCGGTCAGCCCGCCGACCGCAGCACGACGGCGGGACGGATGCGGTCGGTCTCGGTGGCCTCGTAGACGGCCAGGAGGTCGTGGGCCTCGTCCACCAGCCCCCAGGGACCCTCCCCGGTCACCCCGAGGGGCACCCGGTCCAAGGGCAGCCCCCGGGAGATCTGGCGCTGGGCGTCGCTCGGCACCACCACCTGGTCGAGGTCGCGCATGGCCTGAGCCGGGGTGAGGACCACGGCCGGGGTGAGCTCGTCGACCAGGCGGGCGTCGTCGGTGGTGAAGGAGCCGATCCGGGTCCGACGCAGGTTGCGCAGGTGGGCTCCGCCGCCGAGCGCGGCACCGAGGTCGGCGGCCAGCACCCGGACGTAGGTGCCCGACGAGCACTCGATCTCGGCCCGGAACACCCCCGGCCCGGTCCCGTGGGAGACCTCGAAGCGGTGGACGGTCACCGGCCGGGCGGGCCGGTCGATCTCGATGCCCTCCCGGGCCAGGGCGTGCAACCGGCGGCCGCCCACCTTGACGGCCGACACCATGGGCGGGACCTGCTCGATCTCCCCGGTCAGGCCCGCTGCGGCAGCCCGCACGTCGGCCAGGGCGATCTCGGACATGTCCCAGGTGTTGGTGATCTCCCCGGAGGCGTCCAGCGTGGTGGTCGACGCCCCGAGGACGATCTCGGTCTCATAGGTCTTGGGCCGGGCCGTGAGGAAGCGCATCAGCCGGGTGGCCCGGCCGAGCCCGACCAGCAGGACCCCGGTGGCGTCAGGGTCCAGCGTCCCGGCGTGGCCCACCCGCTTCTGGCCGAAGATGCGCCGGCACCGGGACACCACGTCGTGAGAGGTCCATCCGGCCTCCTTGTCCACCACCACCAGCCCGTCGAGCTGCTCGCCGGCCGGCGGGCTCATGTGGCGTCCCCGTCGGCCTCGGCCTCCCGCAGCCGGCGCAGGACCTCGTCGACCCGACCGCCGGCCACCACCGCGGGATCCTGGACGAAGGAGAGCTGGGGGGTCCGCTTGAGCTGGGTCTGACGGGCCACCGCCCGCTGCACCTGGGCCCGGCGGTCCTCCAGGGCCGCCGCTGCCTCCTCGGACAGGGTGCTGAGGTAGACGGTGGCCTTGCGCAGGTCGGGGGCGGTGTCGACGGAGGTGACGGTGACCAGGCGCAGGCGCTCGTCGGCGTCGGCCAGCCGCTCCAGCTCCTCGGCCACCACCTGGCGCAGGACCTGGTTGACGCGGAGGGAGCGGGCATAGGGAGCCGTGCCCCGGTTGTCGTTGCGGCGTGCCACTCGTCCTCCGCTCCGTCCCTCCTCCGTCCACCGCCCGGGCGGGCGGCGGCCGGTCAGGTCCGGGGGATCTCCCGCTCGTCGAACGTCTCGATGACGTCGCCTTCCTTGAGGTCCTGGTAGTCCGAGAGCCCGATGCCGCACTCGAAGCCGGCCTGGACCTCCCGGGCGTCCTCCTTGAAGCGGCGCAGCGAGTTGATGGCCCCCTTCCAGATGACCACACCCTCGCGGAGGAACCGCACCTTGGAGCCCCGGGTGATGACGCCGTCCCGGACGTAGCAGCCGGCGATGGCACCGACCCGGGGGACCCGGAAGACCTGGCGGACCTCGGCCTCGCCGGTGACCACCTCTTCGAAGACCGGTGCCAGCATGCCCAGCATGGCCGCCTCGAGGTCCTCGAGCAGCTTGTAGATGATCTCGTAGGTGCGGACCTCGACGTCGAGCTTGGCCGCCATCTCGCGGCTGCGCCGGTCGGGCCGGACGTTGAAGCCGATGATGGTGGCGTTGGACGCCTGGGCCAGCTCCACGTCCGACTCCGTGATCCCCCCTACCCCGCGGTGGACGAAGCTCAGCTTCACGTCCTCCCGCTCGAGCTTGCGGAGGCTCTCGGTGACAGCCTCCAGTGAGCCGCGCACGTCGGCCTTCAGGATCAGGTTGAGGGTGGCCGTCTCGCCCCGCTGGATCTGCTCGAACAGGTCCTCGAGCTTGGCCCCGCCCAGGGCGGTGGTGGCGGCGGGCACGTGGCCGGCCACCCGGTAGCGGTGGGCGCGGGCCTCGCCGATGGTGCGGGCCTGGGCCAGCTCGGAGGCCACCCGGAACTCGTCACCGGCCTCGGGCGGCTCCGAGAAGCCGAGCACCTGCACCGGCGTGGAGGGAGGGGCCTCCTTGATCTGCTGGCCGTGGTCGTCCACCAGGGCCTTGACCTTGCCCCAGGCGGCGCCGGCCACGATGGCGTCGCCCACCCGCAGGGTCCCCCGCTCGACGATCACCGAGGCCACGGGGCCCCGACCGATCTCGAGCTCCGCCTCGAGCACGACGCCCCGGGCCGGGCCCTCGGGCGTGGTCTCCAGCTCCTCCACCTCGGCCACCAGGACGACCTGCTCCAGCAGGTCCTCGAGGCCGAGCCGCTCGAGGGCGGAGACCTCGACGGCGATGGTGTCGCCGCCCCACGCCTCGGGCACCAGGCCGTGCTCGGCCAGCTGGCTGAGGACCCGGTTGGGGTCGGCCTCCTCGCGGTCGATCTTGTTGACGGCCACGATGATGGGCACGTCGGCAGCCTTGGCGTGGTTGATGGCCTCGATGGTCTGGGGCATCACGCCGTCGTCGGCGGCCACCACCAGGATGACGATGTCGGTCACCTCGGCGCCCCGGGCCCGCATGGCCGTGAACGCCTCGTGGCCGGGGGTGTCGATGAAGGTGATGGGGTGGCCCTGCCACTCCACCTGGTAGGCGCCGATGTGCTGGGTGATGCCGCCGGCCTCGCCGGCCACCACGTTGGCCGAGCGGATCCGGTCGAGCAGGAGCGTCTTGCCGTGGTCGACGTGACCCATGACGGTCACCACCGGCGGACGCTGCCGGAGCTCGGCCTCGTCGATCTCGTCGTCGTCGTCGTCGAAGAACTTGGCCAGCAGCTCGGCCTCGCGCTCCTCACCCGGGTCCACCAGGCGGACGTCGGCGCCGAGCTCGGCGGCGAACAGCTCGATCATGTCGTCGGTCAGCGACTGGGTGGCCGTGACCATCTCCCCCTGCAGCAGGAGGAAGCGGATGACGTCACCGGCTGACCGGTTCAGCTTGGGACCGAGGTCCCGGGCCGTCGAGCCGCGCTCGACGATGACCTCGTGCTCGGGCACCGGAGCGGTCGAGGGCGCGTACGTCGTCATCTGCGTCGGCTCGAGCTCCTCGAGGTTCCGACGGCGCCGACGAGGCCGGCGCTGGTTCGGACGGCCGCGGCCGGGAGGGCCGCCACGCAGATCGGAAGAGCACACGTCTGAACTCCAGTCACGGCTACA
>CAXBRB010000244.1:0-3433 GCA_963977795.1 uncultured Acidimicrobiaceae bacterium
ATGCCCATGGCCGCGGCCAGCTCGCCGGCCACCGCCAGCACCTCGGGGCGGTCGACGGAGACCACCGTGGCGCCGGGCACGTCCCGGGCCAGGGCCATGCCCACGATGCCTGAGCCGCACCCGACATCGAGCACGCACCCCCCGTCGGGCACGGCGACGCCCCGGTCGGCGAAGACGGCCTGGATCTCGGGCACCTCGCTCGGCCACCGGACGAGCTCGGGGGCGGCGTAGGCCCGCCACTCCTCGCCGGCCTCGTCGGCGGCGTGGTCCGTGGGGCCGAGGCCGGTCCGCACGGCCTCCACCAGGCGGTCCCGGTTCCGGAGCCAGCCCAGGTAGATGGGGGCGGCGTAGGCGGCACCGTCGCGGCTCAGGTAGGCGCCGCCACCGTCGGTGCAGACCAGACGACCCTGGTCCCAGGCCAGGAGGCCGAGGGCCACCAGGGCCCGCACGAGCACGGCCGTCCCCCGGACCGAGCATCCGGCTCGTTCGGCCAGCAGTGCCACCGAGTCCGCTCCACGGGAGACCGTCGTCAGGAGGTCCAGCTCCAGCGCGGCCCGCACCACGGCCACCTTGAGGCCGACCTCGTCGACCTCGGCGACGACCTCCGGAAGCCCGGGCGGAGGCGAGGTCCCGCCCGCCGCCCCGGTCGTCGTCGTGACCTCCGGCTCGTCTGCCATCGACCGTCCCTCCCGCTCCCTTGGGCACTCCCGCCCCGCGGCCAGCGACGCTACCCGGGCGGGTCGGCCCTGGGCTGTGCTGTCCGACCCGGTACGGTGCACGGCATGGAGGCCCTCTGGATCGCCGTCGGTGCCCTCGTCTGCGCCGGGGCGGGAGCGGTGCTGGACCCGGCCGGCCAGCGGCTGGCCGACCGGAGCCGTGCCGAGGACGAACGGCGTCGCGCCCAGCACGGGCAGAGCGAGGCTGCTGCGTTCGAAGGCACAGGCGAGCTCCCGGCGCAGGAGGGGAGCGGGGGCCGCACGCCCGGGTCGGAAGCCCCCCAGTCGGGAGCGCCCCAGTCGGGAGCGCCCCAGTCGGGAGCACCTGCGCCTGAAGCGCCGGAGCTCGGTGCGCCGGAGCCCGATGGCATCCCGGTCGCCGCCCCGCGCCCCACTCCCTACCTGCCGATCGGCCGCTCGCCGGCCCGCACGGTCGGCGTGGCACTCCTCTGCGCCGTGCTCGGCGGTGCGGTCTCGGGCCGGTTCGGCCTCCATCCGATCGCCATGGCCTACTGGGCCTTCGTGGTCATGCTGGTGACCGTCTCGGTCACCGATCTGACCCACCGCCTCGTCCCCCGGCGACTCATCTACGCCGGCCTCGTGGTGATGGTCGCCGTCCAGGTGGTGGTGTGCGCCGCCGACCGGACCTGGCACGACCTGGCCGGTGCCGCCATCGCCGGAGGGGTGGCCTTCGGCCTGTTCTTCGCCATCTGGTTCTTCGTGCCTCGGGGGATGGGCTTCGGCGACGTCCGGCTGGCCGGGGTCATCGGCGTCGGGCTCGGCTACCTCAGCCTCCTCCACGCCTACCTGGGCTTCCTGGCCGGCTTCGTGATCGGCCTGCTGCTCGGCGTGGTGGTGATGGTGGGATCGGGCGGGGGGCGAAAGACCCGGGTGCCCTTCGGCCCGCCCTTGGCCGTCGGCGCCGTCCTGGCCGTCATCTGGGGCGGCCCGGTGGCCCACGCCCTCTTCACGACCGTGTGAGCACGCCCCTGGGCGGGTGCGGCTCGTCCCCGCCGCCCCGGAACGACCGGGCCTCCGGGGCGGTGGTCCGCCCCGGGTAGATTTGCGGGATGCTGCGCTTCCTGACTGCCGGAGAGTCCCACGGCCGTGCCCTCGTGGTGATCCTCGAAGGGGTCCCCGCCGGACTCCGGGTCACCGCCGAGGACGTCCAGGCCGAGCTGGCCCGCCGGCGGCTGGGGTTCGGCCGCGGCCCGCGGATGCGCTTCGAGGTCGACGAGGTGACCCTGCTGGGCGGGATCCGCCACGGCCGCACCCTCGGCTCCCCGGTGGCCATCGAGATCGCCAACACCGAGTGGCCCAAGTGGGAGGAGGAGATGTCCCCCGCCCCCGGACGCCCCTCGAAGGTCCTCACCACGCCCCGCCCGGGCCACGCCGACCTGGCCGGCATGCTCAAGTACGGACTGGAGGACGCCCGGGACGTGCTCGAGCGGGCCTCGGCCCGGGAGACGGCGGCCCGCGTCGCTGCAGGGACGGTGGCCAAGCTGGTCCTGGCTGAGCTGGGTGTGGACGTGGTCAGCCACATCGTCCAGATGGGAGCGGAGCGGGCGGTATCGGGCCCGCTCCCCACGGCGGCCGACCTGGCCCGGATCGACGCCTCCGAGGTGCGGTGCCTCGATCCCGAGGGCGAGGCACGGATGGTGGCGGCCATCAAGGCCGCCGCCAAGGCGGGCGACTCGCTGGGCGGGGTGGCCGAGGTGGTGGCGCACGGCATGCCGGTCGGCGTGGGCAGCCACATCCACTGGGACCGGCGGCTGGACGCCCTCCTGGCCCAGGCGCTGATGAGCATCCAGGCCATCAAGGCAGTGGAGATCGGCGACGGGAGCGCAGTGGCCGGCCTCCGGGGCTCCGAGGCCCACGACGCCATCCGGACGGCCGGCGACGCCGACGGCGAGGTCCGGGGTGGGGGCTATGTCCGCGACACCCACCGGGCCGGTGGCATCGAGGGAGGGATGACCACCGGTGCGCCGGTGGTGGCCCGCCTGTCGATGAAGCCTCTGGCCACGCTCAACCGGCCGACGCTGGAGACGGTCGACGTGGCCACCGGCGAGTCCACCGTCTCGTTCAAGGAGCGCACCGACGTGACCGCCGTGCCGGCCATGGGCGTGGTGGCCGAGACCATGATGGCCCTGGTGCTGGCGTCGGAGTCGCTGCGCAAGTTCGGCGGCGACTCGATGGCCGAGGTGCGCCGCAACCTCGACGGCTACCTGGCCACGCTGGGCGAGACCCCCTCGGCGGCCGCTGCGGCGTCCGGACCGGCGTCCGACCGGGATGGCTGAGCTCGTCGTGCTTGCCGGGATGATCGTGCTGGTCGGGATGATGGGCGCCGGCAAGACCACGGTCGGGCGCCTTCTGGCGCGCCGGCGGCGGCTGCGCTTCATCGACTCCGACGAGGAGATCGTGGTGATGGTCGCGGTGGTGACCTTGCGGAGAATGTCGAACGCTTGAGACATGAAACCTCTCAGGCCGGCATGAGGCCGAGACGCTCATCGCGCCGGCGCAGGTACAGAACGAACGGGATCGACAGCAGCACCATCCACGCCTTGCCGACCACCTGCCCCGCGAGGAAGTCGAGCGAGCCGAAGGCAAGCCACAGGAACACGACGGAGTCGACGACGAGTCCCGCCATGCTCGACAGCACGACCGCGGTGATCAGCCGCCGCCGCGCCAGCGGCGTATAGACCGCAAGATCGGCAAAC
>CAXBRB010000245.1:0-3406 GCA_963977795.1 uncultured Acidimicrobiaceae bacterium
GCGGTGCGGTGGCACTTCCTGGGCCCGGTGCAGCGCAACAAGGTCCCCCGGCTCGCCCCATGGGTGGCCCGCTGGCAGGGGGTGGCCCGGGTCGAGGAGGGCCGGGCCATCGCCCGCCGCCGACCGGGCGCCTCGGTCCTGGTCCAGGTCGACGTGGCCGGGATCCCCGGTCGGGGCGGCGTGGATCCCGCCGGCGTCCCCGGCCTGGTCGAGGCGCTCCGAGCGGAGGCATTGGACGTGGCCGGTCTCATGGCCGTCGGCCCCCCGGGGCCGCCCGAAGATGCCCGGCCGGGGTTCCTCCTGGTGCGCCGGATGGCCGACGACCTCGGGCTCCGGATCCGGTCGATGGGCATGACCGACGACCTGGAGGTGGCCGTGGCTGCCGGATCGACGATGGTCCGCATCGGCCGGGCGCTCTTCGGTCAGCGCCCGCCCCGCCCGCCCCGGTGACGCCCCGTCGACGGGACGGACGGCGGGACCGGTGTCGGGCCCAGCCGTCGGGAGCGGGTGCCCGTGCCCGGGGGGCGGAAGCACTACGCTGTGGCTCTAGGAGGAAGTGATGGCATCTTCGATCTTCAAGAGAGGCATGGCCTACCTCGGCCTCGTCGACGACGACTACGACGACTACGACCGGTATGAGCAGACCAGCGCCGTCCTGTCGGGCAGCCAGCGCCAGCAGCCTGTCGAGGCCCCGGAGCCCCCACGGGCCGCCGCTCCCCAGGTCCAGGTGCGCTCGTCGCCTCGTCCGGTGGCGGCCAGCCCGGCTGCTCCGGCCGCCCGGCCGCAGCCATCGACCGTGCGCATCGCCACGCCGGAGGCCCAGACCAGCGCCAAGGTCAGCATCGTGGCGCCGGGCCGCTTCGCCGACGCACAGGAGATCGCCAACCTCCTGATGGCCAACCAGCCGGTCATCGTGAACATGCAGTCGGCCGAGCGTGATCTGCAGCGTCGCATGATCGACTTCTGCAGCGGCGTGACCTACGCCCTCTCCGGTGGGATGGAGCGGGTGGCCGACGAGGTGTTCCTCCTGACCCCGTCCAACGTCAAGGTGACGGACGAGGAGCGCCAGCGCCTGGCCGACAGCGGCCTGGTCACCTCCTGAGCACGGGAAGCGTCGGCGACGGCCCCCGGCCCGCCCGCTAGCGACCCGCACGGTGTTCCTCCTCCGCTACCTCCTCAACGCCTTCCTCCTGGCGTTGATCGCCTACGCCATCCTCAGCTGGATCACGTTCTCGGGCCGCACCGCCTACGACTCCCCGGTGGCCCGCATCCAGCGGATCCTGGCCGCCGTCTGCGAGCCGGTGCTCCGACCGGTCCGGCGGATCATCCCGCCGGTGCAGATCGGAGGCGTGGGCCTCGACCTGTCGGTGCTGATCGTCTTCCTGGTGGTCGACGTCCTCCTCAGCATCGTCTGACCGCCCCGGACCCCGGAGCGCCAGGCACCCGGGCGGGGGTGGTCCTGGGACGCTCCCCAGCGGGTCGGGATCCGTGGATTCCCCGGGGCGGGCCGGTACCATTGGCGCATGGATGCTCCCCAGGCTGCGCTCGACTCCCTCCGCACCGTCGAATTCCGCGAGACCCTGAAGGGGTACCACCGCGATGACGTCGACGAGTACCTCGAGAAGGCGGCGGTGGAGGCCGAGGGCCTCCAGGAGCAGCTGCGCCAGAGCGGTGAGCGGCTGCGCAAGGCCGCCGAGGAGATCGCCCGGCTCGAGGCCGAGCTGGCGGCTGCGCCCGCCGCCGAGGCCGCTCCCGTCGTGGAGGCCGCTCCGGTCGCCGACGACGCGCTGCAGCGCACCCTGATCCTGGCCCAGAAATTCGTGGACGAGACCAAGGCCGACGCCGAGGCCCAAGCGGCCCAGATCGTGGCCGACGCCCAGGCCCAGGCGTCGCGGATCCAGACGGAGTCGGAGCAGCGCCTGCGTGAGGAGATCACCCGGCTCGAGGCCAGCCGGCACACGCTGTCCGGTGAGGTGGAGTCGATGTCCCGCCAGCTCGAGACGGAGCGGGAGCGTCTCCGGGGCGCGCTCACCGAGATGCTCGGCTGGGTCGACGGCGCGCTGCGCCCCGCACAGGCGGAGGACGACTCGGCCACGACGGTGACGAACATCGCCGACGCCCAGCGGCCGGCTGATGCGGAAGTGACCCAGCTGCGACCCACCGGGTCCAGCGCATCGCTGCCGCTGTAGCCGCTGGCCCTTCCCCGCCGGCCGGAACCGGCCGAGCGGCGAGGCGGGAGGCGGATGGTCAGGCATGACCTGCCTCCCTGTCGGTCGTGTGGTTCCACCTGCACCGTCGACCGCGCGCGGCGGCTAGGGTCCGGGGGCCCGAGGAGCGATCCCGTGCGGCGGTCGGGTCCTCCCGGTGTTGTGGCTGACGTGGCCCCACGATAAGGTCCGGCGCCACCTCGGGCCGCGGTCGGGTTGCCACGTGGTGCAGCAGACCCAGGCCAGCGGGGCCGAGTCGAGATGGAGGACGCAGTGACGGCAGCGAAGAAGGCGGCGACGACCAAGAAGGCCGCACCGGCCAAGAAGGCCGCACCGGCCAAGAAGGCCGCTCCGGCCAAGGCGCCGGCCAAGAAGGCGACTGCCCCCGCCAAGAAGGCCGCTCCGGCCAAGGCGCCGGCCAAGAAGGCGACTGCCCCCGCCAAGAAGGTGGCTGCCCCGGCCAAGGCGCCGGTCAAGAAGGTGGCGGCAACTGCCAAGAAGGCGGCTCCGGCCAAGAAGGCCGCAGCGCCCGTGAAGAAGGTGGCGGCTCCGGCCAAGAAGGCGGCTCCGGCCAAGAAGGCCGCAGCACCCGTGAAGAAGGCCGCACCAGCCAAGGCGCCGGCCAAGAAGGCCGCTCCGGAACCGCCGAAGCGCCCGGCGGTGGGCCCCTACGCCAAGGAGTCCAAGTTCCTCGACGCCCAGCGCAAGCTGCTCAACGAGGAGCGCGAACTCCACGTCGGACAGGCAAAGGATCTCCGGGCGGAAGCCGATTCCCTGGCCCTGGAGCGGGAGCCAGGTGACGTCCAGTTCGACGAGGAGTCGGGCGAAGGTGGCACCGTGGCGGTCGAGCGGGAGCGGAACCTGATGCTCTCGGCCACCGCCGCCGAGATCGTCGAGGAGATCGATGATGCGCTCCGGCGCATCGAGCGGAAGACCTACGGGATGTGCGAGCGGTGCTTCCAGCCCATTCCCAAGCTCCGCCTGGAGGCCCTCCCCTACGCCCAGCTGTGCGTGGACTGCAAGAACGGCGGCCTGTCACGTCGCTGACCGGCCCCGAGGGCCGCGGCGGAGGGCCGGACGCCGATCCGGATCGGCCGGACGCTGCTGGGGCGACCCCGGCAGGGGCCGGACGCCGATCCGGATCGGCCGGACGCTGCTGGGGCGACCCCGGCGGCAGCGGACGAGCCGGAGGCGACCCC
>CAXBRB010000246.1:0-3400 GCA_963977795.1 uncultured Acidimicrobiaceae bacterium
ACCTACCGTGAGGGGACCCGGGCCGCCGTCGAGGCCTTCCAGTACACACGCGGCCTCCGCGTCGACGGGGTGTGCGGCCGACACACCTGGTCCGCCCTGGTCGAAGCCGGGCGGCGCCTGGGCGATCGCTTCCTCTACCGTCGCTCCCCCATGCTGCGGGGTGACGACGTGGCCGAGCTGCAGCAGCGGCTCAGCGCCCTGGGCTTCGACACCGGCCGGGTGGACGGCATCTTCGGCGACCAGACCTCGGCGGCCCTGGGCGAGTTCCAGCGGAACGCCGGCCTGCCGGTGGACGGGATCGCCGGCGGGACCACGGTGGCCGAGCTGCTCCGGTTCGGCTCACGGCACGACGGTTCGGAGCTGGTCTCCTCGGTGCGGGCCCGTGAGCTCCTGCGCCAGGCCCCCCGCACCCTGACCGGCCAGCGGGTGGCCATCGGCGAGGAGGGCGGGCTCGGAGCCACGGTGGCCGCTGTCCGCCGGGTGCTGACGGCCCGGGGCGCCGCGGTGAGCACCCATCACCACCCGGAGGGCTCCTACCAGGCCTCGGAGGCCAACGCCGCCCGGGCCGACGTCTACGTCGGGATCCGGATGACCGAGGCAGCAGGGTGCACCGTGGCCTTCTACGCCGGCTACACCTACGAGTCCCCCGGGGGCCGGCGCCTGGCCGAGCTCCTCCACGTCGCCCTGTCCCGGACCCTCGACGTTCCCGACGGCGGGGTGCGGGGGATGTCGGTCCCGGTCCTCCGGGAGACCCGGATGCCGGCCGTCCTGTGCGAGGTGGGGCCGTCGTCGGCTCTGGTGGAGCGCTCCGCCGTGGTGGCCCGGGCCGTGGTGGACTCCCTGGCCGAGTGGGTCGACCACGCCTGGGACTGAACCCACCGGGATCGTCACCCACCGAGGCCGGCGTCACCCTCGACCGGCGCTGAGGGTGTCACCTCCACCCCACACACGGTGGTAATCCACAACCTCATGCACAGGTTGTGGATGAACCTCAACCTCCACCTGAACTAGGGCCAATGGTCCCGGTCTCGGGACCGGCGACCACTCAGGCCGGCGGCACCTCGGGAGCCCCGACCATGAGCTTGTAGATGCGCTCGAGGTCCTCCAGGGTGGCGAATTCGATGACCACCTTGCCCCGCTTGGCCGAGAGATCGACCTTGACCCGGGTGTTCAGATGGCCGGAGAGCAGCTCCTCGAGCTCGAGGATGCCGGGCGGGGGAAGTCGGCGGGGCTCTGCGGATCCAGGCGTGGGCGACCCAGCCAGGCCGGCCTGGGCATCGCCTGACGGGAGCGGTCCGCCGGATGGCTCCCCGGGGACGGGCGGGCGGCTGAGGGCCTCGGCTTCGGCATTGTGCTCCCGAACCAGCTCTTCGACCATGCGCACGGAGAGGCTCTCTGCGGCGGTCTGGCGGGCCAGGGACTCCTGGTAGCCACGGTCGGGGGTGCCCAGCAGCGCTCGGGCGTGCCCGGCCGAGATCTGCCCTTCGGCCAGGAGCCGCTGGACACCGGCCGGGAGCTGCAGGAGCCGGAGGATGTTGGTCACCGTGGCCCGGCTCTTGCCCACCCGGGTGGCGACCTGGTCGTGGGTGAATCCGAACTCCTCGATGAGCTGCTGATAGGCGGCGGCCTCCTCGAGCACGTTGAGATCCTGACGGTGCAGGTTCTCCACAAGCGCCTGCTCGAGGCTGTGGGTATCGTCGGAGGTCTGGATGAGGACCGGGATGGTCTGGAGGCCGGCCCGTCGGGAGGCCCGCCACCGGCGCTCTCCGGCGATCAGCTCGAACTCGTCGGCCCCGTCGCCGCCGACCGGACGGACCAGGACAGGCTGGAGGACGCCCAGTTCCTTGATGGAGGCGGCCAGGGACGACATCGACTCCTCGTCGAAGGACGTCCGGGGCTGGCGGGGGTTGGGGACGATGCTGGCGATGGGGACCTCGCGGAGGGCCGACGACCGGTCACCCATGACCTCCGTGGGGATGAGGGCGCTGAGGCCCTTCCCGAGGCCGCTACGACGTGCCACCGCTTACCTCCTTGGCTAGCTCCCGGTAGGCGATGGCCCCCCGGGACGACGGATCGAACGCCGTGATCGGCTGCCCGAACGACGGGGCCTCGGAGAGGCGCACGGTCCGGGGGATGACGATCCGGCAGACCTTGTTTCCGAAGTGGTCCCGGACGTCTGTGGCCACCTGGTCGGCCAGCTTGGTCCGGGCGTCGTACATGGTGAGGACGATGGTGGAGATGTCCAGCGTCGAATTGAGGCTGGACGCCACGAGGTGGACGTTCCGCATGAGCTGGCTGAGGCCCTCCAGGGCGTAGTACTCGCACTGGATGGGCACCAGGACCTCAGAGGCCGCCACCAGGGCGTTCACCGTGATGAGACCCAGCGAGGGCGGGCAGTCGATCAGGACGTAGTCGAAGTCGTCGATGACCGTCTCGAGTGCCCGCTTCAGCTTCATCTCCCGGCTGAACGCCGGCACCAGCTCGATCTCGGCGCCGGCCAGGGCGATGGTGGCCGGTGCGACGAACAGGTTCTTCATGGCCGTCGGCTCGATGCAGTCCTCGAGGGAGGCATCCCGCATCAGGACGTCGTACATCGAGAGCTCGAAGTTCCGTGCATCGATCCCCATGCCGGTGGTGGCGTTCCCCTGGGGGTCGAGATCGAGGACGAGGACCCGGAAGCCCAGCTCGGCCAGGGCGGCGCCGAGATTGACCGAAGTGGTCGTCTTCCCGACGCCACCCTTCTGGTTGGCCACAGCGATGATCCGGGGGAGCGGGTTTCCGGAGGCAGCCTGGGGCGCCCGGCCCGCCTCCGCCGGGGCAGGAGCGTCGCCGCCTTCGACCGCTTCGATCTCATCGTTCCCCACGGCCATCGGGGCCTCACCCTGGTCTCCGGCGCCAGTCGCGTCGTCGGGCGCCACCGCAGCGGCCGGCGCCTCTGGATCGGACGACCCGGCGTCGGGCGACTCGGCGTCAGGCGTCCCGTCGTCCGCAGGATCATCTTCGGGCGTCCCGATGGTTGACGTCTCGTCGGGGGCGTCCGGATTCGTCTGGTCCGCTGCCACCGACGTAGCCGGCTCGTCGTCGACCGACGGTCCGCCGGTAGGAGCGGCGGATCCCTCGGACACCGAAGCTCCTCCAGTCCCCGCACCACCCTCTGTATTTCCGTCGGGGACGACCGATGCCCGGGACTCCTGGTCGACGATCTCGTCGTCCACCACGGGGTTCTCCACCGCTCCATCAGGGGTCGAGCCGACTGGCTCGACCACCCGGACGGCCCCCGGGGAGCTGGGGACGGGAACCGGGTTCACGGCCTGGGAGCCCTGGTCGGATGGCCGGTTACGACCTCGGCGACGGCCGCGCATTCTGGACTCCTCAAGTTGGCGGGCAGGAAGAGGCTCAT
>CAXBRB010000247.1:0-3345 GCA_963977795.1 uncultured Acidimicrobiaceae bacterium
ACACTCTTTCCCTACACGACGCTCTTCCGATCTGCTGACGGCACCGTGCATGTGGTTGTGTCCGGGCAACTTCTCGGCGAGCGCGTACGCGAACCCGAACGTGCCGAGCAGCACGAGCGCGAACGCGCTCAGCCGCTTCCAGACCTCCATGTCAGGCGACGACTTCGAAGCCGGCTTCGTCGATAGCGGCAACGATGGCGTCGCGGTCGAGACCCTCGCCGGTGACCGTGACCACCTTGGTGCCGAGGTCGACGGCCACGTTGGCCACACCCTTCACCGCGCCGACTTCGGTCTTCACCGCGTTCTCGCAGTGGCCGCAGGTCATACCCGGAACGTTGAAAGTGAGATCGCTCATTGCAGTTCCCTTCCTGCCGGTTGCTCGGTGAAGGCGGGCTTGCGCTTCTCGAGAAAGGCGGCGATGCCTTCCTGAGCGTCGGGTGAGGTTGCCGCACTCGACATCAGGTGGACGGCTTCAGCGTACGCGGCGCGCTGGTCGAGACCCACCTGTGCGTAGAAGCCCTGCTTGCCGAGGGCCTTGCTGGCCACGCTGCCACGGGTGGCGCGGGTGAGCAGGTCGTGCACTGCGGCATCGAGTTCGGCGTCGGGTACGGCCCGGTTGATGAGGCCCCATTCCGCGGCTGTGGCGGCATCGATGGCGTCGCCGGTGAGCGCCATCTCGGTGGCGACGGCACGCGGGATGCGCTTCGGGAGGCGGATGAGGCCGCCCGCTGCGGCGAACAGGCCCCGCTTGACCTCGGGGATGCCGAAGATGGAGTCCTCGGACGCGACGACCATGTCGCAGGCGAGCATGATCTCGAACCCGCCGGCCAGCGCAGGTCCGTTGACCGCGTCGATGAGGGGCTTGGCGACCCGGCGGGTGACGAGGCCGGCGAACCCGCCGCGCTTCGTGGCGATCTCGGCGCCGCGCCCCTGGGCGACGAGCCCGAGGTCGGCCCCGGCGCAGACCCTGGACACGGCGCAGACCCTGGACACGGCGAGGACCCTGGTCCGCTGCGCTTCCACCGGTGGATGCACCGCTCGGCCACCGGCGCCGTCCTCACCGGGATCGCCCTGGGCCTGCGGGAGGCGCTCGAACCGGTCCGGCGCAACGTGGCCATCGTGATGGAGGCACCTGGCGAGCCCGAGGAGCCCGAAGGCCCCATCACCCTCCACTTCGATCCCGACGACCCGACCCGCACGGTGGCCGTGGTGCGGTCGGCGCACCCCCCGGGAGCGCCACCGGAGGCGGCATCGGGAGCAGACCCGGCCGACGCCTGACCGATCGTCGAGCTGACCGGTCGGTCAGGCGGGTCGGCCGGAAACGCGGTTCGGTCAGGCGGGTCAGATGGAGATCGCCACCGGCCCGACGTCCTCGGGCCCCTCCCCGGTCTCCCACCGGCCGAGCAGGCGGACGGCCGTCTCGCGCCCCTGGGCCACGTGGAAGGCGTGGTCCAGGGTGGGGACCATCCACAGGTGGAAGCGGCCCGTCCGGGCCAGGCGCCGGAGGGCGGCCTGGCGACCCCGCCCGATGTTGCGCCACTCCTCGGGGCCGCACACCACGACGACCTCGGTGCCCGAGTCCATCACCCGACGGAAGACCTCGACCGTGTCGTCACCGCCCTGGAACCGGTTGACCAGGCTCCAGACCCGGTCGGGCAGGAGGCGGACCACCGGGGCGAACGCCCCCCGGTCCCGCAGCCGCCCGAGCGGACCCCGCCGGCTGCCCGGTGCCGCCGGAGCGTCGGTGTCAGCGTCCTCGGCCGGCATGTCCTCGGCGAAGCCGTGGGCCACCAGCCCGGTGCCGTCACCATCGGGGACGGGAAACCGCAGCGGGTTCACCAGCACCACCCCGCCGGCCCCCACCGTCGGGCCGACCAGCGCCCCGTGATAGGCGCCGGAGCACAGGCCGACGATCAGCACCTCCTGGTGGGCCCCCGGAGCGAGCGCCTCGGCGGCGGCGTCGATGTCGGCAGCCACGCCGGGCGGATAGCTCCACAGGACGCCGGCCGGCCCGGTCGTCGGGCTCTCCCCCACCCCGCCGATGTCGAAGCGCAGGCAGCGGACGCCGGCCGCGGCCCACGCCCGGCTCATCTCCACCCACTGGCGTCCCGGTCCGACGTGGTGGAGCCCGCCGGCGTTCAGGAACAGGGCGGCCGGGTAGCGGGGCGCCGGTCCATCGTCGGATCCGCGGGCGGCCGGCGGCTCGGCCACCACCCCGAAGAGGCCTGACGGCGCCAGCACCAGCGGCCGCTCGACGACGGGCCCGGCGTCGGTGACGGCCACCACCGCCTCCGGGCGCCCGACCTCCACCGCCGGGCCCGGGGCCGCCGGCCGGGGGAGGCCGGCGATGAAGCCGACGATGGCCTCGACGTCGGCGGGGTCCACCATGGCCTTGGTCAGCTCCACGCCGAACAGGGCGTCGGCCCCGGTGGCCTCATGGCGCACGAAGGTGGCCGGAGCGGGATCGGTCGGGGCCGGTGCGCCGGGATCGCCACCGTCGACGATCAGGACGGCGGGCGGCGGCGGCTCCCCGTCGACCCAGGCCTTCAGCCCGGAAAGGTCGGCGGTGGTGGCGGCGTCGAGGACGTAGCCGGGGACCTCGGTGGCCCCGTCCCCCCGTTCCGGGCTGCCCTCGATCCCGTACAGCCGCCGGAGCGCCCGCTGGTAGCGGAGGAACTGGCTGCCGCTCCAGGTCGGGTACCAGCACGTCAGCGAGGCCACGTCCCCGTCGGCGGCCGCCGCCCGGGCGGCCAGGGCCGCCCCCAGGCGGGAGCCCACCAGGTGGACGGTGGGGCACCCCGCGGCGCGCACCAGGGCCATCGCCTCGCCGATGCTGGCCGTCCAGGCGGCCGGCCGGCCGGGGTCGTCCTGTGCACCCGCCGAGTCGCCACAGCCGTCGTAGTCGAAGCGGAGGACCGTGCAGCCCTCGGCGGCCAGCCGGGCGGCCAGGGCGCGGAAGGCGAACTGGCTGGCCTCGCCGTCGAGGCCGATGGACGGGCACAGCACCACTCCCACCCCGGTGTGGTGCTCGGGACGGTGGAGCATCCCGAACAGGGACCGCTCCTCAGGGCCGAACCACAGCGGACGCGCCGGGGACCCGCTCACGCCGCCACCGCTCCCTCCGCCCGCTCCGCCGCCGGGGCCGGCACTCCGGGCGGTGGCGTCCGTCGGGTCGGGCGGAAGCACGGGGCCGGGAGACCGTCCGCCGGATCCCACATCACCGGGAAGGCTAGCGCCCGGTGCCGTCTCGTCCCCGGCGCCCGGAGGCGCTGCGGCCAGATCGGAAGAGCGTCGTGTAGGGAAAGAGTGTAGATCTCGGTGGTCGCCGTATCATTAAAAAAAAAA
>CAXBRB010000248.1:0-3325 GCA_963977795.1 uncultured Acidimicrobiaceae bacterium
TAGACCCGCTCCAGGGCGTCCTCCTGCAGGACGAACTCACCCTCCAGGACGTAGCCGATGGCCCAGTTCTCGCCATATTGCCGGTCCCAATCGCGCTGCCGGGCCGCTTGCTGCTTCGGCCCCCCGGCCCTCCCGAGCCTCCGCTCGACGACTTTCCAGCCCATGCGTGCCCCCCTCGTAAAACAGGTCCTGGGTGGGTCTGGACGCCAATCGAGCAGGGACCCTGAAGAAATTGGGGCGGTCTGCAGTTTTCTCCTATGTTGCGCGGAACTCTGGAGAATCGACCATGCTGGAAGTTGCCCTGGCGCTCGCTGCCCTCATCCACAGCCAGACGCCTGCCGCCCCTGCTGCGGCCCCTGCCGAGGGCGCCCCTGCGCCCAAGAAGCGCGGGCGGCCCTCCAAGGCCGACCTGGCCGCCAAGGCGGCTGCAGCAGCAGCGAAGCCGGCCGAGGCCGCGAAGCCAGAGGCCCCCAAGGCCGAGGCCAAGCCAGCCGAGCCCGCCCCGGCCGCGCCCACCAGGGCGATCGGGATCCACGGGAGGCGGCCCAGGAGGTGGCCGGCCTGGCGGGCCAGGACCGAGCCCGGAGCGGGGTTGGCCAGAGGCACCGCAGCCGTCGGGTCGACGTCCTGCCAGCCGAAGCCGGGGTACCAGACCTGGACCCAGGCGTGGGCGTCCTTGGCCCGGACGGCCCACAGGTCGGTGATCGGATCGAAGGTGCCGGGGATGTAGCCGACAGCCTCCCGGGCCGGGATCCCCAGCGTGCGCAGGAGGACCACGGTGGCCGTGGAGATCTGCTCGCAGTAGCCCCGCCGGGAGCCGAAGAGGAAGGCGTCCACGGTGTCCGCCCCCGGGGCCAGCGGCGGGATGTCGGTGGTGTAGCGGGTGTGGGCGGCCATCCACTCCTTCACGGCGGCCACCTTGTCCGCCGTGGTCGGCCCGGCGCCGTCGCTGATCTGCCGGGCCAGGCCTGCCACCCGCGGGTAGGCATGGGGGAGCTGCAGGTACCGGTCGCGGACCCCGGGGGCCAGGACGGTCGTGGGCGCCGGGGCGCCGGTGGGGGTGGTGGCCGCCCCGGCCGTCCGCAGCCGGTCGGCGGGGACGGCGACGTCTTCGGACACCACGGTGTAGATCGTCCCCGGTCCCATGGTGGTGCTCGACACGATGGTCCCGTCCGGGCTGACCAGGAGGGAGCGGGTCCGGATGTAGGCCCGCTGGGCGTTGTCGGCGTGGAAGACCAGGTTGGGCAGGGACTGGGCCAGGTAGAAGGTCTGGATGTCGGTCCCACCGGTGGCCAGGGGAGCGGCCTGGTCGGGATAGGTGGGGATGACGTAGGGCGAGCCGCCGGTGAGGCGGGCCGGTCGGCCTCCGTCGGGGGCCGGTGCCGAGCGGGACCAGCTGGACCCGTCCCAGCGGTCGAAGGTCTGGCCCACCCAGTAGGCGGGCCGGCTGGCCCGGACCCGCATCACGATCTCGTCGCCGAGGGACGCCCGGGCCCCGGTGTCGAGGGAGCGGGCGAAGCCGAGGTAGCCCCCGACCCGGGTGCGCCCGCCGACCGCCGCGGCGTGGGCGGGCAGGGCCCCGGACCCGTCGGTCAGCCCGGACGGGGTGGTCACCGTGTCGGCGCCGGGGGCGGCCGAGGGTAGGGCCAGCGCCGCGGAGACCCGGGGGGCGGGCAGCACCGAGAGGAGGACCACCCCGACGGCGCCGACCAGTCCGGCCGAGACGGCCAGGGAGCGCCACGGCACGCCCCGGGTGCCGGCCAATGACTGCCACATGGCCACCAGGCCCCACAGCCCGCATGCGGCCCAGGCCAGCACCCAGGGGGCCAGCGAGAGGTCGACCGACTGGGCGGCGGCCACGGCCACCAGGGCGGTGGAGCCGGCCAGGGAGTAGGTGACGTCCCGGCGGGCCGGCACGTCGAAGGCGTGGGTCGACAGCACCCAGGCGAACAGGATGGCCAGCGGCCCTTCCACCGTGGCGATGTCCCCGGGGGTCGCACCCCGGGTGACCGTGAGCAGGAACCAGGTGAACCCGCCGATGGCGCAGGCGGCGAGGATGGGCTTGACCCCGGGCCACGGCCGCTGCCGGGTGCGGTAGGAGACGACGTTGCCGATCACGGTGGCGGCCACGGCGACCAGGCACACCACCGGGGAGAGCTGCCCCTGACTCCAGCAGGCGCCGATGCCGGCCAGCACAGCGGCCGTCGAGGCAGCCCGGAAGGAGACCGAGTCCTCGGCCGGGCCGGGCCGGTTGGCCTCGACGACGCGCTGCCACAGGGTCATCGGCTGCCCCCTGCGGGCGTGGTCGTCGGCCCCGCCGGGACGGCCCGGGCCAGGCGCCGCCCCAGGTCGGTCCGATCGGACACCGTGCGCACGACGGCACCGGCCGTCTCGTGGGTGGCCAGCACCACCGCCTCGCCCCGGTCGAGCAGGGCCGCCACCTCGGCCTGGACCTCCTCGGCCCGCCGCTCGGCCGCCTCGTCGTCGGCGGGCAGGGCGGCGTCGACGAACCGGGGGGCGTCCTGGGGTCGCTCGCTCTCCCGGACCATGAGCACCCCGGCGTGGGCGGTGGCCGGCCAGTGGACACCCCGACGGGGGTCGCCCGGCGCGTAGGGCCGCACCCCGCGGGGCTCGCCCAGGGGCCGGGGCACCCGGGTCGCCGACTCGCCCTCGGCACCCTCCCGACGCCGCACCCCGGGAGCCGAGGCGACGGGACGGGGGGCGACGTGGAGCGGCCGGGGCAGGGCCAGGTGCACCCGGCGGGACCACCACAGGAGGCCGAAGGGGGCGCTCGAGGCCACCTCCACCACGACGTCGGCCAGGACGCCCCGCCGCGTCGGCACGCACACCACCTCGGCCAGCCGGGGGCCGGTCAGCGGTCCGCCGGCCACCACCGTGCCGCCGGCGGGACTCCGGGGGCGGAGGCGGACCGGCCGGTCGGCTTCCAGGACGAGGACCAGGGGCTGTCCGGCCCGTCCGTCTCCCGGGGCCTCGGCCACCCGGATCCGGGCGCGGGTGGCCGGCACCGATGGGGCCACCAGGCCGACCACCAGCACCCCGCCCAGGAGGGCGCCGGTGGCCTGGACCCAGCCGACCCCGCTGGAGTGGGCGACGGCGAACCAGGCGACCATGGTCAGGGTGGCCCCCAGGACCGGGGCGATCCACGCCGTGGGCCGGGCCAGGCGCTGGTCCCTCGGCGCCCGCACCCGGTCCGCCCAGAGCGGAAACGACAGCGGCGTGAGGCGCGGCGGCGTGACGATGACTACGCGCAGTTTCGCCATGCGCTGAAGTGCCCGTAAAAGGCGATTTATCTCCAGTTGTTGTT
>CAXBRB010000249.1:0-3277 GCA_963977795.1 uncultured Acidimicrobiaceae bacterium
CGGCCAGGAGCCCGGCCTCGGCATCGACCGACCACCTGACCCGGTCCCGAGACGGTGAGGCGCCCCGGTCGGGGCGGGGGCGGGGTGCGTCAGAGGTAGGCGCCGGGTCGGCCGACAGGCTGGCCGCCGGTCAGCGACTGCTGGCGCATCTCATCGAGCTGGGCCCGGGCGGCGACCTGCTGGGCGACCAGGGTGGCCTGGATCCCGTGGAACAGTCCTTCGAGCCACCCGACCAGCTGGGCATGGGCCACCCGCAGCTCGGCGTCGGAGGGCGTGTCGGACTCGAAGGGGATCGACACCCGGTCGAGCTCGGCGGCCAGGTCGGGCGAGAGCCCGTTGGCCAGCTCGCGGACCGACTGCTCATAGATCTCCCGAAGGCGCACACGGCTGGCCTCGTCCAGCGGCGCCTGGCGGACCTCCTCGAGCAGTTGCTTCACCATGGAGCCGATGCGGAGGAGCTTGGCCGGCTGATCGATCGACTCGACGTGCGGCTCCGCCTCCTCGCTGGCACCCGGGTCGGCGCCCGACGGACCGTCGCCGACCGGTCCCGACGGCGACGCTAGGGAGCCCGGATCGACGACCTCCGGCTGGAGGGGCTGGCGGTCCCCGGTCGGGGTGGTGTCGGTCGTCATCGTTCTCCTCCAAGGGCGAGCAGGGGGACGAGCATCTCGTCGGGGGTGAGTGAACCGTGGCGGGCCCGCAGGCGGTTCTCCCCGGTGTCGGCCGGGTCGGCGAAGGCGATGGCCGCATGCGGGGCCAGCACGACGTCGCCGAGGCGTTCGGCGAACCGGGCGGTGAGCGGTCCGCCGAACCACCCTTCGTCCACGACCTGGTCCCGGGAGCGGACCCAGGTCGTCGCCCCATACCGCTCGGCGGCCAGGGCCAGGAGGTCGGCGGCGGCGCCGGGTCGGGCGTGCAGCCACCGGAACCGTCCCTCGCCGGAGAAGAACCGGACCAGGGCCATGGCGTCGCGGCCCAGGACCTCGACGGCGGCGCCCACGTCGATCTGGCCGTGGTCTGCCGTCACCACGACGACCGCCCCGGACGGCAGGTCCGACACGATCTCGGCCACCAGCCGGTCGGTGGCCCGGAGCTCGGCGTCGTAGTGCGCTCCCAGCCCGTGGGCATGGGCCACCCGGTCGATGCCGTCGTAGTAGGCGTAGACCAGCGGGGCCCCGGTCCCGAGCGCCTGGGAGACCTCGACGGGGAGCGAGGACGGCACGCGGTAGTCGAGCATCGGGGCGTCGCCCAGGTGGGCGGCCGTGAACCCGGTGCCGCCGAAGTCTGCTTTGGAGACCACGGGGACGGGCTGGGGGGACCCGGCGAACGGCGGTTGCTGCTGATAGGCGGTGGCCGGGACGGCCTGGCGTGCGTCGGCGGCGGCCGGGCCGAGGGTCCACCGCAGCATGTTGAGGATCTGGTCCCCCTCAGCCAGCCGGTAGCCGAGGATCCCGTGCCTGCTCGGCGGGGTGCCGGTGGTGATGGATGTCAGGGCGGCGGCCGTGGTGGTCGGGGCGATCGAGGTGATGGGCCGCTCGACCCCGGCGGCGCTGCTCAGGGTGGGCGCCAGGTGGGGGCGTGCCCGGAGCTGCTCCCATCCCAGGCCATCGAGCACCAGCAGCACGACCTGGTCGGCGGTCCGGGCCGCCGGGGGGAGGAGGGCGCCCAGGGCGTCGCTGTCGGAACGCCCTCGGGCCAGCAGAGCCGGGACCACCTCGGCAATCGAGCCGCTCCCGTAGGCAGGGAGCACCGGCTCCGGCGTCACGTCAGGAGCAACCGTGGTCACGGACCGACTGTAGGCGCGCCCACCGGCCCCGTTGCTCCGCCGCCACCCTCGGTGGGGTCAGCTGCGGGGCAGCAGCGCCCGGACCGTCTTGTAGCAGTGGCCCTCGCGCGGCGAGCTGACGGCGGCCACCAGGTAGGTCGGCTTGTAGCCCAGTGCAGCGGCCAGGTCCTTGCCCTGCAGCCGGTCTCGACGGGCGACGTCGAGGGCCCGCTCCAGGCGTGGGTCCTCGACGGGAAGCCAGTTGTCGCTCCGCCCCCATCCGAAGCGGACCCAGGCGGTCCGGTCGCCGATCCGTCGGAAGAGGACGGGACCCTTGGTCGGCTCGATCAGGGCCAGTGACGGACGGAATCCCCGGAACTCCCAGTACGGGGCGGCAGCCCCGGGGAACCCGAGGACGTGCTCCTCGGTGGGTGCGCTGAGCTGGGCCAGCATCTTGCGCACGTGGCGTCCGTGCAGGGTGCCCAGGTGCCGAGGCAGACCGACC
This sequence comes from uncultured Acidimicrobiaceae bacterium, assembly GCA_963977795.1. Lineage (GTDB taxonomy): Bacteria > Actinomycetota > Acidimicrobiia > Acidimicrobiales > RAAP-2 > Bog-756. The sequence goes on from CAXBRB010000249.1 coordinate 2,271, forward strand.
GCAGACACGGCTTCGGGCTGGGCCAGGTCGTCGCGCTCGGGCTCGTCGGCCAGCTGGGTCTCGACCACGTCGAACGGGGCCAGGTCGGGCAGGTGCTCGGTGGGCCAGTCGACCCGGACCCGGACCATCGCTCCCGAGGCGAGGTCGATCCCCGTGGTGTCCTCAGGATGGCAGGCCAGCACCAGCAGGGTCAGCGTGGACCCGCCCTCGACGGCGATCTCGTCGCGGTGCTTGACAGCCCGGGCCACGTTCCGGGCTGTGCCGTTGCGGGGGGTCCGGGTCGACCGGTCGGCCATCACGGCGCCTTGTCTAGCGGATCGGACGCCGTGCTCCCGACGGCCGATCCGGCGAGCTGGGCGGCCAGCGTGGCCGCGTCGGCGGCCGGGAGCAGGCACCGGTAGCCGCGGCAGACGTACGCCGCACCGGGCGTGCGGTCGGCCCACAGCGGCGAGCCGGTCGGCTCCCCCCAGGCGAGGACGGCATCGGGCCGCCACGAGCGGCGGTACTCGTCGATCAGATCGGGGCGGTCACCGACGACCACCACCTCGGTCCCACCGACGACGAGCAGCTCGGCGGCCTGCACCGTGTGGGCGACGGCGGTGGGATGGCGGTCGAGGAGGTCGCCGACCAGGTCGACGACTCGGCGGGCCTCGGCGGTGCAGCGCTCGTCGCCCGTCAGGAGGCCGAGGCGGGCGAGGGCCAGGGCGGCGGTGCCGTTGGCCGACGGGGTGGCCCCGTCGAAGACGTCCTTGGCCCGGACGATGAGCTGCTCGCCGTCTGCGGCCACGGTGAAAAAGCCACCGGCGGCAGGATCGGCGAAGCGGTCGATCAGGGCGTCGGCGACCGAGCAGGCCCGCTCCGTCCAGATGGCGGCGCCGGTGAGCTCGGCCAGCCGGGTGAAGCCGTCGACCAGCCAGGCGTGGTCGCTGGCGAAGGCGGCGATCCGGGCCCCGCCCGCGGTCTGCCAGCTCCGGCGCCACCGACCCGACCCGTCCCGGAGGTTGTCC
>CAXBRB010000250.1:0-3274 GCA_963977795.1 uncultured Acidimicrobiaceae bacterium
TTTTTCAAGCAGAAGACGGCATACGAGATGTAGCCGTGACTGGAGTTCAGACGTGTGCTCTTCCGATCTGCTCGAGGTAGTCCGGAAGCGCTTCTCCGTGGTGCTCATCGACGAGTTCCAGGACACCGATCCCGTCCAGTGGGAGATCTTCTCCGCGCTCTTCGACAGCTCCGACTGGGGCGGTCGGCTGGTCCTGGTGGGCGACCCCAAGCAGTCGATCTACGGATTCCGGGGCGCAGATATCAACACTTACGTCAATGCCACCACGGAGCGTCCCGGGCTCACCCGCTCGACCCTCACCGTGAACTGGCGCTCCGACGGCGCCCTCCTGCAAGCGCTCAACGAGTTGTATCGGGGCGTCACCTTCTTCGACGCCGGAAGGGCAGGCCAGCAGAACGTCGGCTACACCGAGGTGACCGCAGCAAACAAGCACGCCGACACCCGCCTTCGGACCGTGCGCAACGATGCGCTCGCACCCCTCGTGTTGCGCGTGGCCAGCGGGGACATCCCCGTTGCGTCGGATCCGAATCTCTACACCGTTGAGCAAGCCTCGTCAGCGATCCTCGGCGATCTCGCCGAAGAGGCGTTCCACCTACTCACGACGGCGGTCATCCCTGGCACCGGCGAGTCTGGGACGGAGTCCACCGCAAGCGACGGGTCGGAGACCACGACGGACGACGACATACCTGCCGGCCACCGGCGGGTCCGGCCGAGTGACATCACCGTCCTCGTCCGGACCCGGTTCGACGGCTACGACGTCATGGACGCGCTCCGGGAACGTGGCATCCCTGCGGTGATGGCCAGCGGCGATACCGTCCTCTCCACCCCGGCGGCAGACCAGTGGCGGATCCTCCTGCACGCAATTGGCGAGCCGACGAGCAGCCGCTGGGCTCGCGCCTTCGCCCTATCGTGGTTCGGCGGGGAGACTGCTGCGACGGTGGCCGAACTCGATGACGACGCGATCGCCATCATCCAGAATCGCCTGGCGTCATGGGCGGAGACTCTGCTCACCCACGGCATCGGGGCGTTCCTCGCCGTCGTGTGGACGCAGAGCGCGATTGCACCCCGGGTACTGGAACGGTTCGACGGGGACCGGTCCATCACGGATCTCGAGCATGTCGCCGAGCTCTTGCGGTCGGCATCTCCGCACGACCGGTCCAGTGTGGCCGGTCTCCTCGCTTCGCTCGATACCGAGACGGCGCCAAAGTCCGCCGAGAAAGAGGATGACGTGGCCGCCCGTCGCGTCGAATCCGACGATGAGGCCGTCCAGGTCATGACCATCTTCAAGGCCAAGGGGCTGGAGTTCCCCATCGTCCTCGTCCCGATCATGTGGAAGACGCCCTACAAGGCCCAGGGTGCGGCCATCGACGTGACCTACACCGACCCGGCGACGGGGGACCGGATCTACGATCTCACCGGCGGAAAGAAGTGGCCGGACGATGCGACGGCCAAGGAACGGCGCCGCCTCGCCGACGCCGAGGCCCTCGGTCAGCAGCAGCGGCTGCTGTACGTGGCGCTGACCCGGGCAAAGCACCGCACCGTGGTCTGGTGGGCAAGAGTCCGGGAGGGCGGGGGGAGCGCCCTGGCCCACCTCCTCTTCGCTCGAGACGACGAGGGTGCCATCGACCGGGACGCATTCGTGGCGCACGACGTCTCGGTGCCGTCGAACGATCAGATCGGCGCCTTGCTCGAGGCCCTCGTGGCCCGATCAGAGGGGCTCATCGAGGTGTCGACCCACGGGATGGCGGCGCCGGCGGCGCCATGGAACTCTTCCGAAGAGGAGCGTTCTGACGATCCGCTGGCAGTGGCCACCCTGGATCGCGTGCTCGACCGCTCACGCCACCGCTGGTCGTTCACCGCCCTCACCCGCCGCTTCGAAGAGGCGTCTGTCGACCCGCTCGATCCGAGCCTGGGCGACCGGGGTGCCTACGACGAGCCGCCCGACGCCGACGGCGAGGACGAAGCCGCAGCATCCGTTCCCGTCGTGAGCACCTCGTCGGCGCTCACCGCACTGCCCGCCGGCACCGAATTCGGCACCCTGGTCCACTCCGTGCTCGAGCGCGTGGACTTCACCGCCGACGACCTCCAGGACGCGGTGGGCCTGGCCCTTGCCGAGGTCGACCACACCGGTGCCGGGATCCCCATGACCGACGGGAACGGCGACCGGGTCGACGGCAGCCCCCTGCTGACCACCGGGCTGGCCCAGGCCATCTCGACACCGCTCGGGTCCCTGCTCGGTGACGTGAGCCTCCGGCAGTTCGGTCCGGACCGGCGGCTGAACGAGCTGGCCTTCGAGCTGCCCCTCCGGACCCGTGGACACGCTGCCACCGTGGCCGGCATCGGCCGGCTCATCACCGACCACCTGGGTCCTGACGACGTCCTGGCCAGGTGGGCGAGCGCACTGCGCGACGGGGCGTTCGACGTCGACCTGGCCGGGCACCTGACCGGGTCCATCGACCTGGTGCTGCGACTCGACGACGGTCGGTTCGTGGTGGCCGACTACAAGTCGAACCGCCTGGTCCCCGCTGGCACCGTCCCTCCTCCCGACGCCTATGGGCGGGACGCCCTGGCGGGCGCCATGGCCGAGCACCACTACCCCCTCCAGGCCCTCCTCTACGAGGTGGCGCTCCACCGCTACCTCCGATGGCGGCTCGGCCCCGCCTACTCGCCCGGGGACCATCTCGGCGGAAGCGCCTACCTCTTCGTCCGGGGGATGGCCGGACCGGACACGCCGTCCGTGGACGGCCACCGCGACGGGGTCTTCGACTGGGCGGTGCCAGCCGACCTCATCGTGGAGCTCAGCGACCTGCTCGACGGGACCTCCACCAAGGCGAAGACGGCATGACCGGTCACGTGCACGTACCCGACCGGGTGGCGCACCTTGCGCCCTATGTCGAGGCGGGGGTCTTCGACGCCGGCGAGATCCAGCTCTGCGACACCGTGGCCCGGCTCGTCCCCGGCCTGGCGCCCGAGGCCCTCCTCGCGCTCGCCGTCGCCGCCCGGGGGCCCCGCCTCGGACATGTCTGCGTCGATCTCGACGCGGTGGCCCAGCTGGTGGTCGACCGGTCCGATGAGATCGCCGCCGGCGTGGCCTGGCCGGATCCCGACCGGTGGATCGAGATCGTTGCCGCCTCGCCGATCACCGTGTCGCCGGCCGACCAGCGGGCCACACCGCTGCGGCCGTTGGTCTTGGCCGGCCGCCAGATCTATCTCCAGCGCCTCCACGTCTTGGAAGACAACGTGGCCTCCCAGATCGAGCGGAGGTCGACCGAGG
>CAXBRB010000251.1:0-3212 GCA_963977795.1 uncultured Acidimicrobiaceae bacterium
TACACTCTTTCCCTACACGACGCTCTTCCGATCTCGATGGCGCAGCTGCTGCTGGGCGCCAACTGTACGGTCACGGTCGCGCACTCGCGCACGCGCAACATCGAGGACGTGTGCCGCGCCGCCGATATCCTGGTCGCCGCCGTCGGCCGCCCCGACATCGCGATCAATACCGTCGGCAAGGTGCTGCGCAAGCCGATCATCGAGACTTCCGAGGAGGAATATGACTCGATGTTCGATATCAACGCCAAGGCAGCCTACTTCTTCATCAAGGAGGCGGGACGGACCCTCAACGACGACGGCAAGATCAACATCGCCTCGAACGACGGTGCGGCCGCCCAGAAGGCGATCGACATCATCCGCGGCATCGTCCAGACGGTCGAAGTGGGCAAGGTCTACAAGGGACTGGTCAAGAAGGTCGTCGAGTTCGGCGCCTTCGTCGGCGTGCTCCCCAACCAGGACGGCCTGCTGCACGTTTCCGAGATCGCCCACGAGCGCGTGAACCGCGTCGAGGACTACCTCAAGGAAGGCGACGAAGTGGAAGTGAAGGTCATCGAAGTCGACAAGGCCGGCAAGGTCCGCCTGTCGCGCAAGGTGCTCCTGCCCCTTCCAGAAGGATTCGTGCCTCCTCCTCCCCGTGAACCTCGCGGTGACCGCGGCGGAGACAGGGGCGGAGATCGCGGACGCGGTGGACGCGGCGGTGATCGCGGCGGCCGTGGTGGCGATCGGCGCGGCGTCGATGACCGGGTGGTGGCAGGCCACGAAGTGGTTCGGGCGCACCTCCTGCATCTCCGGCTCCGTGGTCGCGCACTCCTCGGTGGCGTACGGGCAGCGCGTGCGGAACCGGCAGCCCGAGGGCGGCGCGAGCGGGGAGGGGATCTCGCCGCCGACGCCGCCGCGGGTCGCCGGGTCGACCGAAGGGTCGGGGACCGGGATCGCGCTGAGCAGCGCCGCGGTGTACGGGTGGGCGGGCGACGCGTAGAGGTCGTCGGGGTTGGCGACCTCGCAGAGCTTGCCGAGGTACATGACCGCGACGCGGTCGCTCACGTTCTTCACGACCGCGAGGTCGTGCGCGATGAACACGAGGGTCAACCCGTAGCGGGCCTTCATGTCCTCGAGCAGGTTGAGGATCTGGGCCTGCACGGAGACGTCGAGGGCCGAGACGGGCTCGTCGCAGATGATGACCTTGGGCTCGGTGGCCACGGCCCGGGCGATCGAGATGCGCTGGCACTGGCCGCCGGAGAACTCGTGCGGGCGCCGGGGGCTGGCCGCGTCGGGGTCGATGCCGACGACCTCGAGCACCTCGCGGACCTTCGCGTCGCGGCTCGCCTCATCGCCGATCTTCCAGATGTCGAGGCCCTCGCGCACGATCTGGGCCACCCGGCGGCGCGGGTTGAGCGAGGAGATCGGGTCCTGGAAGATCATCTGGAGCTGCGGACGCGTGCGGCGCAGCTCGTTGCCCTTGAGCGTCGTGAGGTCGATCTCGCCGAATCGCACCGAGCCCGAGGTGGCGCGGTTGATCTGCATGATCGCCTTGCCGAGGGTCGACTTCCCGCAGCCCGACTCGCCGACGAGGCCGAGGGTCTCGCCCTCGCGCACGTCGATGCTGATGCCGGCCACCGCGCTGACCTTGAGGCCGCTGCGACCGACGGGGAACTCGACGACGAGGTCCTCGACCCGCAGGAGCGCGCCGTCGGGGGAGAGGTGGGCCTTGCCCGTGCCGGCCATCAGGCCACCTCCGGCTTCTTCGAGAGTTCGACCGGGAACCAGCAGCGGTACTGGTGACCGTGCTCGTCGGGGTCGGTGAGCGGCGGGACGGGGGCGGTCGGTCAGACGTGGAGGCCGCACTCGACCTTGTCGGAGTCGGACCACCGGCCGGCCCGGTGGTGCTCACCGTCGACCACCGGCCGGGTGGTGGGCGCGCACCCGATGGACACGTAGCCCTCGGACCGCAGCGGGTGCTCGGGGATCCCGTGGTCGGCGGCGTAGCCGACCAGGTCGTCGTGGGTCCAGGTGGCCAGCGGGTTGATCTTCACCATCCCCCAGGCGTCGTCGTAGGACACGATCGGGGCGTGGCGCCGGGTGGGAGCGTCGGCCCGCTTGAGACCGGTCATCCACGCCTCCTTGCCGGCCAGGGCCTGGCGGAGGGGGCGGACCTTCCGGAACTCGCAGCACTGGGCCGTCCCGCACGGGTGGGCCTCGGCGCCGTCGGCCGGCCGGGCCACCGTCAGGTTCAGGTCGTAGCGGGCCCGCACCTCCTCGACGTAGGCCAGGGTCTCATCGAAGTGCGAGCCGGTGTCGAGGAAGACCACCTCGATGTCGGGCACCACCCGGGTGGCGATGTCGATGAGCACGGCCTCCTGGAACGAGCACGACATGGCCAGGCGGGCGCCGAAGCGCTCGGCCGCCCAGGCTACGACCAGGCCGGCCGGGGCCGTCTCGAAGGCCGCCGAGCGGTCTGCCATCTCCTCGCGGAGGGCGGTGACGGCAGGATCGACGGCCAGGGTGGCCAGCCTCGTCCTGTTGTCCACCACGCTCAGCTTCACGACGTCGCTCCTGCTCCCTGATCGCACTTCCGGGCGCTGCGGCCCGGTCCAGTCACTATACATGACTAAACCGATCAGGATTTAAAAGAATCGGGCTCCGGGGGTCCCGGGGCCTCCGGGAACGGCCAAGATTAGGTGGTGGAGGGCTCCGGGCACCATGCAGGCGGACCAGCGGCCCCGGCGGCCGACGCCGGGCTGGCCGTCACGCTCGACCTCCGGGGCGCCCGCTGCCTGGTGGCCGGCGGCGGGGCGGTGGCCGCCCACAAGGTCGAGGTCCTGCTGGGCGCCGGCGCCCGGGTGACCGTGGTGGCGGCCGAGGTGGGGCCCGCCCTGGCGGCGCTGGTGGCCGAGGCCGATGCGACCGACGGGGATGCGCTCCTCACCGTGGCCGTGCGGCCCGTGGAGGCCGGCGATGTCCCCGGCCACCTGCTGGTGGTCTGCGCCACGGGCGACCCGGTGGCCGACGACACCCTGGCCGGGGCGGCCCGGGCGGCCGGCGCCCTGGTCAACCGGGCCGACGGCGGATCGCCCCAGCCCGGTGCCGTGGACCTGGCCGCCGTGCACCGGGCCGGGCCGGTGACCGTCGCCGTCTCCACCGGCGGATCAAGCCCGGCGCTGGCCCGTTGGGTCCGCGACCGGGTGGCCGCCGTGGTCGGCCCCGACGTGGCC
>CAXBRB010000252.1:0-3157 GCA_963977795.1 uncultured Acidimicrobiaceae bacterium
GGCCGCAGTCCGACGGTCGGCCACGGCCCGGGCGCCTGCCGCGGCCACCACCACCACGCCGCCGGCCACCACGGCCAGGAGGAGGACCTCGGGCGAGATGAGCAGCTGCCAGACGGCCAGCAGGCCCAGGAGGACCCCGACCACGACCGGCCGCCGGCACGGGCCGACGAGCAGCACGTCGAGCGCCAGGGCGCCCAGCGGGAGGGCGGCGGCGCACCCGACGACCAGGTGGGCCTCGGCCAGGTTGAGCACCACCAGGGGGGAGAAGCCGCAGAGGAGGCCGCCGGCGAAGGACGCCGGCCGCCAGAGGCCCCAGCGCTCACCGAGGGCGAAGGCGGCCAGGGCGGAGGCGGCCGGTGCCAGGGTCAGGGCCACGTCCAGGGCCGCCACCGGGCCCCATGCCCAGGTGACCGGGGCCAGCGGCACGCCGAGGCCGAGCTGGCTGGCCTGGTCGAGCACGTCGACCCCGGCCGGGTGCCACTGGAGGGCCGTGTGGAAGAGGGGCGCCCCCGTGCCCAGGGCGTGGGCGGCGAACGCCGTGTACCAGAGGGTGAAGGCGGCGTCGCCGCAGCCGCAGGTGGTGGTGGACGACGGGTGCCCGCTCCACACCCCCCACCACACGACGACGGCCAGGCCCAGGTAGGCGGCACCGGCGCCGGCCAGGGCGAGGGCGCGCCCCGCCCGGGGGACCGGTGTCGCCGGCCTCACGTCAGCGGCCGCCGGCCCGGGCTCAGGTGTCGCGGCCCAGGGCACGGTTGACGAAGCGGACGACGTCCCGCCAGGTCACGTCCCCGGGCCGCCGCTCGGGATCGCCCAGGGACGGGTCGAGCCGTGCCAGGTGGGCCACCTCGTCGCGCACCTTGGACAGGGCCCGGCGGCTCGCCCCGGCCGCCTTCTGGGTGCCCGGCCCGGTGAAGTAGCCGGCCGATCCCGACTCCTCGATCCACCGCAGCGCGTCGTTCGGGCGCGACCAGGCCCGCAGCCCCATCTGCGACAGCTCCTGGCTGTCGCCGGGGTCGGCGGCGTGGTGGCCGTCGGGGTGGCGGATGAGGTCGGCCAGGGCCTCGGGATCGGGGGCGTCGAGGTGGGAGTAGAAGTAGTCGGCGCCGGCCTCGGCCATGCGCAGGCGGAGCATCGGGTCGAACATCCGGCCGCTGGTGACGATCACCGTGGTCCGCTCGGGTGACCGGGTCCGGCGCAGCTGCTCGACCACGGCCACGCCGGGGTAGCGGTCCCATGCCTGGCGGCTGTCGTGGGCGTCGACGAGGGCCACGTCGATGTCGTCCCAGGCGAACTCCAGGGCGGCGTCGTGGTCCAGGCTGGCCACGATGTCGATGTCGTCGAAGGCGGCCAGGCCCTGGACCCGGCCCATGCGGATCCACGTGTCGTCGTCCACGATGACGACCCGGAGGGGGGCGGCGCTCACTCGGCGGCCTCCTCGTCGATGAGGCGCTGGCGCAGGGCGCCGATCCGCCGGCGGGCCTCCCGGGTGACGGCGGTCTCCTCCTGGTCGGCCCGTGCCTTGAGGCGCTCGACCGCCGCCGACACCATCTCGGCGCAGAACGAGCGGACCCATCGCCGGCCCCGCTCGTAGGCGGCGGCGGCCACCGGGGCCCGCTCGGCGTCGAGCTCGGCGGCGATGTCCTCGGACTGGTCGTCGAGGGCGGCGGCCAGGTTGGTCATGGCCACCAGCACGGCCACCGGCCAGGCCGCCTCCACCAGGAGCTCCCGGGCCCGGATCGGCTCGGGGAGGGTCCGCCAGCCCAGGAGGGCGATGGCCCCCATGGTTCCGATGGCCACCTGGCGCTGCCGACGGGAGAGGCCGGTCGAGACGGTGCCGTAGAAGGCGGTGACCCCCTGGATGGCCCCGATGGCCGGGATCATGGGCACCCCCGACGAGTTCCGGGTCCGTCCCACCCGGGGGGAGGCCACCACCGTGTACACGGCGGCGATGGCCAGCGAGGCTCCGGTGACGATGCGCCGACCGTGGTCGCCGGTCACCGGCAGACGCCGGTGGGCCCAGGCCCCCAGGCCCAGGAAGGCGCCGGCCCCCGACAGGGCGATGGGCAGGGGAACCGAGCCGAGCTCGGGCGAGGCCTCCTGGCCCACCAGGACGGCGGCCAGCGCGGCGGCGACGGGGGTGAAGCCCAGCCGGTAGCCGGTCCGCGGGTCGGCCGGAAGGTGGACAGGCACCTCGCCGACACGGAGGTCCAGGGCCTGCCCGGGCAGGTGCTGGCCCATGGTGCCCACGGTGACGGTGACGGCTCCGGCCGGGGCGAGGGCGTCCAGGCGGTCCCACAGCTCGGTGGCCTGGCGGCGGCTGAGGAGGACGACCTCGTCGGACGCGATGGTCATCTGGACCGAGCGGGACATGTCGGCATCGAGGTTCCGCAGGGCCTGCCAGCGCAGCAGGACCTCGGTCAGGTAGGACGCCTCGTCGCGGACGGCCTCCACCAGCGACGCCTTCCAGGAGGCGACGGCCTGGCGGATCCGGGGACCGCCGCCGTCCTCCACCAGGACCAGCGCGTGCTGGACCTCGTCGACCACCGAGTCGGCCCGGGTGGCCTCGCTCAGCTGGCCGGCCCGGAAGGCCTGGGAGGCGATGGCAGCGGTGTGGCGGTCGTTGGCCACCTCCAGCTGGCGGCGCTGGTGCTGGAGGTAGAGGCGGTAGGCGGCGCCTGAGACGGTGGCCATCACCGGCCACCCGAACTGGCCGGGCCGGACCGGATGGCCCCGGGCCACCCGCACCACGAGGGCCGTCGAGACCAGGGCGGCGGGGACCACCACGGCGCCGGTGCCGCCCTCGATGCCGGCCTCCATGCAGGTGTTGAGCGTGGGCATGAAGGCCATGCGGCCGGCGTCGACAGTGGCCGGGGCGAACGCCGTGGTCACGGCCGTCTCCAGGCACTCCAGGGCCAGGCGCAGGTACTCGCCGCGCTGCCCCCGGGTCATGAGCACCCGGCCGGCCACGTCGGTGGCCAGGCCGGCCGGGATGCGCGCCCCCCGGTGTCGGCCCGTCACCGACGGTGGTGACAGGACCTGGACCATGCGGACGGCCAGGCGGACGCCGAGGTGGACGCGCTGGCGCTCGGCCATGAGGACGTCCCGGAACTGCTCGCCTTCCGGGGACACCCGGAGGGTGCGCACCACCGCCGAT
>CAXBRB010000253.1:0-3148 GCA_963977795.1 uncultured Acidimicrobiaceae bacterium
GTCGGCGTCGGGCGGGAGGACGACGGCGGCGGCACCGGGACGGTGGGCGGCCAGGGCGGCCACCAGGGGGCCGGCGTCCACCCCCCGGTCGGCCCCGCCCAGGATGACCGTGAGGGGGCGGCCGGCAAAGGCGGCCACCGAGGTGGCCGTGGCCGTGGGGTTGGAGGCCAGGGCGTCGTCCACGTAGGTGCGCCCGTCCCGCTCCCCCACCGGGTGGCACCGGGAGGCCAGGCCGCCGAAGCCGGCCAGCGCCTCGGCCACCGCGCCGGACGACGGGGTCGCACCGGTGGCCAGCAGCACCCCGGCCAGGGCGCCGCACAGGTTCCACACGTTGTGCTGGCCGGGCACCCGGAGCTGGCCCACGTCGGCCACCGGCGTCCCGTCGACCTCGACCACCCCGGCGGCCGTGGCCACCACCCGCCCCTCGGGCCCGTAGGTGGTGCGGTCCGGATGGCCCGCGGTGCGGGCCAGGGCCTCGGCGCTGGCCGCCGAGACGGCCAGGTGGCCGGGCGGGCCGGCCTCGAGGAGGCGGAGCTTGTCCCGGTAGTAGGCCTCGACCCCGCCGTGCCAGTCGAGGTGGTCGGGGGCCAGGCTGGTCAGGACCACCGTCCCCGGCGAGGTCGTGACGTCGGCGGCCTGGTAGGACGACACCTCGACCACGGTGATCCCGGCGGCCGGCCGGTCGTAGGTCTCGACGACGGGGACCCCGATGTTGCCCACCAGGGCCACGTCCCAGCCGGCGGCAGACAGGACGGCGGCGGCCAGGGACGCCGTGGTGCTCTTCCCCTTGGTGCCGGTCACGGCCAGCACCCGGTCGTGGCGGCGGTCCTCCAGCCACAGGGCCATGGCCGTGGTGACCGCCACGCCGGACCGCTGGGCCGTCGCCAGCTCGGGCCGGTAGCGGCTCACCCCGGGCGAGCGCACCACCACGTCGAGCGCCGCCCAGTCCACGTCGCCGGGCGCCACCACGAGCGGGGCACCCCCCAGGGCCTCGGCGGCCCGGCCGGCCCCGCCCACGGGATCGTCGTCGATCAGGACCGGGGTCACCCCCCGGCGCACGGCCAGGGCGGCCAGGGCCAGCCCCTCCTGTCCGGTGCCCCAGACGGCCAGCCGACCGGCGAGGACCTCGGCGAGGGTCACCGCCCGCTCACCGCCCCCGGGCCGTCACCGGCCCGCCAGGAGGGCGTCGACACCGGCCACCACCTCGGGGGATGCGAAGTCGGGCCCCGTGCCCCGGGCCAGCAGGTCGGCCAGGTCGGCGTCGGACACCATGGCCGAGGCCACCGGGCCGAGTGCGGCGACCACCGGGCTGTCGGCCCACCCGGGCCGTCCGGCCAGGAGCCGCAGGGCGGCGGCCGACTCGCGCCGCTCCCCCACGCACTCGAAGGGCTTGTCGGCGTCGCTCATCAGGGCGGCGAACCCGGCGATCTGACCGGGATCGGCGAAGAGGTCGGCCCCCAGGATGGCGGCGAGCTCCGCCCGCTCGAGGAAGGGGGCCAGCATGAGGGCCACGAACCGGCACTTGGGGCAGTCGCCGCACCAGCGCGCCCCGTCGGGTGCATCCAGGCGGAAGGCGGTGTTGCAGCTGCAGAAGGTGGACCGGTACCGCCCCAGGCCGGCGAAGGCCCGGGAGATGGCCAGCTCGGACCACGGCCGCAGGGCCGAGCCCACGGTGAGGCCCGGGGAGACCGAGGTGCGGACCACCCGGTCGAGGAGCGCCTCGGCCTCCTGGGACTTCGAGTACTGGTGGTTGACCGGGACGCCGTCGACCATGCGGGTCTCCTCGCTGGCCGAGCGCTCGACAGCCAGGGCCACCGTGTCGTACCCGTAGACGAACGCCCCCACCACGGCGATGAGGGAGACGATGGCCGTCACCGGCACATGGCCGTTCAGGGCCCCCCGCCGGTGGAGGTCGGCCAGGCCCGGGTCGAGCCGGCGGCGGACCACCAGCAGGGGCAGGCCGGCCTCGTCGGCCAGCCGGTGGACCAGGGGGCGGGGGTTGACGGCGAACAGCGTGGGTCCGAGGTGGCGGACCGCTTCGATGAGGACCATCGAGTCCTTGCCGCCCCCGATGGGCACCACCAGCCCGGAGCCCGGGGGGTGGGCGGGAGAGTCTGGAGGGACCGGGGCGGCGCCGGCCTCCAGGATCACCGGCCGGGGCACCGGGAGGCCGTTGGCCACGGCGAACTCACGCAGGCCGTCGTCGTAGAGGTGGTGGTGGAGGTCGGCCTCCTCGGCGGTGAGCGCCGCCCCCTCGACCACCACCGTCTCCGGCGCCGCCGTCTTGTAGTAGCTGGTGCCGGCGGCGATGTGGAGGTGGAGCAGCGCCCGCTCGAGCCCGGGACTTGGCCCGGCCGCCGGGACCCCGTCGGCCGGCGGCGTCTCGAAGGTCACCGTCTCGACGAAGGTCGGCCCGTCGTCGAGGACGTAGTGGAGGGTGGCCGTGCGGCTGGCCGGATCGAAGGTGCGCCCGGTGACCCGGAAGGTCCGGTAGCGCGCGGGGTCGAACCGGTCGGGGTGGTCCATGGGGCGCTCAGCGTACCGGTGGCGCCCCGGGACGGCGGGCCTCGCTCACCGGGGGCGCCCGGCCCGGAGGTGCTCGGCGATGGCCGGCCGCCCCTCCACCGAGGCCAGGACCCAGGCGTCGCCCTTGGCCAGCCGGAGCCGGGAACGGGCCGAGGCCGAGGCTCCCGGGGTGAGGGCCTCCAGCAGCTCGGTGGCGACGTCGCGGTGCGTGCACAGGATGGCCGGCTCGCCCAGCATGCGCAGGACCAGGCCCAGAGCCAGGGTGCCGTTGCCCTCGCCGAGGCCGTCGACCGGCTCCACCGGCAGGCCCAGGGCGTCGGCCAGCGGAGCCACCGTCTGGATGCACCGCAGCGCCGGGCTGGAGAGGACCCGGCGGGGGTGACGGGCACCGAGGACGGGCACCAGGGCCTCGGCCTGCGCCCGGCCCCGCTCGGTCAGCGGACGGGCGGCATCCTCGCCGGTCCAGGCGCTGCGCCGCCCGGCCCGGGCGTGGCGGACGACGATGAGGGGCATGCCCTGATGCTCCCACGCCGGCACCGTCCTCGGGGCGGACGCCGGGTCCCGCCGGGGCCGACGGGTTCAGCGGGGGCCAGGGCGGGGCAGACGGGGGACGGGGGTGGCC
>CAXBRB010000254.1:0-3139 GCA_963977795.1 uncultured Acidimicrobiaceae bacterium
GGCCACCGTGGCGGCCACCTCCTCCACCGAGAACCGCCGGCCCAGGTCCTCCCGGGCCGCCGCCCCGAGGGCCCGGGCCTCCTCGGGATGGTCCATCAGGTGGCGCATGAGGGCCGCGGCGTGGTCGACGTCGGGCTCGGCCCAGGTGGAGCCGGCCTTGTAGGGGCCGTGGTCCTCGTCGAGGTGCTGGAGGTCGAAGCGGACCAGCAGGCTGTTGGAGGCGTCCATGAAGTCGGTGTTGCCCGACCACCCGGTGGCGATGACCGGCTTCCCCTCGGCCATGGCGTGGGCCATGGTGAGGCCCAGCCCCTCGGCCCGGTGCAGGGAGACGTAGCTGTCGCAGGCGGCCATCAGGTCGTCGATCTCATCGTGGGCCACGTAGCCGTCGAGGAGGACGATCCGGGGGTCCTCGGCGGCCGCCGCAGCCAGGCGGGCGTGCCCCTCGGCATCGGAGGCCGAATTCACGAACTTGAGCACCAGGCGGGCCCGGTCGCCGGGGGCGGTGGCCCGGCGGAAGGCCTCGACCACGGCCAGGGGGTTCTTGCGCTCGGCGTAGCTGTGGAAGTCGAAGAGGAAGAGGAAGACGAACTCGTCGGGGGCGACGCCGAGGCGGGCCCGGCCGGCGGCGCGGTCGCCGGGGTGGTGGTCGCCGAAGAGCGGGGGGACCCGGACCACCGGGACCGGCGAGATGGGGGCCAGCGTGGTGGCGATGAACGACGTCCCCGCCCAGATCTCGTCGTACTCGGCGAACCGGTCGCGCCACTCCTCGGGGAAGGTCGGGAGCTCCCACCACCAGACGCCGATGTTGTAGCGGTCCTCGAAGAAGGCCGGGTCCTGGCGGCGCACCACGAAGTGCTGGTCGGCGTTGACGCAGACCAGGTTGACCGGGTGGTCGTGGGTCTGGTGGAACCGGCCGAGCGAGGTGTCCCCGGACCGGTTGACCGACAGGTCCGAGACGTCCCGGAGCGACAGCGGCACCTCGAGGTGCTCCAGCAGGCGCACGTACGAGCGGGCGGCCGCCCCCACCCCGCTCTCGTTGCGGAGGTAGCCGCACACGTTGACGCCCCAGGGGCGCTCGGGGGCGTCACCAGCCACCATGGGGGAAGACAGCACGGGGGCGGGCAGGGACGCCGGACCGGCTGCGGGCGCCGCGTCCGATGGACCGTCGGCCGGTGCGCCGCCTCCCGAGGCCAGGTGGCCCGCCGACGCACCGGTCGGCGGCACGCTGTCGGGATCGCACAGGTGGACCAGGGACGGGGCGAAGTCGAACTCCCGGGCCCCCTGGTCGGCGGCCCAGGCCAGGAAGGCGGCCCGGTCGGCCCCGGCCAGGTCCGGGAAGGCGGCCTGGAGGTCGTAGCGGAGCCGGTGGGCGGCATCCAGGAACGGGCTCACGCCGCGGTGGTCGGCGCTGGCCGTGGTGGCCCACCGGAAGAACGACGTCTCGGGTCCCGCGGCGAACGGGTCGCCGAAGGACTTGCGGGACTCGTCGTCGAGGCCGAGGTAGAGGCGCCGGAAGATGGGGTGGAGGCCGATGCCGTTGTCGAAGGCGTTGAGCCCGTAGTCCCAGGCCCGGCTCTCGGCAAAGCCGGCGGCCAGCATCTGCTCGGCGTACCAGGCGTACAGGTCGGTCAGCGGCGCCCCCTCGAGCAGGGCCGTGCGGGTCTGGTGCTTGGACACCGAGTCGGGCCGGAACGGGTTGAACCCGCTGAAGTGGAAGACGGCCAGCGGCGCCCCGTTGCAGCGCCACCCGTCGCCGTCGTGCTCGATGACCCGGGAGTGGAGGTTCCAGTAGGCCACGTTGTAGGTCACGTCGCGCAGGATGCGGACGTCCTCGAAGAGCGAGGGCACCAGGTCGATCCACTTCTGGTCGACCATCAGGCCCTCGGCCGGGTCGACCCGGCACAGGTCGGCCAGGCGGGACCGCCACCACTCCAGGAGGGCGGCGGTGGTCGGGCCCCGGCGCACGGCCAGGAAGCCCAGGTTGTAGGCGCCGGAGATGAGGATGTCCTGCTCCCGGGGCGTGCACCCGTCGTCGGGCACCGGCGTGTCCAGGTGCGGGGTGAGGACGATCTCGGCCCCCTCCAGCGCCTCGAAGACCTCCACCATGGGGCGGAAGACCACCATGTCGGGGTCGAGGTACATCAGGCGGTCCTCGCCGTAGCGCTCGGACAGGAGCAGGAGGAGCGAGGGCTTCACTGCGGTGGAGAACTCCACCACGTCGTACTTGAAGCACATCTCGTACAGGTTGGCCACCGGCAGCTCGTCGGTCTCCACCACGGTGATCCGGGGGTCGAGCTCGGCGCCGGCGGGCAGGCCGTCGACGACGAGGAGGTAGAACCGGCCCTCGGGGTGGTGGTGCAGGTACGAGGCGGCCAGGACCCGGGCCTGGCCCAGGTAGTTGCGGGCGATGATGGTGCACGCCGCCGCCGTGGGCGCCGGCTCCCGGGCTGACACGGGACCGGGGGCGTCGGCCGGGGCGAGCGCCCACAGCCGCCCCTCGGGGGCGTCCAGCACCAGGTCGGCCGTGGTGGCCAGGTGATCGGACCACCCGGGGAGGCACTCCTCCCACCAGGCCGCCCACCGGGGGACGAAGAGCCACCGGGCCCCCTCCCCGGCCGCCCGGGCCAGGTGGGCGGCCAGCTCGCCGGTGCCGGCCGGCGTGTGGGCCGACGGGCAGCCGTCGTCGTCGACCACCAGGGCGGAGCGCCCTGCGGCGGCATCGAGCAGGCGGGCATCGCCGCCGGCGGCCACCACCACCGGCTCCCCGTGGGGCACCTCGGCGTCCAGCAGGGCCACCACGGCGGCCACCTCGGCGTCATGAGCCGAGTCCGGCGGGCCGGCCATGGGCGTCCAGGTGCCCCACCGGGCCTCGAAGCGGGCCCGGTTGGCGGCGAAGAGGGAGGAGAAGGTGCCATCGGCGTAGAGGTCGCCGAAGGTCCCCTCGCCGGCGTGGTGCACGAGCACGCCGGTGGCGCACACCAGGCGCAGACCCTCGCTCTCGAGGGCGCGCGAGAGGTCGTCGTCCTCGAAGAGGCCGATGCCGTAGCCCTCGTCCAGGCCCCCGGCCGCCTCCAGGACCGGCCGGCGGACCGCCGCGCAGAACAGCGGGGCGGCCGCCAGCGGGCGCAGTGCACCGCCG
>CAXBRB010000255.1:0-3106 GCA_963977795.1 uncultured Acidimicrobiaceae bacterium
GGCGGCCAGGCCGGCCTCGGCCAGGGCCCGGGCCGCCTCGGCGGCGCTGCGGCCGGCCGCCCACGCCTCCACGGTGGGGCGCACCAGCTCGTCGAAGTTCCCGGTCCACCCCTCCCGGGTGGCCAGACGGGGGTCG
The DNA here is from genome assembly GCA_963977795.1 of uncultured Acidimicrobiaceae bacterium. Lineage (GTDB taxonomy): Bacteria > Actinomycetota > Acidimicrobiia > Acidimicrobiales > RAAP-2 > Bog-756. The sequence goes on from CAXBRB010000255.1 coordinate 137, forward strand.
TCGGTCCACTCGGGCCGGCCCACCACCTGGGCCAGGCGGCCGAACTGGTGGTCCCGGCCGATCTGGAGCATGAACCACCCGTCGTGGGCCCGGAACGAGGTCATGACCAGGGGGAGGACGATGGGGGCGTCGGGCTCGCGGGCCAGGCCCATCGACCAGAAGTTGAAGGACACGTCGGCCAGGGAGAGCATGGCGTCCAGCATGGCCACGTCCACGTTCTGGCCCAGCCCGGTGGCCTCGCGGTGGCGCAGGGCGGCCAGGATGCCGATGACGGCGAACAGACCGGTGCCGGTGTCGCCCAGCCCGCCGCTGGGGGAGAGGACCGGGGGCCGGTCGGGGAGCCGGCTGTACTCGTAGATGCCCGAGAGGGCCTCGGCCACCGAGGCATACGCCGGCCACGCGTCGTACGGCGACCGGCCGTCGCTGCCGAAGCCGGAGATCGACAGGTAGATCATGGCCGGCAGGTCCGGGGCCAGGGAGGCGTAGTCCAGGCCGAACTTCTTGGCCCGGCCCGGGCCCAGGTTCTCGGCCACCACGTCGGCCGTGCCGGCCAGGTCGACCACCAGGCGGCGGCCCCGGTCGCTGGTCAGGTCGATGGCCACCGAGCGCTTGTCGAGGTTGTTGCGCAGGAAGGTGGCCCCGATGCGCTCGCCGTTCTCCCGGGTGACCGCCGGGGCGGCCGCCCGGCCGGCGTCGCCCCGTCCCACCTGCTCGACCTTGATGACGTCGGCCCCCAGCCGGGCGCACAGCTGGGTGGCGAAGGGCAGGGCCTGCATCTGCTCGAGGCTGACGATGCGCACCCCGTCGAGCGGCCGCCCGAAGGGCGCAGCGGCGTCGTTGGCCGACTCACCCAGCCGCACGGCGGCCACCGGCGTCGAGGTCGGCGTCGAGGTCGAGGCCGAGCATCCGGATGGCGTTGCCCCGGACGATCTTGTAGACCTCCTCGTCGGTCAGGCCGGCCATCATCTTCTCGGCCACGGCCAGGGTGTCGGGCCAGGTCGAGTCGGTGTGGGGGTAGTCGGTCTCGAAGGTGATGTTGTCCACCCCGACCCGGTCCAGGGACTCCAGGCCGTGCTGGTCCCGGAAGAAGCAGCCGTAGACCTGGCGGTAGTAGTAGGTGGAGGGGGGCTCGGGGATGGTGTCGCGCACCCCGCCCCAGGCCCGGTGCTCCCGCCACACGTCGTCGGCCCGCTCGAGGATGTAGGGGAGCCAGCCGATCTGGCCCTCCGAGTAGGCCAGCCGCAGGTCGGGGTGGCGGATGAGCACGCCCGAGAAGAGGAAGTCGGTCAGCGACGACATGGCGTTGCCGAACGACAGGGTGGCGGCCACGGCGACGGGGGCGTCCGGCGAGGTGGCCGGCATCTTGGAGGACGACCCGATGTGCATGCACACCACGGTGCCCGTCTCCGCACAGGCCTGGAAGAACGGCTCCCAGTAGCCGGAGTGGATCGAGGGCAATCCCAGGTGGGGCGGGATCTCGCTGAAGGTGACCGCCCGCACCCCCCGGGCGGCGTTGCGGCGGATCTCGGCGGCCGCCGCCTCGGCGTCCCACAGCGGGATGATGATCAGCGGGATGAGGCGGCCCCCCGAGGAGCCGCACCACTCCTCGACCATCCAGTCGTTGTAGGCCTGCACGCAGGCCAGCCCCAGGTCCCGGTCGGACGTGGCCTCCAGGAAGGCCTGGCCGCAGAAGCGGGGGAAGGTCGGGAAGCACAGCGAGGCCTCGACGTGGCCGATGTCCATGTCGGCCATGCGGGCGGCCGGGTCGTAGCAGCCGTCGCGCATCTCGTCGTAGGTGATCGGGCTCATGGTCATGTCGTCGCGGTCGAAGCCCACGGCGGCCACGTGGCGCTTGTGCACGTAGACCAGGTCCTCGAAGAACCAGCAGTCGGCCTGGGGCCCGTCGTCGTCCCAGGTGATGTCGTAGTTGGCCCCGCCGGAGAGCTTCATTGGCCCGATGCCCCGCCGCTCCACCCGGGGCGCCCGGTCGCGGTAGCGGGCCGGCAGCCAGGTGCTCCAGACGTGGGGCGGCTCGACCACGTGGTCGTCGACGCTGATGATCCTGGGGATGGTCGGCATGGCCCTCCGATCTGACGGTGTGTCAGATGCTAGCCGCCGGGGTGGGCGGCGACCCCGGCCGATCGGCGCTCAAGTGGCGCCCGGTCCCGGCCGATACGGGGGTGTCGGTGGGATGGGCAGGTCCGTCGCCGGCAGCTGCGGGTGGAGTCGCAGCAGATCATGGTCGAGGACACCGTGCCGGACGGCACCCCAGAGGACAGCGTGCCGGACGGCACGGCAGAGCACGAGGACCGGAGCACCCGGACGGCGGGCGCATCCCCGGTGGTCCGCTGATGGGACGGGTGGCCGCAGCGGGCACCCAGCTCGTCCTCGACGGCGCCCCCTGGCGCCTCCACGGCGTCTCGTACGGGACCTTCGCCCGCCGCGCCGACGGGGTCGCCCTGCCGGAGACCGACCGCATGAAGCGGGACTTCGTGGCCATGGCCGAGGCCGGCTTCACCGCCGTGCGGACCTACGAGGTCCCCTCCGACGACCTCCTCGACCTGGCCGCCGACTGGGGCCTGCGCGTCCTGGCCGGCGTGCACTACGACGACTGGCGCTACCTGGTCGGCGCCTCGGGCCGCCAGCGCCGCCGGGCCGCCGCCGAGGCCCGCCGCACCCGCCCCGCCGCCGACAAGCCGCTCGTCGTCGCCAGCATGTTCGGCAACACCACGCCGTGCGTCACCGAGGCCAAGCGGCTGATCGAGGCTGCCGGCTACGAGGTGCTGGTCTTCGCCGCCACCGGCAACGGCGGCCACGGTGATGCCGATCAATTGTGCTCGCTTCATCGCGCAACATGGTCCTTTCAGCCGAATGCATCGACCCGTCCATGCCGAAGATGCTCGACAATCCTCAACTTCGAGTTAATCAATGTCCGTTTTCGACACGGTGACGGGCGGTTCCAAGCCGCCT
>CAXBRB010000256.1:0-3065 GCA_963977795.1 uncultured Acidimicrobiaceae bacterium
AATGATACGGCGGCCGGTCTGCGGCCGGCGGAGGTGGGCCGACCACGAGCGCCCCCGCCCGGTCGACGACCACGGTGCCCCTGGCGCCGGTGACCATCGCCGCCGTGGGCGACATGGAGCTGGGGAACACGCCGGCGGTGCCCGGCGACCCGGTGGCCTACCTCCAGCCGGTGGCCGCCGCCCTGGCCGCACCGGTGGTCTTCGGCAACCTTGAGGGCACACTGACCGACACGGCCACGGGGTCCAAGTGCGGTGCGGCCTCCACCCAGTGCTACGCCTTCCGCAACCCCACGTCCTTCGCCCAGGCCTTCCGGACCACCGGCTTCACGGTGCTGAACAGCGCCAACAACCACGCCCACGACTTCGGCGCCCAGGGGGCGGCCGACACCACGGCGGCCCTCCAGGCGGCCGGGATCGCCCAGGCCGGCCTCCCCGGGCAGATCGCCGTGCAGTCGGTGGGGCGTACCCGGGTGGCCTTCGTCGACTTCGCCCCCTATCCCACCGCCAACAACCTGCTCGACCTGGCGGGTGCCGCGGCCCTGCTCGCCCGGGCCCGCACCCAGGCCGACCTGGTGGTCGCCTACATGCACGCGGGCGCCGAGGGCACCGACGCCGCTCACGTCACCGGCCAGGAGGAGTCCTACGTGGGCGAGGACCGCGGCAACGCCCGGGCCTTCGCCCACGCTGCCGTGGACGCCGGGGCCGACCTGGTGCTGGCCAGCGGGCCCCACGTGCTCCGGGGGATGGAGGCCTACCGGGGCCACCTGGTGGCCTACAGCCTGGGCAACTTCGCCGGCGACGGGAACTTCTCGACGGCGGGGACCCTGGCTCTCTCGGCCATCCTCCGGGTGACCCTGTCGGGCGCCGGCGCCTTCCAGTCGGGGCGGTTCACGTCGCTGCTGCTGACCGGGCAGGGCCAGCCCACCATCGACACCACGGGCCGGGCCGCCGCCTTCGTCAACCAGCTCTCGACGGCCGACTTCGGCCCGGCGGCCGTCACCATCGCCCCCGACGGCACCTTGGTCCTCCCGGCCCCGGCGGGCTGACCTCCATCCGGCGGGTCAGGCCGCCGGTCAGCCGCTCGTCAGCAGCCGCCGGCCGGCCCCGGGACGCCCGGCCCGTCGGCCGGGGAGGCCACCGTGCCCACATCGGACGGGCGGGGGTTGGGCCCCAGGTGGACCACGAACCACTGGCCCCGCCACGAGATGAGCGAGGCCACACCCACCGAGTGGACGGCCCCGCCGGCCCGGTAGACGAGGCGGGCCCCGGGCAGGTGCCAGTAGCCGTAGCGGTTCTCGCACGCCCCCGGCGGGATCCAGGCGGCCACGGCGGGGTCGGCGGCCACCAACTCCAGGTCGGCAGGCCCGCTGCCGGCCGGCGTCTGCGACTGGACGTGGAGGTGGTAGGCGGCGACGTCGAGGTCGTAGAAGGCCACCAGCCGGCCCGTGTAGTCCCCGGCCGGGTTGGGGAGGATGCCGGTCTTGAGCTGCAGGTAGGCCGACTCGGGAAAGAAGACCCCCGCTCCGGCGGCCGGATCGCCGCTCGAGATGGCCGACCACAGCGGGCCGAGCCGGGCGATGAGGGCAGCGGCGTCCGTCGGCGGCTCGGTGGCCGTCTGGGGGAGCGTGCCCGGGTCGGTGGTCGTCGTGGTGGTGGTCGGGACCGTCGTCGTGCTCGTCCGGGGGATGACGTTCGTGGTGCTCGTCCGGGGGACGACGTTCGTGGTGGAGGTCGGGTTCGGGTGTCCGGCCCCGCAGCCGGCCAGGGCGAGGCCGGCGACCGCCACGGCGCCGGCGACCACGCACCGGGCCCATCGGTTCGGCGAGGCGGTCACGGGGCCACCGCCGCCACCACCTCGGCCAGGCGGGCCAGCTCCTCGTCGGTGGTCAGGTAGTGGGGCGAGGCCCGGACCACGGCCGGGGGCCGGGGCGGGGCCAGGTCGAGACGGGCGGCCGGGGTGTCGGTGGCCGAGAGGTTGACCCCGGCGGCTGCGGCTGCGGCCACCACCTCGGGCGGCGTGGTGCCGGCCACGGTGAAGGTGACGATCCCGCACCGCCGGGTCCCGCCATCGTGGACGTCCACCCCGTCGATGGTCGCCAGGAGGGTGCGCAGCGACTCGGCCACCGTCCCCACCCGTGCGGCGATCTCCTCGATGCCGAGGGCCCGGGCGTGGTCGATGGCCGTGCCCAGGCCGAGGTGGAGGGCCACCGGGGCCTCGAAGGGGACGAATCGCTGGACCCCGGCCCGCATGGTGACGTGGTCGTCGGCGTCCCAGACGGCCGAGCGGCCGTCGACGCCCACCGGGGCCATGGTCTCGGCCACCTCGGGCCGGACGAAGAGCAGCCCGGTGCCCCGGGGGCCCCGGAGCCACTTGCGGCCCGTCCCGGTGAGGATGTCGCACCGGATGCGCTCGACGTCCACCGGCAGCTGCCCCAGGCTCTGGCAGGCGTCCACCGCCACCAGCGCCCCGGCCGCGGCGCACCGGGGCCCGGCCTCCTCGACGGGGTTGACCAGGCCGCGGTGGGTGCCCACATGGGTCAGGCAGGCCAGGGCCACGTCCCCACCGGCCAGGGCGGCCTCCAGGGCCTCGAGGTCGAGGGTCCCCTCGGCCGTGCTGGCCACCACCTCCAGGACGGCCCCGGTGAGGCGGCAGGCCTGGAGGAGGGCCATGGCGTGGCTGTCGTAGGCGGCCCGGTCGACCAGGATCCGCCGGCCCCGGCCGATCCGCCCCCCGAGGACCAGGCCCCAGACGGCCCGGGTCCACCCGTCGGTGTCCGAGGCGGTCAGCACCACGGCCTCGGGTGCGGCGCCGAGCAGGGCGGCCGCCAGTCCCTTGCGGCCGTGCGAATGCAGAACAATCAGATCGCAGCCCTTGCTCTCGGCGGCCTTGATGATTGCGTCATACGGGTGGTCATTGGTTTCACATACCGTATCGCATTCGACGCCGGACGCCGCGGCCGCCTGCTTGATGTATTCAAGATAGGTTTCGGCGCGTGCGCGCGCTTCTTTCTCGATGCGCTCCTCGGTCACCGGATCGAACGCACCTTCATAGGCGATCATCAAAT
>CAXBRB010000257.1:0-2981 GCA_963977795.1 uncultured Acidimicrobiaceae bacterium
TTTTTTTTTTTAATGATACGGCGACCACCGAGATCTACACTCTTTCCCTACACGACGCTCTTCCGATCTGGGAGGACCGGGACCGGCCAGATGTCGGCCCGGAGCAGCCGGATGCTCTGCCGGGGCGGAACGGACGGCTCGGCGGCGGACGCCGGTGCTGGCGACGGCGAGACCAGGGGAGGCCCTGGGGCGAGGAGGACACGTCATGGCGATGACGAAGGCGGAGACGAGCGCAGCGCACCGGACGGGTCCGTTCGGTCGGCTGCTCGACCTGGACCTGATGGGCCGGCTGGCCGATCTGGACCTGATGGGCGACCGGTGGATGCGGGTCGAGGAGACGGTCGAGGACGGCGAGGTGATCGTGCGGGCCGAGCTGGCCGGCCTCGATCCGGCCACGGACATCTCGGTGACGGTGGAGGACGGGATCCTCCGCATCGCCGGCCACCGCGAGCTGCGGGAGGAGCGCACCCGGCGGGGCCTCCACCGCTCCGAGTTCCACTACGGCGAGTTCTCCCGGGACCTCGTGCTCCCGGACGGGGCCGACCCCGGGAAGGTGACGGCCACCTACCGCGACGGGATCCTCGAGGTCCACGTCCCCTGTGCCACCCGTGCCCCGTCCGGGGTGACGACGGTCGAGATCGCCCGCAGCTAGGCCGGCGGTCCGGGCCGCCCCGCACAGACGGGTGTCGAGCCCGGGCTTGCGGAGGGCGGCGTGCGACGGCGAGGAGGGAGAGGCACATGAGGTATCAGCAGCGGTGGCAGCAAGCGCTCGAGCGCAGGGCCCACGGACGGCCCCGGCGCCTGGGGAGCAGCAGGTGGTGGGGGCAGCGGAGCTGGTGGCGTCCGGAGCGGGCGGCGACCGTGCGCCACGACGTCCGGATGGGCCGGGCGGCCGGCACCCAGGGAGCCGACGTGGACCTCGTCGTCGGCGAGTCGGCGACCGACCCCTGGCTGGCCGCACCGTGGGGCGGGGGCGAGCCGGCGGTTGGCCGGGACGGAGACCGGTGATGCGGGCCCCCTGGCGGCGCCAGCCGTCCCGTGACGGTGGACCCCACCCGTCGTTCGTCCAGCGCCACGGGCTGCGGATCCTCGACGGCGAGGAGGAGCTGCGTGCGGCGCTCGCCCGGATGGCGGCCGGTGAGCGCTCGCTGGCTGGCGCGCTGACCGCCCGGGCCGACCGTCACGAGCAGCTCCTCGGGGGAACGGTGCCGGACACGGGCGCCGCCATGGTGCCGCCGCCCGGGGCCTCCAGTTCGCCCGCCGACGCCGGAGGCACCGGCGCCCCCCGTGATGCGGTCCCCCGCGCATCCGGTGCGCCGGTGCACGACCCGTCGGCGCTGCGGACCGGGACTGGTGTCCGGGAGGCCGGGGGACGCGCTGTCCCCCGTCCAACCGGGTGCCGTCCCGGTAGTGGAACGGTGCACCCGCCCCGGAGCGGGAGCGGCGTCCCCCTTCCCGACGCCACCGTGCGGGGCGACCTCATCGGGGGTAGCACTGTGGGCAGGGCAGTTCCGTGACCGGGGACGTCGGGTCCCGGTGGGTCGACGAGCGGGGATCGGAGGTCCTCGGACGTCCCGAGTGCCGACGGCTCCTGGCCCTGGCCTCCAAGCACCACCTCCACGGACATGTGGCGGTGTCGGGCCCGGGAGCCCCTGAGCTCGTCCCGGTCGACTTCGCGGTGAGTGGGATCGATGTCGTCCTCCAGGTGGGCGAGGGGCTCTTCTCCCACCTGGTGGACCGGCCGGCCACCTTCGAGGTCGACAACGGCGAGGCCGGGCCGGACGGGTCGGAGGGCCAGTGGAGCGTGGTGGCCCGGGGCTATGTGTCCGAGGTCACCCGGCTGGCCGCAGGGTTGCTCCCGCCCGAGGTACGGGTCCCCTCTCCGGGTCACCGGCTCGTCCGGCTCCGGTGCGACTCGCTCACCGGACGGCGGCTCGGTGCCGCCCGCCCGTCAGCCCTGCGCCCGTGACCGTGCGGACCACCGCCCTGACGGGGACGTCGGCGGCCCATGACGCCGATGTGGCGGTCGGCGCCGGAGACGGGGTTGACGGAGGACCTGCCGGTCACCGGGTGGCGGCCGTCCGAGCGCCGGCTGCGACCAGGGACGACGGCGTCCCGGCACCGCCGACGCTCGTCCTCGACCTGCCCGGGGCCATCGGACCCCCGCGGTCGTTCGATCCGGCGTGGTGCGTGGCCGCCGACCCCCGGCCCGAGCGGGAGCGGGTGACCGAGGCCCTCTTCACGGTGGCCGACGGCCAGGTGGGGACCCGGGGGGTGCTGGAGGAGTCGGGCGACGGCGACGACGCCGCGGTCCGGATGGCCGGCGTCTACACGGCGGCCGACGGCGTCGGCGAGGAGCTCCTCGGGCTCCCGACATGGACGGCGCTCCCCCTGGCCGACACCGTCGCCTCCGGGCTACGGGTGCTCGACCTGCGCGACGGCGTCGTCCATCGATGGGTGCCCGACGGCGGGCGGGGTCTGTGCACGGCCCGCTTCGCCTGCATGGAGCGCCCCGGCGTGGGGGTCCTGGTGGCCGAGCTCAATGATGCGCTCGTCGTCCTGGCCGCGGCCGGACCCCATGTGACGCTCCCCGGCGACCCGACGCCCCGGCCGGTGGTCGAGGAGGCGCTGTGCGCCGGGGACGGGGTGCGCTCCTTCCGGGCCAGCTGTGGTGGCGGCGTGGTCCGGGATGTCGCCACGGAGGTGGACCGTCAGCCTGGTGACGGACGGCTGGTGGTGTCCCGCCTCGCCGTGCACCGCGGCTCGCCGCATCGGATGCCACCGGTGGGTGCTGCGGTCCGTGCACTCTCACCGGCTGCATGGGATCGGATCTGGCGAGTGATGCCAGCGCGCCTGCAGGCCGCGCAGCCTGGTGACAAAATCCACAAGCTCGCTGGTTTGTCGGCCGTCCCTGACGGGCGTGCTGCGTATGCTTGGCTTGTGGCCCTGCACCGTGGCAAGGAGTTTCTTGCGGAGGGAGT
>CAXBRB010000258.1:0-2976 GCA_963977795.1 uncultured Acidimicrobiaceae bacterium
CCTTGGCCAGCAGCCGGTGGGTCCCCACGACCACGTCGACCGAGCCGTCGGCCAGGCCGGCGACGACCTCGGCGGCCTGGGCGTCGGTGAGGAACCGGCTCAGCATGGCCACCTTGATCGGGTAGGCGGCGAACCGGTCGGCGAAGGTCTGGGCGTGCTGGCCGGCCAGCAGCGTCGTGGGGACCAGGACGGCGGCCTGGCGGCCGTCCTGGACGGCCTTGAAGACGGCCCGGACGGCGACCTCGGTCTTGCCGAAGCCGACGTCCCCGCAGACCAGGCGGTCCATGGGCTGGGGCCGCTCCATGTCGGCCTTGATCTCGGCCACGGCCCGGAGCTGGTCGGCCGTCTCGACGAAGGGGAACGAGGACTCGAGCTCGGCCTGCCACGGCGTGTCGGCGGCGAAGGCGTGGCCCTCGGCCTGGGCCCGGCGGCGGTAGAGCTCGACCAGCTCCTCGGCCACCTCGTGCACGGCGGCCCGGGCCTTGGCCCGGGCCTTCTGCCACTCGGACCCCCCCAGGCGGCTGACCGACGGGGCCTCGCCGCCCACGTAGGGGGTGAGCAGCTCGATCTGGTCGGTCGGCAGGTAGAGGCGGTCGCCGCCGCGGTACTCGAGGAGGAGGTAGTCGCGGGTGGCGCCCCCCATGGTGCGGGTCACCATGCCGCCGTAGCGGGCCACCCCGTGCTGGCGGTGGACGACGTAGCTCCCCGGGGCCAGGTCGTCGAAGAAGCCGTCCACCGGACGGGCCCGGGTGCGGGCCTGGCGGTGTGGCCGGTGCCGGCCGGTGATGTCCGACTCGGCCAGGACGGCGACCTTGGCCCCGGGCAGCACGAAGCCCCGGTCGACGGCGGCCACCACGATGCGGGCCCCAGGTCCGGCCAGGTCGTCGCCTGGTCCGGCCACCGGGAGCACCAGGCCCTCGGCGGCCAGGAGCTCGGCCAGCCGCTCGGCGCCCCCGGACGTCGGCGAGCACACGGCGACAGCCGCCCCGGCCTCGGTCTGGGACCGGACCTGGGAGGCCAGGCGGGTCCCGTCCCCGGCGATGGGCTCCCAGCCCCGGCTCTCGACCGTGGGGACCCCGGGGCCCTCGGCGGCCGGGGTCAACGACAGCACCGCCGCCGGGGTGCGGGCCAGCAGCCGGTCGAAGGGCAGGTGGAGGCGGGGTGGCTCGTCGCCCTCGGCCAGGCCCCAGGTGCCGGCCAGCGCCTCGGCCAGCGCCGCCTCCTCGTCGAGGAGGTCGGCGGCCCGGTCCCGGATCCGGCGGGGCTCGACCAGGACCACCTGGGCGCCCTCACCCAGGAGATCGCACGCCACCTCGTCGCCCGCCACCAGCCAGGGCAGCCACGACTCCATGCCGTCGAAGCGCTCGCCGTCGGCGATCCGGTTCCAGTGGTGGCGGCCCCACGGGGCGGAGGCCACCAGCCCCTCGGCCCGGGCCCGCACGGCGTCGTCGGCCACCACCTCCCGGCAGCCGAAGAGCTCGACCGACGCCAGCGGCGCCAGCGAGCGCTGGTCCCCCACGTCGAAGACGGTCAGGCGGTCGACCTCGTCGCCCCACAGGTCGATCCGGACCGGCTCGTCGGCCGTCGAAGGGAAGACATCGACGATGCCGCCCCGGACAGCCAGCTCGCCCCGGTGCTCGACCACGGGCTCCCGGCGGTAGCCCATGGCCACCAGCTCGGCCACCAGGTCGTCGACGGCCAGACGGTCGCCGGCGGCCAGACGGAGCGGACGGGCCGCCTGGCGCCAGGGGCCGAGCCGCTGGAGGAGGGCCTTGACCGGGGCCACCACGATGTCGGGTGGACCGCCGGCCGCTCCGTCCGGGCCACCGTCGTCGCCGCCACGGGCGCCGCCGCTGTCCGGTGCCTCCCCGACGTCGCCGGCCAGGCGCCACAGGACCCGGAGCCGCCGTCCCATGGTGGCGACCTCGGGGCTGACCCGCTCGAAGGGCAGGGTCTCCCAGGCCGGGAAGACCTCGATGTCGGCGGGACCGCCGTCGGGTCCGGAGGCGAAGGCCCCGAGGTCGTGGGCCAGCTGCTCGGCGGCCGCCCCGGTCGGGGTGACCACGAGGACGGGCCGCCGACTGCCCAGGCGCAGCAGCCCGGCCAGCACAAAGGCCTGGGCCGGGCCGGAGACCGCCAGCGTGGCCCCGTGGACGCCGACCACCTCGGTCATGGCCGGCTCGTGACGCAGCAGCGGAGGGAGCGAGCGGAGACTCACCGAGTCAGGGTAGCGGGCGGGTCACCGGTCGCCCTGCCCGCGGCAGCCGACCAGAGCGACCAGGACGGCCGGGAGTCGAGTCGGTCATCCCCCGGCGTTGATCTCATTCATGGCCGCCTCAGGACCCTCGGCGACGATGCGCTCGACGGCGTCGGCGGCCACCTCGGCAGCCACGGCCAGGACCTCGCGCTCGGCCACGCCGGGCCGGCGCAGCACGAAGTCGGCTCCGGGCTGGCGGCCGGGCGGCTTGCCGATGCCGATGCGGACCCGGAGGTAGTCGGGCGCACGCAGGTGGGCGTGGATGGACTTCAGCCCGTTGTTCCCGGCCGTCCCGCCACCGACCTTGACCTTCACTCGGCCCGAGGGCAGATCGAGCTCGTCGTGCACCACGACCAGGCGCTCGAGGCCCCCGGCCCGGTCGCCGTCGGCCTCCAGGATCCCGGCCCGCCGCACCAGGGCGGCCACGGCCAGGCCGGACTCGTTCATGTAGGTGGTGGGCACGGCGGCCAGGACGCGCTCGCCGGCCACGGAGATGGTGGCCACCCGGGCCCGCAGCGCCCGCTCGGCCCGCAGGTCGCCGTGGTGGCGGGCCACCAGGCGCTCGACGGCGTCGGCCCCGATGTTGTGCCGGGTGCCGGCGTACTCCTCGCCCGGGTTGCCCAGGCCGACCACCACCAGGGCGGCGGGCGTCCCCCGGCGGGGTCCGTCCGGCGGGGTGCGCCGGAGGGGCAGGGCCTAGCCCTCGGCCTAGATCGGAA
>CAXBRB010000259.1:0-2950 GCA_963977795.1 uncultured Acidimicrobiaceae bacterium
TTTTTTAATGATACGGCGACCACCGAGATCTACACTCTTTCCCTACACGACGCTCTTCCGATCTAGGCGGCGCCGGCTGATGCGCCGGCCATCGGGGGCCTCCGGTGCTACGTCGTCGGGGGCCTCCGCTTCCGCGGGCGGGCGGTCGTCGCTGGTGGTGGGGTCGGGTCCGTCGGAGGTCATGGGGTGCGGTGCCCGGCGGAGGCATCATCCGGGGCGGGGCCAGGCTAGCGACAGGCGCACCTCGGCCGTCAGCGGACCGGTGGCGGAGGCCGGGCGGGCCTGCTTAGGCTCCCGGGCAGCCCGGCCACCGCCGGGCGCCTGCACCGAGGAGCCACGCCATGGAGTTCGGCATCATCCCCCCCGTCCGCACCGGGGTCACCGCCGACCCGACCTGGATGCGGGACTTCGCCCAGCTGGTCGAGGGATGCGGCTTCGAGTCGATCGTCGCCGTGGAGCACGCCGTGGTCATCGGCGACTACACCAGCCGCTACCCCTATGCCGCCTCGGGACGGATGCCGCTGCCCGACGACTGTGCCATCCCCGACCCCATCGACCTCCTGGCCTTCCTGGCCGCCGTGACCGAGCGGGTCACCCTGGCCACCGGTGTCCTGGTCGTCCCCAACCACCAGCCGGTGGTGCTGGCCAAGCGCATCGCCACCCTGGACGTCCTCTCGCAGGGCCGGGTGCGGATGTGCCTGGGGATCGGGTGGATGGAGGAGGAGCTGCGGGCCACCGGGGCCGACCCCCGGACCCGGGGCCGGCGCATGGACGAGACCATCGAGGCCATGCGGGCGCTGTGGGCCGACAGCGGCCCGGCCGGGGCCACCTTCGCCGGCGAGTTCGTCTCCTTCGCCCACGCCCACTCCTTCCCCAAGCCCCACCGGCCGGGCGGGGTCCCCCTCCACATCGGCGGGCACTCGGAGGCTGCGGCCCGGCGGGCCGGCCGCCTGGGCGACGGCTTCCAGCCCCTCGGACTCGACGCCGGGGAGCTCGAGGACCGTCTCGGCCAGATGCGGGCGGCCGCCGAGGAGGCCGGCCGGGACCCGGCGGCCATCGAGGTCTCGCTCTCGGGCTACCTGCCCACCACCACCGAGGACGAGGTGGCCCGGGCCGAGGCCGCCGGTGTCCGGCGGCTGCTGGTGTCGACCTCCATGAGCCAGGACCTCGGCACCATCGCCGCCGAGGTCGAGGCGTTCGCCCGGCGCTTCGGCCTGCCTGCCACGGCGTGAGCGGGGCGGCCCCTGGTCCCCAGCCGGCCCCCGAGGAGGTGGCCACCCTGGAGGCGCTCTCGGTGGACTATGCGGCAGCGGCCGACGCCCTCGACGGACCGGCCTTCGCCGCCGTGTTCACCGGCGACGGGGAGCTGTGGGTGCCCGGCCGGGACGGAGCCCCGGGACCGGTGCTGGCCGCCCGGGGCCGGGACGCCCTGGAGCGGGTGCCCGGCGGCCTGGCCCGCTACCACGCCACCCGTCACCGTCCGGGCCCGACCATCTTCGTCGTCGACGGCGCCGTCGCCACCGGCTGGGTGGCCGCCACCGCCCACCACCTGGTGGCCGAGGTCGGCGGCGCAGGGACCGACACCGTCTGGCATCTCCGCTACGAGGACGCCTACCGGCGCACGGCCGACGGATGGCGCATCGCCCGCCGCACCCTCCACCTGGAGCGCACCGAGGTGGTCCCGCTGGACGACGTCGGGCCGCCGGGACCGGGCCGGCCGGGCCCGGCCTAACCTGGCGCCATGAGCGCCATCCCCGCCCCGAACCCCGACCGGACCAGCCTGGTGACCGGCGCCTCGTCGGGCATCGGCACCGAGATCGCCCGCCAGCTGGCCGCCCGCGGGCAGGGCGTCACCCTGGTGGCCCGGTCCGAGGAGAAGCTCCGCGCCCTGGCCGGGGAGCTGGCGGCCGCCCACGGCATCCGGGCCGAGGTCCTCGCCTGCGACCTGGCCGATGCCGCCGCCCGGGCCTCTCTCCCCGACCGGGTGGCCGCACTCGGCCTCGCCGTCAACGTGCTGGTCAACAACGCCGGCTTCTCCACCGTGGGCCCGGTCCACCGGTCCGATCCCGACGCCGAGGTGGCCATGGTCCGCACCGACGTGGAGGCGGTGGCCCACCTGTGCGCCCTGTTCACCCCGGGCATGGTGGAGCGACGGAGCGGGTGCGTGCTCAACGTGGCCTCCACCGCGGCCTTCCAGCCCATCCCCGGCCAGGCCGGCTACGGCGCGGCCAAGGCTTTCGTGCTCTCCTACACCCACGCCCTGCGCACCGAGCTGCGCCCCCACGGCGTCACCGTGACGGCGCTGTGCCCGGGGCCGGTGGAGACCGGGTTCATCGCCGCAGCCGGCCTCGATGACGAGGTGGCCCACCAGGCCATGCCCGGGCCGTTCTGGGTCGATGCCGCCGACGTGGCCCGGGCCGCGGTGGACGGGCTCGACGCCGACCGGGCGGTGGTCATCCCCGGGGCGGCCAACCGGGTCTCGGCCGCCGCGGCCTGGCTGGCCCCCCGACGGCTCCTCCTCCCCCTGCTGGCCCGCCAGCACCCCGGGCTCCAGGAGACGTGACCGGCGGGCCGACCGGCTCCCGGTCCGGCTCCCGGGTAGGGCCTGTGGCGGCAGCGCTCGGACTGGACGTCGCCTGGCTGCTCGTCTTCGTGGTCCTCGGGCGCACGTCGCACCGGGAAGGGGAGACGATGGCCGGCCTGGCCCGGACGCTCTGGCCCTTCGTGCCAGCGGCAAGTACTCGTCTTTCCCGCGCAAGGGTTCCAATGCCTATCTGGCCATCGTTGCCGCCGGATGGGAGCGCACAGACTGCGCCATCTATCAGGGTTCGCGGGCCGGCAAGAATTGGACCGACGGCCACCACATGATCATTGTGAAGAGGGGGACGGGCCATGGCTGCCAAGAGTAACCCGCGCCAGGTGCTGGCTACGTTCAAGCTCAACTACACCA
>CAXBRB010000260.1:0-2947 GCA_963977795.1 uncultured Acidimicrobiaceae bacterium
AAGGCTGGCACCGCCCCCGGAGGTCTGCCGTAGGCTGGGGGACCGTGCCGACCCCGCCCCGCACCCCGGATGGGCCCGTCCCGACCGTCCGGCCCCGCCGGCTCCGACGCACCGCAGCCCTGCGCCGGCTGGTGGCCGAGACCCGGCTCTCCGTCGACGACCTGGTGGCGCCGCTCTTCGTGGCCGACGGCTTGGAGGAGCCCCGCCCCATCGCCTCGCTGCCCGGTGTGGTCCAGCACACGGTGCCCTCGCTGGTGGCCGAGGTGCGCCGCCTGGCCGGCCTCGGGGTGCCCGGGGTCATCCTCTTCCCGCTGCCCCGCCCCGAGGACAAGGACGCCGAGGGCTCGGCCGCCTGGGCGCCCGGGGGCATCACCGCCCGGTCCCTGGCCGCCGTCCGCGACGCCGTGGGCGACGACCTGGTGGTCATGGCCGACTGCTGCCTGGACGAGTTCACCGACCACGGCCACTGCGGCCCGCTCGATCCGGCCACCGGGGATGTCGACAACGACGCCGCCGTGGCCCGCTATGCCCGGCTGGCCGTGGCCCAGGCCGACGCCGGGGCCGCCGTGGTCGCCCCCAGCGGGATGATGGACGGGCAGGTGGCCGCCATCCGGGCCGCCCTCGACGGGGCCGGCCACGCCGAGACGGCCATCCTGGCCTATGCCGCCAAGTACGCCTCCGCCCTCTACGGGCCGTTCCGGGAGGCCGCTGCGGTGACCATCGCCGGGGGCGGCGACCGCAAGGGGTACCAGCAGGACCCCCGCAACCGCCGGGAGGCCCGCCTCGAGGTCGACCTCGACGTGGCCGAGGGCGCCGACATGGTCATGGTCAAGCCGGCGCTGACCTACCTCGACGTGGTGGCCGACGTCCGGGCCCGGGTCGACGTGCCCGTGGCGGCGTACCACGTGAGCGGCGAGTACGCCATGGTCGTGGCGGCCGCCGAGCGGGGGTGGATCGACGGCCCGGCGGTGGCCATCGAGCAGCTGACCGCCGTGCGCCGGGCCGGCGCCGACATCGTCCTGACCTACTTCGCCAGCGCCGTGGCCGAGGCCCTCGGTGGCTGAGGGGACCGGGCCGGCCGGCATCGCCGCGCCGGGATCCACCGAGACGTCGGCCGCCCTCTTCGACCGGGCGGCCGCAGTGATCCCCGGCGGGGTCAACTCGCCGGTCCGCTCCTTCCGGTCGGTGGGCGGCCATCCCTACTTCGTGGCCCGGGGCGAGGGGGCATGGGTGTGGGACGCGGATGGCAACCGGCTGCTCGACTACGTCCAGTCCTACGGCGCCTCCATCCTGGGCCACGCCCACCCGGTCGTGGTCGCCGCCGTGGCCGAGGCGGCCGCCCGGGGCACCACCTTCGGGGCCCCGACCGAGGCCGAGGTCCGCCTGGCCGAGGCCATCGGCGCCCGGGTGCCCGGGTGCGAGCTGGTCCGCCTGGTCTCCTCGGGGACCGAGGCCACCATGAGCGCGGTCCGGGTGGCCCGGGGGTTCACCGGTCGGGACCGGGTGGTGAAGTTCGACGGCTGCTACCACGGCCACTCCGACGGGCTGCTGGCCGGCGGGGGGAGCGGGGTGGCCACGCTGGGCCTGCCCGACTCCGCCGGGGTGCCGGCCGGGGCCGTGGCCGACACCGTGGTCGTCCCCTACAACGTCGTGCCCGAGCTCGATGAGCGGGTGGCTTGCGTCATCGTCGAGCCGGTGGCCGCCAACATGGGCCTCGTCCCGCCGCAGCCCGGCTTCCTCGAGGGTCTCCGTGCCGCCTGCGATGCGGCGGGGGCCCTGCTCATCTTCGACGAGGTCATCACCGGCTTCCGGCTCGGCCCGGGCGGCGCCGCCGACCGCACCGGGGTGCGCCCCGACCTGTGGTGCTTCGGCAAGGTGATCGGCGGAGGCCTGCCGGTGGGCGCCTTCGGCGGCCGGGCCGACGTCCTGTCGGTGCTGGCCCCGCTCGGTCCCGTCTACCAGGCCGGCACCCTGTCGGGAAACCCCCTGGCCACCGCCGCCGGCCTCGCCGTCCTGGCCGAGCTGACCCCGGAGCGCCACGACGCCCTGGCCGCCCGGGTGGCGGTGTTCGCCGCCGACCTCGAGCAGGTCCTGACCGGCGCCCTGGCCGCCGCCGGGGCCGCCGACGACGAGGGAAGGCCGCTGGTCGCCCGGGTCCCGGTGGTGGGCCCGCTCACCGGGCTCTTCTTCGTGCCCGAGGGGACCGGGCCGGTCCTCGATAACGACGGGGCGCGGGCCTCGGCGGCCACCGGCCGCTACGCCCAGCTCTTCCGGGCCATGCTGGCTCGGGGGGTGGCGCTGGCGCCGGGCCCCTATGAGATCGCCTTCCCGTCGATGGCCCACGGGGAGGACGAGCTGGCCGCCACCGTGGCCGTGGCCGCCGCCGCGGCGGACGAGGCCTTCGGCGTCTGAGGGGTCCTGCGGCCCGGCACCGGCATGGTCGACCCGGGGCTGGCGTTCTGGCTGTCGCAGCAGGTCATCGACGACGGCGACCACAAGCTGCCGGCCAACGATCTGGCCACGATTTTCGAGCTCTACCTGCAGTCGATGGATCTCTCGTCGATCATGGAGTTTTTGCTCCCGGGATACATGGGTTCGCTCCCGCGCTTCAAGCGTCTCTACGGAAGCTAGCGCGAGGGCCCCAGCGAGGACCAGGCCCTGGCCCTCAGGCGTTTGATCTCGCCCTTCCTACTTCGTCGCACCAAGTCCCAAGTGTTGAAGGAGCTCCCGGAAAAGACCGAAGAAGTGATGTCCTGCGAGATGACCGCCGTACAGAAGAAGGCCTACCGCGCCTTCCTCGAAAAAATCGGTTACCTGGTCAAGGCGCCCAAGTCGGTGAAGATCACCACCAGCAAGGTCGACGAGGAGCTGGCCATCCAGGCCGGCCCGCAGCTGGTGGTGCCGGTGCTCAATGCCCGCTACGCCCTGAACGCTGCCAACGCACGCT
>CAXBRB010000261.1:0-2931 GCA_963977795.1 uncultured Acidimicrobiaceae bacterium
GGTGTTTCGGCGGCGTCGCCGGCGGCAGCGGCGGCGGCGCCCTTGGCCGCCTTGCCCCCCTTGGACTTGCCCCCCTTGGCCGGCTTGCCCGGGGCCTCGGCCGGCTCCTCCTCCCGGGCCGCCCGGATCTTGGCGAAGAGGGCGTCGACCTCGGAGGCCGAGCCCTCGAGCCCGTCCTCAGTATCTGTTGCAGCGTCAGCGTCGGCGTCGGTGCCGACCATGGCTGCGCCGTCGTCCTCCCCGTCGCCCCCCGAGGCCGACACGGCGGCGGCCTCGGCGGCCAGGGCGGCCAGCTCGTCGTCGGTCAGGCCCTCGTCGGCCCGCTGGGCGGCCTCCCGGCCGGCCTGCTCGGCGGCGTCGCGGGCGCTGTCCTCGGCCGTGGCCAGGTCGTCGGCGATCCCGTCGATGGACCGGCGCACCTCGCCCACCGCCTCGGCCATGCGCTCCCGCGCCGCCCGCAGCTGCTCGAGCTGCGCGTGGAGGGCCTTGCGCCGCCGGCCCAGGTCGGCCAGGACCCGGGCCCGGAGGCGCTGGGCCTCCTCGACCATGGAGCGGCCCTCGCTGCGGGCCCGCTCGAGGAGCCCCTCGGCCTCGGCCCGGGCCCGCTCCACCGCGGCGGCCACCTGCTCGTCGGTCTGCTGGCGCAGGGCGGCGGCGTGCTCCTCGGCCTCGGCCGTGCGCTCGGCATACAGGGCGTCGGCCCGGGCCTGGGCCTGCTCGGAGGTCTCGGTGGCCTGGGCCGTCATCTGCTCGGCGGACGCGGTGGCCTCGGCCAGGAGGCGGGCCGCCTCGGCCTCGGCGTTGGCCACCTTCTCGGCGGCGGCCTCGTTGGCGCTGAGGAGGACCCGGGCCGTCTCCTTGCCCACCGCCTCGGTCAGGGTCACGTCGTCGATGACCGGGTTGGCCGCCCGGTGCTCGGCGTCGGCCAGCTGGTCGCGCAGCTCCTGCTCCCGCTCGGCCATGGCCCGCAGTGCGGTGGCCACCGACTCGAGGTAGTCCCGGACCTCGCTCGGGTCAAATCCCCGCCGGACGGAGGCGAAGGTGTGCCGGGCCACCTCGTCCGGGGTGATGGGGGACGAGGAGGTGATGGTCATCCGACGGTCCTCGGGCATGTCCCGAGCCTACGACCGCAGACCCGCCGGGCGGCTCATCCCGCCGGGGCGCTGGGCGCAGCCGCCGACGAGCTGGGCGCCGCCGCCGGGTGCACCCCGCCGAGACGGCCGCCGTTGGCCTCGAGGACCCGGATGGCGTCGTCCAGGGTGCGCACGGCGTAGACGTGCAGGCCGGGCCGGGCCTTGGACTGGGCCGCCCCCCGCTCGACGTCGGGCACCAGGAAGATGGTCGCCCCGGCCTTGCCCACCGCCACCGTCTTCTGGGGCACGCCGCCCACGTCGCCCACGTCGCCCTGGGCGTCCATGGTCCCGGTGGCGGCCACCGTCTTGCCGCCGGTCAGCGACCCCCCGTCCAGGGCGTCGATCACCCCGAGGGTGAGGGCCAGGCCGGCCGAGGGGCCGCCGATGTCGGGCACCGAGATCTTCACCGGGAAGGGGTAGGTGTAGTCGACCTGGTCCTCGGGCTGGATGCCGACATCCAGGGTGAGCCGCTGGCCCCCCACCTCCACCGTGGTCCGCTCCAGGGTGAGCCGGACGGGCACGGGCGTCCCCTTCCCGCCCTTGCGGACCGAGAAGGTCACCGTCTGGCCCGGGGTGTGGGGGGCCAGGGCGTCGGTCAGGGCCCGGGCGGTCAGCGTGGGGGTCCCATCCAGGGCCACCACCACGTCGCCCACGTGGAGGACCCCGTTGGCCGGGCTGCCCGGGAACGTCCCGGCGATCACCGCCCCGGCCGGGGTGGCCGGCACGGTGTAGCCGAGGTGGCGCAGGGCGGCCGTCTTGGCCGAGGCGATGGCCTGGGACATCTGGAGGTCGCCCTGGGCGTTCAGCTCGCCCGGATCGGTCCCGCCGGTGACGGCGGGGAGCGGGTAGAGCTCGGTGTCGGCCTGGGCCTTGAAGAAGAGGTAGCTGAGGGCGGTCACCCGGGCCAGCTGCACGTCGGTCAGGAGGACCGGGTGGGCCACCGGCGTCGCCCGGCCCGGGGGGACGGTGATGAACTGCTGGACCGGCTGGGCCGACCCGGGCTGGACGGCGTAGTACTGGAGGTCGATCCGCGAGGACACGGCGGCCGACAGCAGCAGGAGCGGGATCACCACCCACAGCCAGGTGCGCAGCCGGCTGCGGCGGCGGGCCGGGGGCTCCACCGGGGCGGCCGCTCCACCCGTCGAGGTGTCCGGTCCGCCGGCCGGGACGGCCTCGGGCACGGCCATCGGGACAGGCGCCGGACCGGGGCCCGGGACGGGAGCCGGGGAGCCAGCCGAAGAGGGGGCCGGGGGGTCGTGCTCGCTCATCGGGGCTCGGTCATAGTGGTGCGGTGCAGCCTGCCACGGAACCCGCCGAGCCCGCCGTCACCGAGCGGCGACGGACGGTGGCCCTGGCCGGCCACACCGGCGACGCCGCAGCGGCCCGGGCCGGCCTGGCCGACCCGGCCGGCCCGGTGCGGGCCACCGCCCTGGGCGCCCTGGCCCGGCTCGGCCTCCTGGGTGCCGACGACGTGACGACGGCGCTGGCCGATCCCGACCCGGGCGTGCGGCGACGGGCGTGTGAGCTCTCGCCCGAGGTCGGCGGGCCCGGGGTCGGCGCCGCCGTGCTGGCCGCCCTGGACGACCCGGACCCCTGGGTGGTGGAGATGGCGGCCTGGGCGCTGGGCGAGCGGGAGGACCCGGAGGCCGTGGCCCGGCTGGCCGCGCTGGCCCACAGCGACGGCGGCCACGCCGACCCGCTGTGCCGTGAGGCCGCCGTGGCCGCCCTCGGGGCCATCGGCGACCCGGCCGGCCTGCCTGCCGTGCTGGCTGGCCTGGACGACAAGCCTGCCGTGCGT
>CAXBRB010000262.1:0-2849 GCA_963977795.1 uncultured Acidimicrobiaceae bacterium
GCGCGAGCCACCCGCAGGCCGGCCGCCGAGCGGCCGAGCGGCCCGGTGACCACCAGGGTGTCCCCCGGGCGGGCCCCGTCCCGGCGGAGGGCCGGCCCGGCACCGTCCTCGGGCACCCAGCCGACCACGGCCACCGAGACGACCAGGACGGGAGCGGCCGACAGGTCGCCGCCGACCACCGCACAGCCCGTCGCCGTCGCCGCCTCGGCCACCCCTTCGGCCAGGTGCTCGACCGGGAAGCCGGCCGGGGCGGCCACCGAGAGCAGCGCAGCCCGGGCCTCCGCACCCATGGCGGCCAGGTCCGACACGGCGACCATCAGGGCCTTCCACCCGATGTCGCCCGGCGAGGAGACGTCCGGGTCGACGTGGACCCCGCCGACCACGAGGTCGGTGGCCAGGACGGCGGGACCGGGCGGGAGGGCGATCAGGGCGGCGTCGTCGCCGATGCCGAGGTCGCCGGGCGCCGCCGGGGGCCCTGCGGCGGCGAAGGCGTCGGCCAGGCGTTCGATCAGGGCGAACTCGTCGGTCCCGTCGGCGCCGTCGGGCCGGCCGGACCCGGAATTGGGCTGCTCCACCTCCCTTGCCTACCATTGCCCGCCGGCGGCACCGCTAGCATGGTCGTCCCGAGCCGGAGGCCCCGTCCTCCGGCCGTCGTCGGCCCCGCCGCCGGCGCTGCGGGACGGCTCCGGCAGGCGCCACCCGTTGCACCTGAAAGCGCGTACGGCCCGCCGCCGTACCGAAAAGGAGGAACCACCAGCCCATGCCCCCCACCGAGCACAAGAAGCTGATCGCATGGGTCGACGAGGTCGCCGCCCTGACCGAGCCCGCCGAGGTGGTCTGGTGCGACGGGTCGGCCGAGGAGTACGACCGGCTCTGCCAGCTCCTCGTGGACAACGGCACCTTCACCAAGCTGTCCGAGGCCAAGCGGCCCAACAGCTACTGGGCCCACTCCGACCCGGGTGACGTGGCCCGCGTGGAGGACCGCACCTACATCTGCTCGGCCGACGAGTCCGACGCCGGCCCCACCAACAACTGGCGGGACCCGGCCGAGATGCGCGAGGTGCTCACCGGCCTGTTCGCCGGCTCGATGCGGGGCCGGACCATGTACGTGGTCCCCTTCTCGATGGGTCCCCTCGGCTCGTCCATCGCCCACATCGGCGTGGAGATCACCGACTCGCCGTATGTGGCCGTCTCCATGCGCATCATGACCCGCATGGGCAAGGGCGCACTCGACGTCCTGGGCACCGACGGGGACTTCGTCCCCTGCCTCCACTCGGTGGGCGCCCCGCTGGCCGACGGCCAGGCCGACGTGCCGTGGCCGTGCGACGCCGACAACAAGTACATCGTGCACTTCCCGGAGACCCGGGAGATCTGGTCGTACGGCTCCGGCTACGGCGGCAACGCCCTGCTGGGCAAGAAGTGCTTCGCCCTGCGCATCGCCTCGGTCATGGCCCGGGACGACAACTGGCTGGCCGAGCACATGCTCATCCTCAAGCTCACCTCGCCCCAGGGCGAGACCCGCTACGTGACCGGGGCGTTCCCCTCGGCCTGCGGCAAGACCAACCTGGCCATGCTCATCCCCACCCTGCCGGGCTGGAAGGTGGAGACGGTCGGCGACGACATCTGCTGGATGAAGTTCGGCCCCGACGGGCGGCTCTACGCCATCAACCCCGAGGCCGGCTTCTTCGGGGTGGCTCCGGGCACCAACACCCAGACCAACCCCAACGCCATCCTCACCCTGGACGGCAACGCCATCTTCACCAACACCGCCCTCACCGACGACGGCGACGTGTGGTGGGAGTCGATGACCGACGAGCCTCCGGCCCACCTCACCTCGTGGAAGGGCGAGGACTGGACGCCGTCCTCCGACGGGCCGGCCGCCCACCCCAACGCCCGCTTCACCGTGCCGGCCGCCCAGGACCCGGCCATCGCCTCGGAGTGGGAGGACCCCACCGGGGTGCCCATCGACGCCATCCTCTTCGGCGGCCGCCGGGCCTCGGTGGTCCCCCTGGTGTTCGAGTCCCGTGACTGGCAGCACGGCGTGTTCCTGGGCTCGATCATGGCCTCGGAGACGACGGCGGCCGCAGCCGGCGCGGTCGGCAACCTGCGCCGGGACCCCTTCGCCATGCTGCCCTTCTGCGGCTACAACATGGCCGACTACTTCGCCCACTGGCTCGAGCTGGGCGCCTCGGCCGACCCCGAGAAGCTCCCCAAGATCTTCTACGTGAACTGGTTCCGCAAGGACGCCGACGGCCGGTGGCTGTGGCCGGGCTACGGCGACAACTCCCGGGTCCTGGAGTGGGTGTTCGACCGGGTGAGCGGCGGCGGCGACGCCGTGGAGACCCCCATCGGACGGGTGCCCGCCCCGGGGGCCATCGACACCTCGGGCCTCGACGTGTCCGACGAGGACATGCAGGTGCTCCTCACCGTGGACCGCGACGAGTGGCTGGCCGAGATCCCGTCCATCCGGGAGCACTACGCCACCTTCGGCGACAAGCTCCCGGCCGCCCTGTCCGGCGAGGTCGACCGGCTGGAGCAGGAGCTGCGCTGATCCGCCAGAGGCGCTTCAGCGCCTAGGTGACCGGGCGCACCGGCGCCTGAAGATCACTCCCACGGGGGCCCTCCGGGGCCCCCGTGGCGCGTCAGCGGGTCGGCCGCAGGCTGCTCATGTAGAGCAGCGCCCCGGCCAGCGCCACCGCAGCCATGGCCAGGCTGCCGGCCGGAATGGCCAACGACAGGACCACCCCCACCAGCGAGCCCAGCACCCACATGAGCTGGAGACGGGTCTCGAAGCGGGCGAAGGCCCGGCCCTGATCGGACTCGGCCACCCAGACCTGCACCAGGGCGTC
>CAXBRB010000263.1:0-2815 GCA_963977795.1 uncultured Acidimicrobiaceae bacterium
GGGTGGGGTGCGAAGCGCGGCATCAGCGCAGGGTGACCGTGGTGGGCAGGGCGGCCAGGCCCCGGACGTTCACCGAGTGGACCCGGACGATGCCGGCGGGGTCGACGTCGTAGGCGGCCACCCGGTCGACCAGCTCGCCGAGGACGATGCGGGCCTCCATGCGGGCCAGGGGGGCGCCCATGCAGAAGTGGCGGCCGCTGCCGAAGCTGACCGAGCGGGTGGTGTCCCGGGAGAGGTCGTAGCGGTCGGGATCGGGGAAGGCCCGCTCGTCCCGGTTGGCCGACCCGATCAGCAGGAGGATGCGCTGGCCGGCCGGGATCGTCGCCCCATGGAGGGTGATCTCCTGGCGGCTCATCCGGAGGACGGCCTGGCTGGAGTTGTCGTAGCGGAGCGTCTCCTCGACCCAGTCGGGCACCCGGCCCGGGTCGGCGAAGGGGAGGGCGCCCTGGTCGGGGTTGCGCCACCCCCAGTACCAGGCGTTCCCGAGCAGCTTGGTGGTGGTCTCGTTCCCGGCCACCACCATGAGGAAGAGCACGGCCACGATCTCCTCGTCGGTGAGCCGGTCGCCGTCGATCTCGGCGGCCATGAGCGCCGAGGTCATGTCGTCCCGGGGCGAGGTCCGGCGCTCCTCCAGCATCTCCTGGTAGTAGGCCACCAGGTGGAGGGCGGCCTCCAGGCCCTCGGCCGGGACGTCGTAGACGCCGTCCTCCCGGTGGAGGACCAGGTCGGCCAGGCGGCGGAGCTCGGCCCGGTCGGCCGACGGCACCCCGAACATGTCGGAGATCACATCCATGGGGATCTTCCCGGCCAGGTCCTCGATCAGGTCGAAGGTCCCCTGCTCCAGGGCGGGCAGCAGGTGCTCCAGGGTGATGGCCCGGATGCGGTCCTCCATGGCCGCCACTTTGGTGGGGGTGAACGCCTTGCCCACCAGCGAGCGCATGCGGGTGTGGCGGGGCGGGTCGAGGGCCAGGAACGACATGGTCTTGTGCGCGTCGGGGCTGAAGGCGCTGGGGTCCAGCGAGACGCCGTGGGAGTTCGAGTAGAGGTCGACGTTGCGGAAGGCCCCGAGCACGTCCTCGTGGCGGGAGTAGGCCCAGAAGTCGAACTCCTCGCTCCGGTAGACGGGGGCCTCGGCCCGCAGTCGGGCGAACGTCGGGTACGGGTCCTCGTGGTACTCGTAGGCGTAGGGGTTGAACTCGAGCGGCTCGGCGGCGGTGGTCATCGGGCGGTCCTCCTCGGGGTGGTCGGGCGCAGCGCCGCCGGGGGCGGGGCACCGGGGTCCGGGTGTCGGGACGGGGATGCGCCCTCCCCGTCCACCAGCAGGCCGGCGGCCTCGGCCATGAAGGCGGGCACGTCCTGGAAGGACATGTGCCCGGTGCCCGCCGCCATCAGCGCCCCGGCGTAGAGGGTGTCGAGCACCCGGACCACGGCGGGGTCGGCATCGGGGCCGAGGGCGGCCGACAGGCGCCGGTGGGTCAGCGCCCCCAGCCGGTCCCGGAGGTGGCGGACCTCGGGGTGGGGGCTGATCAGGGCCACCGTGCAGGCGTCGATGAGCGCCGGGCTCCGGCCGGCGAAGGGGAGGATCTGGGCCACGGCCTCCTCGACCCGCTCGGGGGCGGACCGGCCGGGGTCGGCGGCCACCGGCGGGAGCGCCTCGGTGCGGCGCCAGAGGACCTCAGCCAGCAGGTGGTCCTTGGAGCTGAAGTAGGTGTAGGCGGTGGCCGGGGCCACCCCGGCCCGGCGGGCCACGCTGCGGACCGTCATCTTGGCGTAGCCCACGGCCTCGGTCTCCTCGGCGGCAGCCCGGACCAGGTTGGCCACCACCTCGGCCTGGCGGGGGGTGAGGCGCCGCCGCGTCCCCTCGAGCCGCTCGTCGGCGGCCGGGAGGAGGTCGGCCCGGGCGGCGGCCTGGGTCATCGGGCGCCCCCGTCGTCGGGCCGCGGACCGGGCAGGTGGGGCGTGCCGTCGCGCATCGGCGGGTAGGCGAAGGTGGCCGCCGTGGTCATGGACGTCACCGCGGTGATGTCGGCCTCGGGCAGGGTCTCGGTGTCGGCGTCGATGACCACCTCCCACCGGCAGTGGGGCGTCCGGTCGGCCGGCACCCGGGGCGGCCGGTGGACGTGGCGGACGCGGGCCCGGGGGTTGATGGCCTGGGCGGTGACGTCGAAGGTGCCGTCCTCGATGTGGTGGCACATGCCGGTCACCATGGCGTCGCCCCAGGGCTCGGCGTCGAGCAGGGCGCCGCAGCTGGCCAGCTCGAAGAAGCCGTGGTGCTCGTCGACCACCTCGTAGCGGACGTCGAGGTAGTGGTGGGGGAAGCCGGGATCGACCTGGAGGACCTTGAAGATGGCGGCCACGTCGTCGCCCTCGATGCCCAGGATGGCCCGGAGGCGGCGTCCGTAGACGGGGCTGGCCCCCCGCCACTCCTCGATGGCCAGGCGCTTCATCTCCTCCAGGCCGTGCGACATGCCGATGGCGGCGCACATCGAGCGGTCGAGGATGTGGACGGCCTGGGCGTACTCGCGCACCAGGCGCACCAGCGCCTCCTTCGAGAGGTCCTCGTAGCGGAAGTCGGGGCGGAAGGCGCCCGAGTAGTCGGCCAGGCCGCCGTCGGGCACCTCGGGAGCGGCCTCGTCTCCCTCGGTGGAACGGGTCATGTGTCCAAACTATAGTCCGGACACTTGTCCAGCAACGAGGGAGCAGCAGTGGCCGACGACACCGGTGGAGCAGCGACGGAGGGCGGGCCCACGGTGGCCGTGATCGGACTGGGGGCCATCGGCGACGGGGTGGCCCGCAGCGTGGCCGCCGCCGGCCT
>CAXBRB010000264.1:0-2809 GCA_963977795.1 uncultured Acidimicrobiaceae bacterium
GCCATGGTGCTGCGGGCGATGGCCGGGCAGGGCACGGCTCCGGCCTTCATCGGGGTGGCGCTGGCCTTCGTCGGGCTGGGCCTGATGGGCTGGCGGTCGCTGGCCAGAGCGGCGACCCGCCGCCGGTCCTGACGGCCCGGACATCTGACTCGGCACGCCCGTATCGGCAGATCGGGGTCTGGACTTGAGCGATTTTCCGGAAATTTCTCCAGATCTCGGAAATTCGCCTCTGACCAGGGAAGATGTGGCCCCGATGCGTCCGTTCCTGAGCCCGGACGGCGCTGGATGGGTCCCGGAGGAGCCTCGGAGGGCCCCCGTGCGGCTCAGGCGAACTCGGCCAGCTCCGGTGGCACGAAGTTGTGCTCCTCGGTGGTCTCGGCCTCCACCAGCTCCACCATGCGCTGGACCACCTCGGCCGGGTCCCGCTGATCGGAGGTGACGAACTGGCGCATCATCTCGAAGAGCGGTGTGGACGGGGCGTTCAGCGAGTCCTCGCCGAACCACTCCCACATCGAGTCGGCCATCCGGTCGTTGAAGCCGGTCAGGTAGGGGCCGGGGTTCAGCAGGCAGACGTCGATGCCCTGGCCGGCCAGCTCGGCCCGCATGGCCTTGCCCATGGCCTCGAGGGCGTGCTTGCTCATCGAGTAGGGGCCGAAGCCGGGCGCCGAGAGGACCCCGGCGATCGAGGAGACGATGATGATCCGGCCCGAGCCCCGGGCCAGCATCCCGGGCAGGACGGCCTGGGTCACGGCCACCGTGCCGAACACGTTCACCTCGAAGACCCGGCGGAGCCGGTCCAGGGGGACGTCGGCCAGCGGGCCGGTCTGCCCGAACCCGGCGTTGTCGACGAGGACGTCGATCTCCCACGCCGCTGCCTTGGCCACGTCGTCGGTGGTGATGTCGATGGTGGCCACGGTGAGCTGTGGCGCCTCGGCGGCCAGGGCGGCGGCCTGCTCGTCGGTCTCGGTGGTGGCGATCACCGAGTGGCCCCGGGCGGCCAGGGCCAGGGCGGTGCCCTTGCCGAAGCCGGTGCCTGCGCCGGTGATCATGACGGACTTGCCCATGGTGCTCCTCGGTCGAAGGGGGACAGTGCACTCTAGGGGCCGGTGACCCTGCGGGACCATCCGACCTCCTGGGGCGAGCGACGGGCCCCGGACGCGCCACAGGGGCCCGGAGGCCCCTGTGGTCTGGTGCTGCGACGGGCTGCTGTGAGCGCTGCCGTGCTGGCGGCGGTGCGACGCAGGCCGCCCCGCCGGTCGGTGCCGCCTACGGCGTGGCGCCCACGGCGGCCGCCCAGCTGGCATCGATGTGGAGCGCACCGGTGGCGTCGGGCGAATCGACGGTCACCGGAGCCGGCGAGCGGTTGCCGCTGGGCGCCAGGATGCTGGCCGTGCCGGTCCAGCCGGAGAACCCGCTGGTGGCGAGGAGCGCCCGGGCCAGGGGCACCTGCTGGAGGTTGTGGGCCCGACCGGCCGCCTGGGCCAGCAGGTTCACCGAGTCGTAGGCGTAGGGGCTCCAGAGGCCGGGGGCCGTGCCGAAGCGGGTCTGGTACCGGGCGACCAGCGGGGCCGAGCCGGCGAAGTCGGACGGGGCGGGCACGCCGAGCACCGGGCAGTTCTGGGCGGCGGCCAGGCCGGCGGCAGCCACGTAGCCCGTCGAGGCCGAGGCGAAGTCGGCCAGGCACCGGGTCGACGGGCCGGCAGCCAGGACCTCCTGGGCGATCAGGCCGCCCTCGGGGTAGTAGACGGCGGCGTACACGGCGTCGGGGTGGCCGGCCAGGGCCTGGGCCACCACGGCCGAGTAGTCGCCCTGGCCCTCGGTGATGGGCAGCGTGGCCGTCACGGTGACGCCCTGGGCGGCCAGCGACGTGGCCACCTGGTTGGATACGCCGACGGTGTAGGGCGAGGTGGAGTCGTAGATGACGGCCACCGAGGTCGCCTTCTGCCAGGTGGTGAGGGCGGTGACGGCCACCGGGGCGATCTGGGACTCCATGGGCTGGAGGGTGACCCCGTAGCCCTCGGTGGTGGTGGCCGAGGTCAGGCGGATCGGCACGATCTTGGCCTTGGTGTAGAGGGGGAGGACCTTGGCGCCGACGCCCGAGTTGTAGGGGCCGACGACACCGTCGAGGCCGGCCCGGAGGGCCGCAGTGACGACCTTCACACCCACGGTCGGGTCGGCCTGGTCGTCGATGGGGACGATCTGGACGGGCCGACCGAGGAGGCCGCCGTGGGCGTTCAGGTTCTCGGCGGCCAGGATGGCCCCGTCCAGCATGCCCGTGCCCACCGCGGCCTGGCTGCCGGTGATCGGACCCTCGAGACCGATCCGCCACGGCTTGGGGCCCTGGGCGGCCGACGCCGTCCCGGCCACGCTCACGGCGGTGGCGGCGAGGGCCAGTCCGCCGACGGCGGCCATGATGCTCCGACTCCTGGTGCGCACGGGATCCCCGCTCTCTGCCGGGCGTGGCCCGGCGTCCTCCGCCGCCCGGCAGGCCCGGGCAGGATGCTGTGCGGAACGGTAACGGCGGCCTCCGGACGGGCAAAGCGAGCCGGCGGCCGCTGCCACAGAGGGTGGCGAATGCACCTGTCCTGACACCGGTCGCCCACCCTCCGCACCCGGTGCGGATCGAGTCGCCAGAGGTGCCGGCCGGTCAGCCCGGGGGCCAGCGGTCGCGGAGGTCGGAGGTGGCGAAGACCACCGAGGCGGCCACCACGGTGTAGAAGACGACGACCAGCAGGGTGACGCCGAGGTTGGCGTACAGCACCACGGCCACCAGCACGAGGAAGAGGTAGAGGGCCACCGTGGCCTTCCC
>CAXBRB010000265.1:0-2762 GCA_963977795.1 uncultured Acidimicrobiaceae bacterium
CAGCGCCTCGGCCGAGGCCCGGCCCAGCCCCTTCGAACTGGCCGTGACCAGCGCCACCTTCCCGTCGATCCCCAGGTCCATCCGGTGCTCCTGTCTCTCCGGCCGCATGCCGTCTGCCGGCTGCATCCCTGCGCCCGGCTCGCTGGCCGGGACGGCTCCCTGCGCCCGGCTCGCTGGCCGGGACGGCTCCCTGCGCCCGGCTCGCTGGCCGGGCCGTCCGCTACGCCTCGACCACCACCAGACCGTGGTCGGCGCAGTTCAGCGGGTCGGGGGCCCCGTCGACTCCGATCACCACGATGTCCTCCAGCCGCATCCCGAACCGGCCCGGTGCGTAGATGCCGGGCTCGACCGAGAAGGCGTGGCCGACCTGCAGCACCTCGTCGTTGCCGGCCACCAGGTACGGGTCCTCGTGCTCCTCGATCCCGATGCCGTGCCCGGTGCGGTGGACGAAGAGGTGGCCCAGGCCGGCCTCGTCGATCACGGCACGGGCGGCGGCGTCGACCGAGGCTGCGGTGGCCCCGGCACGGGCGGCGGACACCCCGGCGGCCTGGGCGGCGTGCAGGACGGCATAGGCGGCGGCCACCTCGGCGTCCGGCTCACCGGTCACCACGGTGCGGGTGATGTCCGAGCAGTAGCCGACGTCGCCGTCGAGGGAGAGGGTCCCCCCGAAGTCGCAGACCACCGTCTCGCCGGGGCCGATGACCCGGTCCCCGGGCTCGTGGTGGGGGCTGGCGGCGTTGGGGCCGCTGCCCACGATGGCGAAGTTGACCGAGCGGTGGCCCTCGGCCACCAGGGCGGCCGACAGGTCGGCCGAGACGGCGGCCTCGGTGCGCCCCACCAGGGGGATCCCGCCGGACTGGAGCACGGCGGCCACCCGGTCGGCAGCCGCCCCGGCGGCGCGGAGGGCGGCCAGCTCGGCGGCGTCCTTCACGGCCCGCAGCGGCGAGGTCACCGTGGAGGCCTCGATCCACTCGGCCCCGGGGAGGGTCCGCTGGAGGCCGAGGGCGGTGGTGGCCCAGGCCCGGTCGGACAGCGCCAGGCGCCGGTGGGGCCGATGGGCCACCAGGTCGCCCACGATGGCCAGGGGGTCCTCGTCGTCGGACCAGGGGCGCAGGGCCACCAGGCCCCCGGTCTCCGGCACCCGGGGCGCCTCGAGGCCCGGGACGACCAGGACGGGCTCGCCCTCCAGGGGGAGCACCAGCAGGGTCAGGCGCTCGAGGGGCATCGCCTCGTAGCCCGTCAGCCACGGCAGGTCAGCCCCGTGGGAGAGCAGGAGGACGTCGACGCCCTCCTCTCCCATCCGGTCGCGCACCCGGGCCAGGCGGGCCGTCCGGGCCGCCACGGCAGCCGGCGGAAGCACAGCAGTCATGCCCGGGCCCCCAGGGTCACCGGCACCGGTGCCGCGGCACCGGCCGCCTCGCGGGCGTGGTAGCTCGAGCGGGTGAGCGGCGAGGCCTGCACGTGGGCGAAGCCCAGGGCCTCCCCGGCGACCCGGAGCTCATCGAGCTCCTCGGGGGTCCACCACCGGGCCACCGGCAGGTGCCGCGCTGTCGGCCGGAGGTACTGGCCGATGGTGACGATGTCGACGCCCACCGACCGCAGGTCAGCCAGCGTCCCCACCACCTCCTCGGCCCGCTCGCCCATGCCCACGATGATGCCCGACTTCACCGTCAGGCCGGCCGATGCGGCCCGGGCCAGCACCGTGAGGCTCCGGGCGTAGCCGGCTGAGGGTCGCACCGCCCGCTGGAGGCGGGCCACCGTCTCGATGTTGTGGTTCACCACGTCGGGCCGGGCCTCGAGCACACGGGCCAGGGAGTCGGCGTCGCCCTTCAGGTCCGAGATGAGGACCTCGACTGCGGTGTCCGGTCGGCGGCGGCGGATGGCCGCCACCGTCTCGGCAAAGGCCCCGGCCCCTCCGTCGGGGAGGTCGTCGCGGGCCACGCAGGTCACCACGGCGTGAGCCAGGCCCATCCGGTCCACGGCGGCGGCCACGGCTTCGGGCTCGCCGGGATCGAGCGGGAGGGGGCGCCGGGTGTCGACCAGGCAGAAGGCGCAGGCCCGGGTGCACCGGGACCCGTTGATCATGAACGTGGCCGTACCGTCGGCCCAGCACTCGAAGATGTTGGGGCAGCCCGCCTCCTCGCACACCGTGACCAGGCCGTCGGCGGCGAGGTCCCGCTTGAGGCCGGCGAAGCGGGAGCCCATGGTGGCGGGCACCCGGAGCCAGTCGGGCTTGCGGGCGGCCACGTCCAGGCCGGACGACGGGTCCACGCCGGCCCGGACCAGGCGCCGGTCCAGGCTGCGCCGGCTCCCGGCACCGGGCAGGTGGTCGACAAGACCGCCTGACCGGACTTTGAAAATCCGAAAGCTCTGGCCGCGGCCACGCTGGAGAAGGAAGCGATTCAAGCCAACCCGCGAGCTGTCTTACTGAAAGAGAAGTACGACGCCGCGATGAAGCACGGCGCTGAACTGCGAGCCAAGATCAAAGCTGCTGTTGATGCTGATTCAGAAGTGAAGTCGGCTCATCATGCGGTCGAGAAAGCCAGACAAGAGGTTGATGCAGCTCAAGCTCATCTAGCGAAAGAGCGAAACACGGTTGAGCAAGCTCGAGCGAAGCTGGCGAAAGAGAATCGCGATGTCGCTGCAGCAAAGGCCGCTGATAAAGCCAACGACAACAAGAAGCCGAACAACAAGAAGAAGTAAGTCATGGCGATCAAACTCGCCGTGCAGTGCGATTGCTGAGCGACTTAACTGAGGCCAAT
>CAXBRB010000266.1:0-2647 GCA_963977795.1 uncultured Acidimicrobiaceae bacterium
CGCACCTTTTGCGTGAGCACATTGGGGGTGAACGGTTTCTGGAGAAACACGGTCTCTCGATTGACCCCACCCTGAGAAAAGACGGGGTGGTCGGGATAGCCAGACATATACATAACCTTCATGGCGGGCCGCGCAATCGCCAACTGCTCGGCGACTTCTGGTCCGCTCATCTGCGGCATCACGTTGTCGACGACCAGCAGGTCGAAGGCCCGCTCGGCGAGCAGGCGCTGCGCATCGCGCGGGCTCGTCGTCTCGACGACGGCGTGGCCGGCATCGCGGAGGGCGCGGCCGAGCGCCTTGAGAATCTTCTCCTCGTCGTCGACGAGCAGGATGGTCGCCGATGCGGGCGACGCGGCACCGTGGACGGTGCTGCCGGCGAGCGACCGCATCGGAGTCCGGCTGGACGGTCCCGGGCACGCCGGCCTGACCGGCGTGGATCCGGTGGACTCGCTGCCCGTGGTGACCGGTGCCGTCCAGATCCCGCCCGACGGCCGTCCCATCGTGCTCCTCCCCGACCACGCCACCCTCGGCGGCTATCCCGTGGCCGGGTGCGTGATCTCCGCCGATCTCGGCCGGCTGGGGCGGCTGGCCCCCGGCCAGGCAGTGGTCTTCATGGCCTGCACGCCCGACGAGGCCGAGGCTGCCCGCCGTCGCCACCAAGGCGATCTGGCCGGCCGCGTGTCCGGCTGGCACCCGACGCGTGCCGGGTCCTGACCGGTCGGGTCGCCGGCGGGCACGGCCCACGATGGTGCGGTAGACCGGAGCCTGATGCGCCCGACAGATGAGGAGCACCAATGCCAGACAGCCCGACCGACAGCCCGACCGACCGCCCACAGGACGCCAGCGGTCTGATCCAGCCCCGTGACGACGGCCAGCTCCACTTCGCCAAGGGGACCGAGGGGTGGACCTTCCCGGTGGCGGCACCGGCCAGCGCCACCCCGCTGGCTGACGACGAGCCCGAAGGCGTCATCCCGCCCAACCCGCTCTACGCCCTCAAGCAGCGGGCCCACGGCGGCCTCCACCTGTTCGGGCACCCCACGCGGATCCGGGCCGTGGCCGGCACGGGGGATGCCGCCGTCTATGCCATCGATGACGGCCCGCATCACTGCATGATCGGCCGGCCGGTGGGGACGACCGGCGACGGCTGCGCCTACGCGCTGGTGGGTCGGGTGACCCGGGAGACCTGGGATGCCCTCGCAGCCGGCCAGATCGACGGGCGCCAGGCCTTCTCCGTGGCTGCAGAGGTCGGCGTCAGCGGCACCGTGGCCGACGGCGGGCTGTCGGAGGTCTTCGACGTGCTGTCGTTCGCCGAGCCGACAGGCGTGCCCGAGGCCTATCTGCCCCCGTCGCCTCCGATCGCCTTCACCGAGCCCCTGCCCACCACCGGGCGCTGACGGGCCGG
Organism: uncultured Acidimicrobiaceae bacterium; assembly: GCA_963977795.1. Classification (GTDB taxonomy): domain Bacteria; phylum Actinomycetota; class Acidimicrobiia; order Acidimicrobiales; family RAAP-2; genus Bog-756. The sequence continues at coordinate 1,403 of CAXBRB010000266.1, forward strand.
CCCGGCTCAGCCCAGGACGTCGGCCAGGGCGTCGGCCAGGGCGTCGCGCTCGTCCCGGGCTGCCGCACGCAGGGCGGCCACCTCAGGTCCGGCCCCGAGGATCGACCGGGAGGCGCTGGGCAGCACGGTGCCGGCCGGGCACCCGGCGAAGAGGGCGGCCGCGCCTTCGGCCGTCCCGCCCTGGGCGCCCAGCCCCGGGGCGAGGATCACCCCGCCGAGGTCGGCCAGGTCGAAGGCCGAGGGCGCCCGGGTGGCACCCACCACCGCGCCCACCGTCCCCGGGACCGGCAGGCCCCCGTGGTTGCAGGCGGCGATCTCGGCCAGCAGCAGGTCCTCCACGGCGGGGCCCGGTCCTGAGCCGTCGACTGCCGCCGTCCGGGCCTCCTGGAGGGAGCGCCCCTCGGGGTTGGAGCTGCGCACCACCACGATCACCCCCCGCCCGCCCAGTGCGGCCAGCTCCAGTGCCGGGGCCAGGGCGCCCAGCCCGAGGTAGGGCGTGGCCGTCACGGCATCGGCGGCCAGCGGGCTGGCCGGATCCAGCCATGCCGAGGCATAGGCCTCCATGGTCGAGCCGATGTCGCCCCGCTTGGCGTCGGCGATGACCAGGAGCCCGGCCTCCCGCCCGGCGGCCAGCACGTCCTCCAGGGCGGCCAGGCCGGCCGCTCCCCACCGCTCGAAGAAGGCCACCTGGGGCTTGACCACGGGGACCTCGCCGGCGAAGGCCTCGATGCAGCGCAGCCCGAAGGTCCGCACCCCCTCGGCCGAGGCGGACAGCCCCCAGGCAGCCAGCAGGCTCTCCGAGGGGTCGATGCCGGCGCACAGCGGCCCGGTGGCCGCCACCGCCCGGACCACGCGGGAGGTGAAGCCCTCGATGACCGGTCCCTGCTCGCCCATGGTGCTCCTCACCGCTCCGTGGGGCCCTTGCGCCCCGTCCGCATCGTGCCCGTCACCGGTGGGCCGCACCCTGCAGCTCGCGCACCGACGCCACCCCGTGGGCCGCACACCACCGGTCCACCTCGTCGAGGACCGTCCACGGTGCACGGGGGTCCCGGAAGGTGGCCGTCCCCACCTGGACGGCATCGGCCCCGGCCATGATCAGCTCGACGGCGTCCACCCCGGTCATCACCCCGCCCACCCCGACGATGGCGGCTCCCGGGTGGGCGGCCCGGACGTCGAAGACGGCCCGGACGGCGATGGGGTGGACCGACGGCCCCGACAGGCCGCCCCCGGCCGGGCCCGAGCCCA
>CAXBRB010000267.1:0-2629 GCA_963977795.1 uncultured Acidimicrobiaceae bacterium
TTTTTTTTCAAGCAGAAGACGGCATACGAGATGTAGCCGTGACTGGAGTTCAGACGTGTGCTCTTCCGATCTGCCTCACGGCCGCCCCACCGGCACCCCGGCGCCGGGCAGGGCGTCCATCAGGCGGGCGAACTGGTCGAGCGGGGCGTCGTCGGTCACGTAGACGGCGATGTGGTCGGCCCCGGCCGCCCGGTAGGCGGCCACCCGGGACGCCACCTCGGCCGCCGACCCGGTGACCAGGTGACGGTCGAAGGCCTTCGGGGGCAGGCCGTAGAGCGACGACATCCACGCCGTCCCCTTGGCCCGGCCGGCGTCGTGGCCGTGGGCGACGACCACGACGAAGAGGACCATGGCCCGGGTGACCGCACCGGGGGCCCGGCCGCAGGCGTCGACCTCCTTGGCCAGGCGCTCGGCGGCCGCCCGGTACTCGTCGGCCGACAGGAACAGCGGCATCCACCCGTCTCCCCGGGCCGCCGCCCGGCGCAGGGCGGCCTCCGAGGAGCCGCCGATCCACACCGGCGGGGGAGCGGCGGCGGGCAGCTGGCGGTAGCGGGCCGCCGGGTCGGACGAGGTCGTGTCCCCCCGGTCCGCCCCCTGCCCCGACGCCCAGGCCCGGTGGAGGTCGTCGATGGCCTCGTCGAGGTCGTGGCCTCGGTGGTGGTAGTCGGCCCCGACCTGGACGTACTCGCCCTCGTGGCTGCCCACGCCCACGCCGAGGATCATCCGGCCCCGGCTCACGGCCTGGAGGGAGGCGAACTGCTTGGCCACGGCGGCCGGACGTCGGAGGGGGAGCTGGATCACGCACGAGCCCAGGGCGACGTCGGTGGTGGCCGTGGCCGCCACGGTGAGGGCCACCGTGCACTCCAGGCAGGGGCCGTGCCAGTAGAGGTGGTCGCAGACCCACAGCGTGGTGGCCCCGAGGGCCTCGGCACCCCGGCAGACGTCGACCAGGCCGCCGACCGGGTCCGGCGCCCCCGGGTCGGCCCACGCCGGCACCGAGTCCTGGGGGAGGGTCGGGAGGATGAGCCCGACGGCGCCGGGATCGGGTGACGGGGCCACGCCGCATGGTACCGCCCGCCCTGGAGGCGACGAGAGATGGAGGCGGCCCTGGAGCGAGGTCCGACGCCCCGGCCGGCACGGTCCCGGTGCGGCCCGGCCGGCGGTCGGGAATGCCGCAGCGGTCCGGTAGGTTGGTTCGGTCATGGAGCCCACCGACGCAACGTCCGACGCGCCGCCGACCGACGGGACCGTCGTCGATGAGCCAGTCACCGACGGGACGCTCACCGACGAGGCGCGGGCCGGACGGCTCGCCGACCTCATGGGCGTCATCGAGCTGATGCGGCCCGCCGTCCAGGCTGACGGGGGCGACCTGGTCCTGGTGGCCGCCGACGTGGAGACCGGGGTCGTCGAGGTCCAGCTCCAGGGCGCCTGCAGCTCGTGCGCCGTGAGCTCGTCCACGCTGCAGGGCGGCGTGGAGCGGATCCTGCGGGGCCGCCTCGACTGGGTGACCGAGGTGGTGGGCGGCGTGGACGACTCGCTCGACCCCTTCGCCAGCGAGGCCATGGGCCGGGGCGGCTACGTCCCCAGCCACTGACCGGCTGACGCTCCGCTGCGCAGCCCCCGACCGGGCGGGCTGTCCTACGATCACCGCATCGTGGACGTCCCGACAACCGAACGCCCGGACCTCGGTGACCCTCGGCCCCCCCGCCGGCCGGCGGACGGCCCGGCGCACCGACGGTCCGACCGCCGGGGAGGGGCCCGGGCCCTGGTGCCCGGCGGCTGGTGGCTCACGGCCGCCGCCTTCGCACTGGTCGGCCTGCCCTTCGTGGTGGCCGTCGTGCGGCTGCTCCTCCAGTCCGGCTCCCACCTCACCCTGGCCGACGACCTCGCCCTGATCGACCTGCACACCCGGCGGGCGCTGGCCTGGCACCAGCAGCTGGGGGTCTTCGACCGCAACGACTGGAACCACCCCGGCCCCACCTACTTCTACCTCCAGGCCCAGGTCTACCGGCTGCTCGGCGGCGGGGCCCGGTCGCTGTTCGTGGGGGCCGCCTTCTGGAACGGCCTCGCCGCCCTGGCCTGCGTGGCCGTGGTGCGGCGCCGGTCGACCCCGGCCCGGGCCCTGTGGGCCGCCCTGTGGATCTGCGCCCTGGTGGGCGTGCTGGCCGCCTCGGGCCCGGGGTCGACGACCTACTCGGAGTCCGTCCTCGGCGGCCTGGTGAGCCCGTGGAACCCCATGGTCGTCATCCTCCCTCTGCTGCTCACCGTGCTCCTCGGCACGCCCGATGTGCATGATGCGGATTCCTTTGTGCGCCACGCGCGCCAGCTCCCCGGCATCGCTGCCGTCTCCATCATCAAGGACGGCACCATGATCGCCTGCGATGGCGATGGCAGTGCGGAGGTTGAGCGCTTCCTGCACGTCGCGCCGCTCAAGCTGCGCATGCTGCCTTCACTCACCGCGCTCACCGGCATCGCCATGATCGCGCAGGGCAGGCCCCAACAAACGCAACTGCGCCCCCGCGACATGTACATGCTGACGGTGTCGAGCTGGGTGATGGTGTCGATCTTCGCCGCCTTGCCGTTCATCTTCGCCGAACGGGCGAGCATCACCGACGCGTACTTCGAGAGC
>CAXBRB010000268.1:0-2624 GCA_963977795.1 uncultured Acidimicrobiaceae bacterium
ATCGGCTGGGCGGCCGCTGGTGCCGTGCCGTCCCGGCCGGCCGTGGTGGCCCGGCCAAGCGACACCGCCCAGGTCGCCGCCGTCCTCGCCCTGTGCGACGCCGCCGGGGTGCCGGTCACCGCGGCTGGAGGCAGGAGCGGGGTGTGCGGCGCCTCGGTCCCCCTCTTCGGCGGCGTGGCGCTCGACTGCACCGGCCTCGATGGGATCGTCGATGTCGACGCCGCCTCCCTGGTGGCCGACGTGCGGGCCGGCACCTTCGGGCCCGACCTCGAGGACGGCCTCCGCGCCGGCCACGGGGTGACGCTCGGCCACTGGCCCCAGTCGATGGCCCTGTCCACCGTGGGCGGATGGCTGGCCTGCCGGGGGGCCGGCCAGTACTCCAACCGCTACGGGAAGATCGAGGACATGGTCGTGGGCCTCGAGGTGGTGCTGGCCGACGGGCGCATCATCCGCACCGGGGGAAGCGGGCCCCGGGCGGCCACCGGCCCCGACCTCACCCAGCTGTTCGTGGGGAGCGAGGGCACGCTCGGGGTCATCACCGAGGCGCGCCTGCGCGTCCACCCGGTGCCCGAGGGCGAAGGGCGGCGGGCCTTCGGCTTCGCCACCTTTGCCGAGGGGCTCGAGGCCTGCCGCCGGATCCTGCGCCGCGGCGCCACCCCGGCCGTCCTCCGCCTCTACGACGCCACCGAGTCGGCCCGCTCGTTCGACCAGCCCGACCGCCACGTCCTCATCGTCCTCGACGAGGCCGACCCGGCCTTCGTCGCCCCCACCCTGGCCGTGGTCGACGCCGAGTGCGCCGGTGCCGACCCGCTGGACGTTGCCCTGGTCGAGCGGTGGCTGGGTCACCGCAACGACGTCTCGGCCCTGGCCCCGCTGTGGCGCTCGGGGGTGGTGGTCGACACCGTCGAGGTCGCCGCTCGGTGGTCCGCCCTGCCCGGCCTCTACGACGCCGTCCTGGCCGCCCTGGCCGACGTGGAGGGAACGCTGGTCGCCTCGTCCCACCAGAGCCACGCCTACACGGACGGAGCCTGCCTCTACTTCACCTTCGCCGGCCGGCCCCCGGCCGGGTCGCCAGCGGCCGGGGCCGACCCCGCCGCCCGGGATGCCTGGACCTCCGCCTACTACCGGGCGGCCTGGGACGCCGTGACAGCCGCCACCCTGGCCGCCGGCGGCGCCCTCAGCCACCACCACGGCATCGGCATCAACCGGGGACGGTTCCTGGCCGACGGGCTGGGCCCGGCCTTCGACGTGCTGGCCGCCGTCAAGGACGCCCTGGACCCCCGGGGCATCCTCAACCCGGGCAAGCTCGGACTGTCATCGCCCTTCGGCGAGGTGCCCTGGCCGTGAGCATCCTCGTCGTCGACGTCGGCACCTCGGGGGTGCGCGGGGCCGTGGTCCGGCCCGACGCCACCGTCGAGCACATCCACCACCTGCCGGTCCTCCCCCAGACGCCCTTCCCCGGCCTGGTGGAGTTCGACGGCACGGCCATCGCCGAGGCGGTGGTGGACGTGGCCGCCCGGAGCCTGGCCGATGGCGGCCCGGTCGCCGCCGTGGGCATCGCCGCCCAGCGGGCCTCCACCCTGGTGTGGGAGCGCACCAGCGGCCGCCCGCTCGCCCCCGGCCTGGGCTGGCAGGACCTCCGGACGGTGGGCACCTGCCTGGAGCTGCAGGCCCAGGGCATCCGTCTGGCCCCCAACGTCTCCGCCACCAAGCTGGCGGCGATCCTCGACCAGGTCGACCCGGACCGGCGCCGTGCCGAGGCCGGCGAGCTGGCCTTCGGGACCGTCGACACCTGGGTGGCGTGGATCCTGTCGGAAGGCGCGCTGCACGTGACCGACGCCACCAACGCCGGCGTCACCGGCCTGGTCACCGGCGACCTCGGCGGGTGGAACCCCGCCGTGCTGGAGGCCCTGCGGATCCCCGACGCCCTGCTGCCGACCATCGTCGACTCCTCAGGACTGCTCGGGCCGGCCACCGCCCTGGCGGGTGCGCCCCCCATCGCCGGGATGGCCGGGGACCAGCAGGCCTCCCTGGTGGGCCAGGGGTGCACGGTGCCGGGCCTGGCCAAGGCCACCTTCGGCACCGGCGGCATGCTCGACCAGTGCACCGGTCCGGAGCGGCCGGGGCAGGCCGCCCGTGGCCCAGCCGGGACCTTCCCCATCGCCGCCTGGCGTCGGGCGGGTGCGACCACCTGGGGGGTCGAGGCCATCATGCTCTCGGCCGGCACCTGCGTGGAGTGGCTGCGCGACGACCTGGGGATCATCGACGATGCCGCCTCGTCGGCCGATGTGGCCGCCGGGTGCACCGACACCGGCGACGTCTGGTTCGTGCCCGCCCTGCTGGGCATGGCCACCCCGGTGTGGGACTTCGGCGCCCGGGGCACGCTGGTGGGCATCACCCGGGGCACCGGCCGGGCCGAGGTGGTGCGGGCCGTGCTGGAGGGCGTGGCCCACCGGGGTGCGGACCTGCTCGAGGCTGCGGTGGCCGACTCGGGCCTGCCGGTGGCCGCCCTGCGGGTGGACGGCGGGATGTCGGCCAACCCGGTGTTCACCGCCGCCCTGGCCGACGCCTGCGGCATCCCCGTCGAGATCTCCCCGGTCCTCGAGGCCACCACGCTCGGGGCC
>CAXBRB010000269.1:0-2585 GCA_963977795.1 uncultured Acidimicrobiaceae bacterium
CATCGCGAAGGCGGTGACCGCGACCACGGGAATCGAGCGCAGGGAATCGTCTTCCTTCAGCCATTTCGTGACTTCCAGGCCGGAGACTTCCGGAAGCTGAATGTCCATCAGGATGAGGTCGGGGTGATGTTCGCGCGCGATGTCGAGCGCCGTCTTCACATACTCCTGCCCACGGAACACGAGACTCAGCATGCGGTTCAACAGCCGAGGCTGACGCGCATCGAGCCCCATCACCGTGGGCGCCAACTCGAGCAGGCCCGCCGCCGTTCCACTCGGGAAGGCCTCGCTGTAGAACCCGCCGAGCATGGCGCACTCACCGACACCGGTATGGCCGCAACGCCATGCTCCTTGGTCAAGCGAATGGCAAGTTCGGTATCGCGTTCGTCGCTGATGGCTCCGGCCACCAGACCGTCGAGGTAGAACGCATTCGGCGATTGCACGATCAGATGGCGCAGCAGTCCGCGTCGGGCGTCGGCGGCGACGACCGGGCGCCCGGCCTGCGGCACCCCGTCGACGGGTCGTGCGGGCACGCAGCGTGGCGAGGGCCTATGGTGTGGGGCACATCGGCCCTGTCACGCGGGTCCATGGAAGCAGGGATTCACAGTGGACCCCGCGTGTAGATGCGTGATCACCGAGGAGAAGCAGACGTATGGCAAGTGGTGTGGTCAAGTGGTTCAACGCCGAGAAGGGCTTCGGGTTCATCACCCCCGACGGCGGAGGGGACGACCTGTTCGTCCACCAGTCCGAGATCCAGATGGAGGGCTACCGCACCCTCGACGAGGGTCAGACCGTCGAGTTCGAGACCAAGCAGGGCCCCAAGGGCCTGCAGGCCAGCCAGGTCCGCAAGGTCTGAGCTCGCACCGTCCGCCGCCCGGGTCCCCCCGGGCGCGACAGAGGCCCGGTCGGCACTGCCGACCGGGCCTCTGTGCGTCCCGGCGCCGATCACCCCATGAGCGGGGCCCGGCAGGGCGGCGCCCTGCCGGTGCGTCCGGCTCGGCCGGTGCTACCAGCTGGCGCAGCCGTGCTGGTCCGGCGGGTTGGACTGGATCCGCTGGGCCACCATGATCTGCTCGTCCGGGGTGGCCAGGGCCGCCCGGGGCGCATACTGCAGGCCGCCGTAGATGACCCAGTTGGCCCGGGTGATGCCGAGGCCGCCGCTGAAGCGGTCCCCGTCGGCGTGCCAATTGCCGCCCTCCTCGCAGATGGCGACCCGCTCCCAGGCCGCCCGCTGGGCGGGGGTCACGGTGTCCACGACCCGGGGGATGACCGGGACGGTCTCCTTGGTCCCCGCCGCCGTGCCGGCGGCCAGGGCGGAGGTCAGGTCCATGGCCGGCCCGCCCGAGGGGGCGGGGGCGCGATACGAGGTGAGCTGCACCGCCGGCGCCGCCGGAGCGGGACGGGCGGATCGTGCGTCGGCCACAGGGGCCAGGGTGCTGACGGTGATGCAGGCGATCGGGACGATCGCCACGAGTGCAATGCGGGTCCGCATGGCACCTCCCTTCGTCGGGCGCTCTGGGCGCCGTCCTCTGATTGGTGTTGGCGGGCAGCGGCGGGTGCATGCGTACCCCGGACGGTGGGCGGGAAGGCTCCATCCGACCTGGCGTGTCGCCTCAGGGTGTGCGGCCGTTGATTCAGTGCCCTGGATTGCGTCGTTGCGGCATCACCTGTCGAGGAATGGAAGGGAAGAGATCTGCTCTATGGCACCGTGCGGATCGGCGTTCCATCCGAGTGAGGCGTTCGCCCTGTGTGGCGGCCACGCTGCCCGGGCGGGATCCCATCGGACCACGGCCTCGGGGCAGGCAGGACACGGCATGCAAGGGCAGGATGCACGGTGTGTTGGACACAGTATAGCGACAGGCCCCGCGACTAGGGCAATTCGGCCCTTTCGGGCCTCTGAACTGGGACTTTGTGACCGTGAGGCGACAGGTGCAATCGTCCATTGCACAGATTTCCACAGGCCGGGACGGGGGTCATTCGGACGAAATGGGGCACCTGCCCCATGAGGTGATCCGCCATTGAGGTGAATTTCCGGCTCGGCGGGGCGCGATAGGCAAATCGGATGGGTCGTTGACGGCATGATAGGAGCTGAACCTGCCGAATCGTGGCCGTCCATTGAGGTGATCGGGACGGCACAGGGACGCCAGCGGGCCACCGCGCCCGATGCGCCGGACTGGCGCAGGGATGCCGGCGGTCAGGTCGCCGGGGGGCGTCCGGGCAGCAGCGGGGCGGCCGTCCGGGCGGCCAGCGCCCCCCGCCACACCCCGGCGCCGTAGGCCAGGTCGTCGGCCAGGCAGGCCGCCGTCCACCGGACCGGGTCCAGCCGGGGCCGCCGGGTGGCCCACTCGACCAGGGCGGGGACCACGGCCAGGGCCACGGCGGCCCGACGTCCCCGACGTCCGCTGGCGGCCAGGGCCACCAGCCCCGGCGCCCCCACCAGGGTGGACGCCCGCCCCAGCCCGACGGCCGTCCACGCCGCCGACCGCCAGGCCCACCCGGCGGCTGCGCCGGCCGGGATGCCGGACAGATCGGAAGAGCACACGTCTGAACTCCAGTCACGGCTACATCTCGTATGCCGTCTTCTGCTT
>CAXBRB010000270.1:0-2573 GCA_963977795.1 uncultured Acidimicrobiaceae bacterium
GGGCGGTGGGGCGGGACTCCGGGCGGCCGGGCGGGACCGCCGGGAGGTTCAGGCGGGCCGGTCGCCGAAGACCGGGGCCCGCTTCTCACGCAGGGCGGCCACGCCCTCCCGGTAGTCGGGCCCGGCCATCATGGGGTCGAGGAGGGCCTCGGCGGCCCGCACCGACTCGGCCGCGCTCTGGTGGAAGGCCTCGTAGACCTGGCGCTTGGAGGCGGCCATGGAGGCCGGGGACACCGTGGTGGCCAGGAGGCGGGCGTAGCCGTAGACGTGCTCCAGGAGGGCGTCGCCCTCGACGACGGCGGTCACCAGGCCCAGCGCGTGGGCCTCGTCGGCGTCGAAGGTCCGGCTGGAGAGCAGGAGGTCGAGGGCCCGGGGCAGGCCGATGAGCTTGGGGAGCAGCCAGGCCAGGCCGAAGGCGGCGGGCAGGCCAAGCTTGGCGTGGGCGGTGGTCATCTTGGCGCCCCGGGCGGCGAACCGGAGGTCGCAGTAGCACGACAGGGCGAAGCCGATGCCCGCAGCCGGCCCGTTCACGGCGGCCAGGACCGGCTTGGGCACCCCGAAGTGGTAGGCCAGCTCGGCGTCGAACTCCGGGCGGACCCCGTAGCCCGGGGTGGCCAGGTCGGCCGGCGCACCCGAGTCGTACGAGCCCCGCTCGGCGTGGCCGGCCAGGTCCTCGGACTCGGCGCCGGCGCAGAAGCCCCGGCCCTCCCCGGTGACCACGATCACCCGGACCGACGGGTCATCGGCGGCGCGCTGGAGCAGCGAGCGGTACTCGGCGTTCATGGCCGCCGTCCAGGCGTTCAGCCGGTCGGGCCGGGCCAGGGTGATGGTGGCCACCCGGTCGGCCACCGCGTAGCGGGTGGCCGTCAGCGCCGGCCCGACGGGGTCGGTCACCGCCCCGGCCCGCTCAGTAGCGGTAGGCGTCGGGCTTGTAGGGGCCCTCGACGGGGACGCCGATGTAGGCGGCCTGCTCGGGCGAGAGCTCGGTGAGCTTGACGCCCAGGGCGTCGAGGTGGAGCCGGGCCACCTTCTCGTCGAGGTGCTTGGGCAGCACGTAGACCTTGTTCTCGTAGTCGGCGGTGTTGGTGAACAGCTCCACCTGGGCCATGGTCTGGTTGGTGAACGAGTTCGACATGACGAAGCTTGGGTGGCCGGTGGCGTTGCCCAGGTTGAGCAGGCGGCCCTCGGACAGGACGATGATGGCCTTGCCGTCGGGGAACACCCACTTGTCGACCTGGGGCTTGATGTTCACCCGCTCGATGCCGGCGATGCCGGCGAGGCCGGCCATGTCGATCTCGTTGTCGAAGTGGCCGATGTTGCCCACGATGGCCTGGTGCTTCATGCGGGCCATGTGGTCCTTGGTGATGACGTTCTTGTTGCCCGTGGTGGTGATGAAGACGTCGGCCGTCTCCACCACGTCCTCCAGGGTGGTGACCTGGAAGCCCTCCATGGCCGCCTGCAGCGCGCAGATGGGGTCGATCTCGGTGATGACCACTCGGGCGCCCTGGCCGCGCAGGGAGTCGGCCGAGCCCTTGCCCACGTCGCCGTAGCCGCAGACCACGGCGACCTTGCCCGAGAGCAGGGTGTCGGTGGCCCGGTTGATGCCGTCCACCAGGGAGTGGCGGCAGCCGTACTTGTTGTCGAACTTGGACTTGGTCACGGCGTCGTTCACGTTGATGGCCGGGAAGAGGAGCTCGCCCCGCTCCTGCATCTCGACCAGGCGGTGGACGCCGGTGGTGGTCTCCTCGGACACGCCCTTGATGCCGTTGGCGATGGAGGTCCAGCGGTTCCCGTCCTCGGCCAGGCTGCGGGTGAGGAGGGAGAGGACGACGGCGAACTCCTCGGAGTCTGCGGTGGCGGGGTCGGGGACCACGCCGGCCTTCTCGAACTCGACGCCCTTGTGCACGAGCAGGGTGGCGTCGCCGCCGTCGTCGAGGATCATGTTGGGGCCCTCACCGCCGGGCCAGCGGAGCACCTGCTCGGTGCACCACCAGTACTCCTCCAGGGTCTCGCCCTTCCATGCGTAGACCGGCACGCCGGCGGGGGCGTCGACGGTGCCGTGCGGCCCGACGGCCACGGCAGCGGCGGCGTGGTCCTGGGTGGAGAAGATGTTGCAGCTGGCCCACCGGACCTGGGCACCCAGGGCCACCAGCGTCTCGATCAGGACGGCGGTCTGGATGGTCATGTGGAGCGATCCGGTGATCCGGGCGCCGGCCAGCGGCTGGCTGGGGCCGAACTCCGCCCGCATGGCCATGAGGCCGGGCATCTCGTGCTCGGCCAGCTCGATCTCCTTGCGGCCGAAGTCGGCCAGCGAGAGGTCGGCGACCTTGAAGTCGTGGGTGGGCTCGTTCGACATGGGACTCCTCGTCTCCGTCCCGCCGACCGGCGGGCTGGTGGTGGCGGGACGGGCCCGACTGCCCGATCGCGCACGGCGGACGCCCACCACCGGGGTGGGCGGCGCTGCCGATGCCCCGATGATACCGGGTGGCCGCGCGATCCCGTCAGGTCGGTACGCGGCGGCCGGGCCCCGCACGGTGCCGTGGCGGTTCGGGGCCGGTGCAGGTGCGGTGCCG
>CAXBRB010000271.1:0-2551 GCA_963977795.1 uncultured Acidimicrobiaceae bacterium
CCATTCCTTGATGTGCGTGCCGTACGCATCGCCAAACGACAAAGCAAAGTGGTCGGAAAGCGACTGCACATTCGTCGTGCCCGCCGCGCCACACCAGCGACCCTGCGCAAAGGGAAGGTCCGCGCTGATCGCGAACGCCGCCACCTCCGGGCCCAGCTTGCCCACTTCCTCGTTAAACTTGCGCACTTCCATGTCACATACCGGCGTGTCCAGCGACGGCACCGAGGTGATCAGCCGCACGTTGTTGCTCGCCCAGCGCACCGCCGACGCCACCGTGGCCGCCGGCCCGCTGGCCGTGGTCAACCTGGTCACCTCGGCCCATCCGACCGACTGCATCCAGCTGCGGCTCCGGGCCCGGGTGCGCACGGCCCGGGTCGCCGTCCTGGCCGCCGCCGTCGCCGTCCTGTGGCTGATCACCCCGGTGGCCGGCCTGGCCGCCGTCGCCGTGGTGGCCGTCCTGGCCGGCCAGGCCGTCTGGTCCGCCGGCCCCGGCCTCCGCCGGATCCTCGAGGGCGAGGAGGCCCGGTGAAGCGCGAGTACTGGCGGTATCTGCCCGTCGTCTTCCCCTACCTGCGGCGCTACAAGGGCCTGGCCTCGGCCACCGTGGTGCTCACCCTGGCCGGCGTCCTGGTGGCCCTGGCCGAGCCGTGGCCGCTGGCCCTGCTGATCGACGGGGTCCTCGGGTCCCACCGCATCCCCGGGTTCGTGGCCGCCATCGCCGGGACCTCCCGGTCCAGCCTGATCGTCTTCGCCGTGGTGGCCGGCTTCCTGGTCACCGCCGTGGCCCAGCTGGTGGGGGTGGCCAGCGAGTACGCCACCACCAAGCTCGACCAGCGGATCGCCTTCGACTTCCGGTCCGACCTGTTCGGTCACTGCCAGCAGCTCTCCCAGGGCTTCCACGACCAGACGACCATCGGCGACTCGATGTACCGGATCAACTTCGAGGCCAAGGCCGTGGGCCAGATGGCCGTGGCCCTGCCGCCGCTGGCCCAGAGCGTCCTCACCCTGATCGGCATGTTCGTGGTGGCCTTCCAGATCGACCCCACGCTGGCCCTGGTGTCCCTGGTGGCGGTGCCCGCCGTCTACCTCTCCACCGGCTACTACGGGAAGTACGTCGAGCCCCGCCTGATCACCGTGCGGACCCTGGAGGCCCGCTCGCTGACCATGGTCAACGACGCCTTCTCCATGCTCAAGGTGGTGACGGCCTTCAACCGCCAGGCCCACGAGCACCGGGCCTTCGCCGACCAGGGGGCCGAGGCGGTCGACGCCCGGGTCCGCCTGACCGTTCGCCAGACCCTGTTCTCGATGGCCGTGGCCCTGGCCACGGCGGCGGGCATCGCCCTGGTGCTGGGTTTTGGGGCACACGCCGTGCTCGACGGGGCCATCACCGTCGGCGCCCTCACCGTGGTCCTCTCCTACGTCCACTCCATGTACGCCCCGCTGGAGACCATCTCGGGCACCATGGGCGTCTTCCAGGAGCACCTGATCTCCATCCGCTACGCCAGCGAGCTCCTGAAGATCGAGCCCGAGGTGACCGACGCCCCCGAGGCCGCCGACCTCGAGCGGGCCCGGGGGGCGGTCGAGGTGCGCGACGTCGCCTTCGCCTACCGGGGGCGCCCGCCGGCCCTCGAGGGCGTGTCCTTCTCGGTGGCCCCCGGCGAGGTGGTCGGCGTGGTCGGCCCGACCGGTGCGGGCAAGTCGACCCTGATGTCGCTCCTGCCCCGCTTCTGCGACCCGGCCGCCGGAGCGGTCCTCCTCGACGGGCACGACCTCCGGGACCTCACCCTGGCCTCGGTGCGGGACCAGATCGCCATCGTCCACCAGGAGGCCCTCCTCTTCCCCCGGTCCATCCGGGAGAACATCCGCTACGGCCGCCTCGAGGCCACCGACGAGGAGGTGGAGGCGGCGGCCCGGGCAGCCAACGCCCACGACTTCATCGCCGCCCTGCCCCAGGGGTACGACACCGAGCTGGGGGAGCGGGGCTCCACCCTCTCGGGCGGCGAGCGCCAGCGCCTGGCCCTGGCCCGGGCCTTCCTGAAGGACGCCCCTGTGCTCATCCTGGACGAGCCGACGGCCTCCATCGACTCCCGGACCGAGGCAGCCATCCTGGACGCCCTGGACCGCCTCATGGAGGGCCGGACCACCTTCATCGTGGCCCACCGGCTCTCCACCCTGCGCAAGGCCCATCGGGTCCTGGTGCTGGACCACGGCCGCCTGGTGGAGAGCGGCGCCCCGGCCGACCTGCTGGCCGCCGGCGGCCTCTACCGGACCCTCCACGACCTCCAGGGCGGCGCCCCGGTGGCTGCTGGGCCGACCCCCACCGCCGATGCGGCCGCCGGCGTGGTCGAACGCCTGAACACCGCGCTGCATGCGCGACCGATCGGGCCCAAGGGCCTGCCGCTCACGCTTTGCCTCAGCCTGCTCACGCCCGCCCTGGCCCTTCGTCTCTTTCCCTAAGTACCCACTCCGGGGGCCTGTTCCTCAAACCACATCGGCTGCGGGGAACTGCGGGCAGGATGGCTTGGGGTTTCACCTGGTGGATGCTGAATCT
>CAXBRB010000272.1:0-2539 GCA_963977795.1 uncultured Acidimicrobiaceae bacterium
TTTGACCTTTTATTGGAGCGAGTGGCGCCCGCCAATTCAGCCGGACGTTCGTTAGTACCGGATCCCCGAGCGCTTGAGCGGGAGCGGGAGCGGGAGCCGGGAGCGCGAGCCCGCGTTCGCCACATGTAATTCGACCATCTCGCACTGGCGCGTCTCTCTTTTTATCTTGCCATTATGTTTCGGCATCGGAATATGACGAGGTGAGCAATGGAAAAGTGGCGAGAGACAAAAGTGCGAGCCGCGCACGACGTGACAAGTGGAACAGAAAACGGATTTTAGACAGACGAAAAGACGACCGTCTACTGTTTCACCCGATCCCGAGCAACGCAACCGAAACGCAACGTCCCGCTCTCCGGTTTTACGCCGGCCACGCCCGCCACCCAGGGCCAGCGCCGTCGGGAGGGGTGCGGCGGGCCGGCGACGCCAGCACGGGAGACACCCCGGCGGGACCGCCGGGCAGGGGTGGCCAGGACCACGCCGTCGGGCGGCGGGGCGGCGGACCCGCCAGACCGGTCACCGGGACCGGACGCGGCAGGCGGGCCGTGCGGGTGCATCACCACGGCCGTCGCCGGTCAGCGGGCGTCGAGCTCGTCCGGCGTCATCAGGACCGAGCGGGCCTTCGAGCCCTCGGACGGTCCCACCACGCCGCGGCGCTCCATCAGATCCATGAGCCGTCCCGCCCGGGCGAAGCCGACCCGGAGCTTGCGCTGGAGCATCGACGTCGAGCCGAGCTGGGAGCGGACCACCAGGTCGATGGCCTGCTCGAGGAGCTCGTCGTCCTCGTCGTCGTCGCCGCCGGTGCCGGCCCGGGGTCCCTCGGCCGCCACCATCTCCTCGATGCCGGCCACGATCTCCATCGGCCGCTGGCGCTTCCAGTGGGCGGCCACGGCGCGCACCTCGTCCTCGCTGACCCACGGCCCCTGGATGCGCTGGGGGTTGGACGACGACGCCGTGAGCAGGAGCATGTCGCCCTTGCCGATCAGCCGCTCGGCCCCGGGCTGATCGAGGATGACCCGGCTGTCGGCCAGCGATGACACCGAGAAGGCCATCCGGGAGGGCACGTTGGCCTTGATCACGCCGGTGATCACGTCGACCGAGGGGCGCTGGGTGGCCAGCACCAGGTGGATCCCCACGGCCCGGGCCATCTGGGCGATCCGGCAGACCGACTCCTCGACGTCGCGGGCGGCCACCATCATCAGGTCATTGAGCTCGTCGACGACGATCAGGATGAACGGCAGCCGGGGGTAGCGGAGGTCGGCCTCGTCGAGGTCGCCCCCCTCCACGTCGGCGTCGGTCCCCTGGAGCCGCAGGCGGTGGGCCTCCTCGTGCTCGGCCAGGTCGCCGGCGTCGAAGGCGGCGTTGTAGCCGGTGATGTCCCGCTGGCCGACCTCGGCCAACAGGTCGTAGCGCCGCTCCATCTCGGTCACGGCCCAGGCCAGGGCGTTGGCCGCCTTCTTGGGGTCGACCACCACCTGGGTGAGGAGGTGGGGCACGTCGTTGTACTGGCCGAGCTCCACCCGCTTGGGGTCGATGAGGATGAGGCGCACCTGGTCCGGGGTGGCCCGGGTGAGGATCGAGGTGAGGACCGAGTTGATGCACGACGACTTGCCCGACCCGGTGGACCCCGAGACGAGGACGTGAGGCATCTCGGCCATGTTGGTGACCACCGGACGACCGGCGATGTCCCGGCCCAGGGCCACCTCGAGGGGGTGGGTGGCCCGGGCCGCCTCGGGCGAGCCGAGGATGTCCCCCAGGGCCACCAGCTGGCGGCGCCGGTTGGGGACCTCCACGCCGATGGCCGACTTGCCGGGGATCGGGGCCAGGATGCGCACGTCCGGCGAGGCCATGGCGTAGGCGATGTCCTTGGAGAGCGAGGTGACCCGGGCCACCTTCACGCCGGCCCCGAGCTCGAGCTCGTAGCGGGTGACCGTGGGTCCCACCGTCCGGCCGGTGAGCCGGGTCTCGACCCCGTGGGCCGACAGGGCGCTGACCAGGGCCGCCCCGGCGGCGTCGATCTCGGACTCGTCGATGGCCTGAGCCTTGGACCGCTTGAGCAGGGACGCCGGCGGCAGGCGCCACTCCCCCACCGGGGAGCCCAGGCGCATCTCGAGCTGCTCGCCCTTGCCCCCGCCGGCCACGGCCGCCGCCGACGGGCGCGGCGGCTCCACCAGATCCTCCGGTGCGACGGCGAGGCCGTCATCTTCCGGTTCCTCGACCACCAGGGCCGCCGGCTCCTCCACCGCCACGGCGGCCACCGAGGGCTGGCGGCCTTCGGCCAGCGCCCGGTCGAAGGGATCGGTCGGGGACGCCGGCTGGTCGGCGCCGGCACCACCGTCCCGCCCGCCCCGGGCGGCGTCGGCCAGCCACCGGAAGGCCCGCACCAGGCCGGACGCCGCCGCGCGCACGGACACCCCGGTGAAGATCAGCCCGGCCACCAGGATCACCGCCACCAGGACGGTGGCCGCCCCGAACCCGCCCAGGGCGGCGCCCAGGGGGTTGCCGATCAGGGCGCCCAGCCATCCCCAGATCGGAAGAGCGT
>CAXBRB010000273.1:0-2529 GCA_963977795.1 uncultured Acidimicrobiaceae bacterium
TGGGTGGATGAGACCACGCCGGTGGCCCCGGCCCCGGCCCCGGCACCGGCCCCGGTGGCGCAGAACAGCGACGAGGCGGCGGCACCCGCCGGTGCCACAGCCACGCCGTCTTCCACGAGGGGCGGGGTGGCCGGCGCGGGCGGGGGGACGGCGGCAGCCAGGAGCGCCACGCCTCCGACCACGGCGGCCACGCCGACCAGGACAGCCGTCCGGCCGGGCACCGGTGCCAGCCGGGGCCGTCGGGACCGGCGAGCGGCGGGGGGTGGCGGCGTCGGGTCGCTCACGACGGCACCGTCGACTCGTCGTCCCAGGCATCATCGAGGGCGCTGCGGCGGTCCCGGCCGGCAGCCCGGCTGCGCGGATGGGTCACCTGGTCGAGCCGCCGACGGATGCGCCGCCGATCGACGAGAGCAGCAGCGGCCAGTCCCCACGCCGCCACCGACCAGAGGCCGGCCAGCAGGGGCAGGGGGCCACCGTCGAAGCGGAGGGTCCCGGTCGTCGACGCCGGGACCCGGAAGGCGGCGGCCCAGCCGGGCCCGGACGCCCGTGGTGCAGACGCACCGGATCCCGTGGTCAGGACCCAGTGGCTGGCCGGGGCCTGGGCCACGACGACCGTCCCGGGGGACAGGTGGCCCCGGTAGGCGCGCGCCGCCGGCGGCCCGGAGAGCACGGGTCGGGCACCGGGAAGGAGCGGGGTGGCCGGCGAGCCGGGCGGCGGACCGGCCGACGTTCCCGCAGTCGCCGGGAGCACCGGTGCGGCGCCCGGCACCTCGGCCCGCTGGGGCGACCAGGCGGCGTTGGCGAACACCGTCATCCCGGTGCCCGACAGGACGGGCAGGAGGTCGAGCTGGCGGGCGAGACCGGGAAGGAGATCCCCGGGCACGGGGAAGGCGGTCGGCTGCTGCTCGCCGCTGATCACCGGGGCCACCGCGGTGAGGACCACCACGTAGCGCACGGCGGCCGGGGCCACCAGGGCGCCGAACCGGTCGGTCGTCCCCGCCCGGGCGGCGTCGACGGCACGACCGAGGTCAGCAGCCGGACCCGGATCCGTCCCGTTCCACAGCCACCGGGCGTCGGGCGGTCCGTCCTCCGACGTGGCGTAGGCCAGGCCGCCGCCGGTCGACCAGCTTCCCAGTGCGAGGCTCCGGGGATCACCCACCCACAGGACCCGGAAGGCGCCGTCAACGGCGCGGGCCCGCATCCAGGCCACCGACTGGGAGAAGTCGATCGTCGGGAGATCCCACCGGCCCGGGACGGCAGCGACCAGGGCCGGGAGCGATGCGAGCACGAGGACCACGACCCCGAGGACGCTGACCAGCTGACGCCAGCCGAACTCGGCCCGCCGCAGATCGACCTCGAAGGCGGCCACGCCGAGCCCGATGGCGGCGGCCGTGGCTGCCGCAGCCGTGGCCAGCAGCACCATGGGATCGAGCGCCACCCCGGCGGTCCAGCCCCGGCCGGACGCCCAGGCCGCAGCCCACAAGACCAGGGCCACCGTCCACAGCCGGGCCGACCACCGGAAGCGGGGGCCCCGGCCCAGCACCAGGGGCACCAGGGCGGCCAGGGCGAAGCCCCAGGTGAACGGCGTCGCCCCTACCGGGCCGATGGCGAAGCGCAGGACGGCCGACCAGGTGGGCGCCCCCGATGCCGCCGTGGGGACGCCGAAGACCGCCGTCGCCCCGGGGCCGGCGGCGAGCACGCCGAGGACCCAGGGAAGGCAGAGGGCGGCGGCCACGGCGAGGGAGCCGAGGGCCAGGCGGAGGGCGCTTCGAGTGGGGCCGGTGTCGCCGAGGAGGAGGGATGACAGGACCAGGGCGACCGCCGCCAGCAGCACGGCCACCGCCGCCGTGGGGGCGAAGGCGGACAGGATGGCCACCAGCACGCCGAGCGAGAGCGCGCCGCCGAGCCGGCCGTGCCGAGCGGCCCACGCGCCCGCCGTGTCCGCCGATGGCCCCGGGGGTGGTGTCGTGAACGGTTCGAGACCGGTGGCCCGGCACAGCGCGGCCAGGGACCACGGCGCCCCGGCGTAGGCGACGAGGGCACCCCAACGGCCGAGGGCCAGCGCCCCGTACGGGAGGGGCACGGCCAGATAGGCCAGACCGGCCACCAGGGCGGCCCGCTGGGAGCCGAAGGGGCGGAGCAGGCGGACCGCCCCCCATGCGCCCAGCGGGAGGCATCCGAAGATGAGGACCTTCTGGGTGAGCCCCATGGCACCGAGGAGCACGGTCCCCACCAGACCGGAGAGGGCGAGCGCCGGGGTGGCCGGGGCCGTCGTCCCCACCCCGGAGGGATGCCATCCGGTGAGGAATTGGGCCCAGGTCCCTCCCCACGACGGGAAGGGGACGAACTGGCCCAGCACGGGGAGTCGGCCGGTCAGGACGCCGCGGGAGCCGAGGACGACCACCAGGGCGGCGACCAGCCACACAGCCAGGCGGGTGCGGCCGGCCACCAGCCCTGCCTCGACCAGGGCCGGCGGGGCGGTCGCCTCAGGTCCGTCGGGCGGTGCGCTTCCCGCCGGTGGGCCGTCCG
>CAXBRB010000274.1:0-2501 GCA_963977795.1 uncultured Acidimicrobiaceae bacterium
GGACGGCCCGGCGGCTGTCGTAGACCACCGCCCCCACCTCGGTGGCCGACGGGCCGCCGCGCACCTCGGCCACCGTCACGCCGGCCAGCAGATCGGCCACCGTCACCACGTCCGCCTCCGGACCGACGAGGTCCCCAGGGGACCGGACCGGCGACGTCCGGCCACCTACGCTCCTTCCGTGCGCGCTCCGGCCGGCACGGCCACGCTGCCCGCCGGACCGGTCGCAGGGTTGGGGGTCGGGGCCGAGGGGGCCGACGAGGTCGGGACCCGGTAGTGGGCCAGGGCCCACGACATGATCTGCGAGAAGACAGGGGCGGCCACCGCTCCACCGTAGATGGGCGTGGGCCGGTTGAGGACCACCATGGCCGAGAGCACCGGCCGCTCGGCCGGGGCGAACCCGACGAAGGAGGCGTTGTAGGCCCCAGGCTCGTAGCCGTTCCTCCCGGGGATGGCCGCCGTACCGGTCTTGCCGGCCACGGTGTAGCCGGGCACGGCGGCGGCCGTGCCGGTTCCCCCGGTCACGACCCCCTCGAGCATGCTGACCAGCGCACGGTCGGTGGCCGGGTCGATGACCGGGTGGGTGGCCGAGGGTCCGGTCGCCGTCGGGCGGCCCTGGGCGTCGACTGTGGCCCGCACCAGCTTGGGGGCCACGAAGACCCCGCCGTTGGCCACGGCGTTGTAGGCGTCCAGGATCTGCTGCGGGGTGACCGAGATCGCCTGGCCGATGGAGACGGAGAAGAGCGAGGTGTCCGTGTACTGCGGGCTGGCCAGACCGGCGGACTCGGCGGGGAAGTTCAGGCCGGTGGGCCGGCCGAAGCCGAGGCGGGCCACCTGGCGGAGCTGGCGGCTCCAGCCCAGGCGGCTGGCGATCTCGATGGTCCCCAGGTTGGACGACTGGGCCAGGATCTGGGCCGGGGTGAGCACTTCGGCACCGTGGGCCTCGGCATCCTTGTAGACGTACTTGCCGACGGTCTTCTGGGCGCCGACGGGGATGGGCGTGGTGGGGGTGACGGTCCCGTTGGCCAGGGCGGCGGAGAACGTCACCAGCTTGAAGATCGAGCCCGGCTCATAGACGCTGGTCAGGGCGGCGTTGGCCAGGCCCTCCTCCACACCTGCGGGAAGGGTGTTCACCTGGGCCACCAGGCTCGGCCCCGAGGTGCTGGCCGCCGACGCCGACGACGCCGCCGAACCGCCGGAGGTGGCTGCGGCGTCGGCGCCAGGTGACGCTGGCACGGACTTGCTGGCGGAGAGGTTGGCCATGGCCAGGATCTCTCCCGTCCGGACGTCCATGACGATGGCCGTGCCGCCCGTGGCGTGCGAAGCGGCGATCTCGTTGCCCAGCGCCTGCTCGGCGCACCACTGGATGTCCTTGTCGAGCGTGAGCTCGATCCCCGTCCCGGTCCGGGGCGAGATGGCGGCGACGGTGTGCGTGCCCGGAGCGGTCTTGCCGGACAGCAGGTCCTGGTACTGCATCTCCAGGCCCGAGTTCCCCGCACCCTGCCCGTCGACGGTGCCGATCACCACCTGGGCGAGCCGCCCGACGGGGACCACGCGCTGCGTCTCCTGCACGAGGCTGATCCCCGGGAGGTGCATCTTGGCGATCTTGGCCGCCACGGCATCAGACACCCGGTGCGCCACGGCGATGCCGCCGTTGCGCGTCTCCAGCTTCTTCTCGACGTCGGCTGCGGGGAGCCCCAGGGCGGACGCCAGGGCCAGAGCCGTCTTCGGACGGTCGACCACCTGCCAGTAGTCGGCCTGCACCGTCGGACGGAGCACCGTCGTGGCCATGATGTTGGCGTTCCGGTCGTAGATCGTCCCCCGCATCGGCGGGGCGACCGCCATCGTGGCCGTCTGAGCCCGGGACAGGGCGGCGTAGTGGGCATGGCCCATCTCCTGGACCTGGATGAGGCGGAGCACCATCACGGCGAAGACCACGACGATGAGGAAGCGGAAGGCCCGTGCCCGGCGGCTGAGCAGGACGGCGGGGCTCACCGGAGACGGCGCCTCAGCGCCCGGTGGCCGGAGCGGCCGCCGGGGACGGGGTGACGGCGGCACCCGCCCCAGACGACGGGGGGGCAGTCGTCGCTGGGCCGGGTGCCGCCGAAGACGTGGCGCCACCGCCAGGGGCGGCGGCACCGGCGGATGACGGGGACGGCGGGGACACGGGGGTCGCCGGAGCCTCGGAAGTGGACATGTCGGGCTCGGGAAGCCGGACGTTCGGCGGCACCGACGGCAGGAACACACGCGACGACGCCACGGTCAGCCCCATGCCCTTCGCAGCGTTGATGATGCTCCCGGGAGACTCCATCTGGGCGACCGCGGTGGCCAGGGACTTCTGCGTGTCCTCAGCCGCCGCCACCTGGTGCTCGATGCGGGACAGGCGGATGGAGCTCTGGGTCACCATGGCGTCGCCCACCACGACCAGGATCAGGCTTCCGGCGATCAGGCCGACCGAGGCCCACAGGTGCAGGCGGCGCGGCCGCGGCAGGCGCCGGGCCAGG
>CAXBRB010000275.1:0-2499 GCA_963977795.1 uncultured Acidimicrobiaceae bacterium
CACGGCCCGTCGGCCTTTCCCCAGTCAACCCGTGTCCCGGCGCACCGCTGCAGGGCCGAAGGTCACGCCGGACTGGACCACGAGTCCCTAATCGGCGGGCCGCCGGCTCAGGAGCGGGTTCTTCCGTCGGCGCTCCCATGACCCTCACGCCGAGGTGGGCCGTGCCACACTGTGCGCCGTCCGATCGAGCCAGGAGGTCCCCGGTGCAGCTCCGCCGTGCCCACATCCCCGCTGTCCTCGCCGCTGCAGCGGTCGGACTCGTCGCCGCGGCGTGCTCGTCCGGCTCGTCCTCGTCGAGCACCACCACGACATCCCTCGCCCCGCTCCCCGCCCAGGTGATCCCGACCCAGAAGGTCGATCCGACGGTGTCCGCCCTGGTGCCCGCCAAGGTGCGCTCAGCGGGCACATGGGCGGTGGCCACCGACGCCACGTACCCCCCGATGGAGCTCATCGCCCCGAGCGGCGCCATCGTCGGCGTCGACCCGGACATCGCCACCGCCCTGGCCCAGACCATGGGCCTCAAGATGAAGGTCGAGAACGCCACCTTCGACACCATCATCCCGGGCCTCCAGTCCGGGAAGTACGGGATGGGCGCCAGCTCCTTCACGGACACCAAGGCCCGGCAGAAGCAGGTCGACTTCGTCGACTACTTCGTGGCCGGCGAGGCGTTCTACGTGAAGAAGGGCGGCACGGTGTCCCTCAGCGGCCTGGTCTCCCTGTGCGGCCACTCGGTGGCCGTCGAGGCCGGCACCACCGAGGAGACCGACGCCAAGGCCCAGGCTGCCGTGTGCGCCAAGAAGGGCACCGGCAAGGTGACGGTGCTCACCTTCAACAACCAGAGCCAGGCCAACCTGGCCGTCTCCAGCGGCCGGGCCGATGCCGGGTTCGCCGACTCCCAGGTGGCCGGGTACATCGTCGCCTCCTCCAAGGGCGTGTTCCAGCTCAGCGGGTCGCCCTTCAACCTGGCTCCGTACGGACTGGCCCTCCCCAAGGGCAACGGGATGGCACCCGCCGTCCGGGCGGCCATGGAGGCGATCGTGAAGAACGGCACCTACGACCAGATCCTCACCAAGTGGGGCGTGATCGCCGGCGCGCTGAACACGCCGGTGATCAACGGCGCCACCCAGTAGCCGGCGGCCCCGTCAGGGGTGCTTGGCGGCTGCTCTCAGGGCTGTCTGCTCGGGGCAGTCTGGCGCCCAGCGTGCAACTCCGGTGGTGCGAGACCGCAGCCTTTCCGTGCCCTGGGACCTTCGACCCCAACCCATGGGACCTTGGTCCCAACACCGGCCGAAACGGTTGACGCATGTGCGGTCCGACCTGTTGAGTGCATACGTCGTACCGGAGGGGTACGTACGGAGATGCCGGAACCGGTCGACGGGCCCGGCACCATGTGGGAGGCAGCATCGTGGAGCAGCAGTTCATCGGGCAGGGGTTCGAGCAGTACCTGTGGGAGATCGAGGGCCTGCTGGACGAGTTGACGCAGGACATGGGGATCCATCGGAACGATGGCGGTCACCAGGACGAGCGGCTCGTCGTCCCCGCCTACTGACGGTACGGAACCGGGCGTCGCTCCACGGCGCCGGATGCACCCACCGCCCCGAGGGTTGCTGGCATCTGCCAGGGCTGTCTGAGGGCAACCCCACGGGCCGGGCCCTATGTGTCGGAGGGCCGACTCATCGACCTCTTCACGGTTAGACCTCCCTCATCTGCGCGCTTCGACACGCTGAAGCCCCCTCCACCACGGCCTGGAACCATGCGACTGCTTGACGCCCGCTGACGTGGCTACGAATCCGGAACCAGATCTGCGAGCGCGGCGGCCACCTCCGCTGGGCGTTCCTCGTGGCTGAACAGCCCGGCGTCGCCGATCACTGTCAACGTGGTCCTCGGGAACGTCGACGCCATCTCCCTCGCCCGGGCAACCGGGAAGAACAGGTCGTGCTCACCCCAAACGAGTCCAACTGGCACCTCGATGCGCCGGTGGAGCGCAGCGAGATCGGTCACGAACCGGGGGTGAAAGCTCCGCAGTAGACGGGCGGCTGCGGCACGGGTCTCCGGCCGTTCGTGCAACGGGCGGAGGAAGAACTCCGCGAACTCGCCCTCGAGGAGCGACCGGTCGGCGAAGGCGCCTCCGAAGACGAACTGGTTCCGGTAGACGGCAGGTCGGGCCGCCAACCAGCCGAGCGCGGCGGCGAGGCCCGGAGCGCGCCTGGCCACCACGAAGGACCGGAACCTCAACCCCATCCCCTGCGGCTGCTCCGTGTCGATCAGCCCGAATGCACGGACCCGGCCGTCACCGGCGAGTGCGTGCCGGGCGAGCATCCCGCCGCTGTCGTGGCCGACGACTACGACGTCGTCCAGACCGAGACCGTCGACGACCGCCCGGATCCCGGCGATGTGGAGGTCCAGCGACAGCGGCGTCGTGGACGTGAACCGGCTCGCTCCGGCACCCGGGAGGTCCACGACATGACACGTAGCGCGACGCGCCAGGTGCGGCAGCAC
>CAXBRB010000276.1:0-2498 GCA_963977795.1 uncultured Acidimicrobiaceae bacterium
GGAGGTGCGGGCGCTCGCCAGTGCGATGAACCTTGAAGCGCACGTCACGTTTACCGGGCATCGCGGAGACTTGCGCGAGATTCTTGCGGCCTCGGAAATTGTATTCTCGCTGTCGCAAAAACCGGAATCATTCGGCAGGACGACGCTCGAAGCGATGGCGATGAGTCGAAAAGTGGTCGGCTACGATCACGGCGGCGTCGGCGACGATCGAGTCGTCCGCCGACACGCGAACCGTGGTGTCGCTGAAGTACGACGAGAGCCGCTCGTTCAGCCTCGAAGCGCACTCCTCGGCAGAGATGTTGCGCTCCATGCGAGGCCCGAGCACGTCGTCGTCGACGTGGCGGTCGGTGACGATGCACGCGACCGGCACCTCACCGAGGCGTGCGTCGGGCCGGCCCACCACGGCGCCCGTCACCCCGTCCTCCACGGCCTCGCCGGCCCCGCCGGACGCCCCGGCCACCTGGGGGACGCCGGCGGCGGCCGCCTCCAGGAAGACGATGCCGAAGCCCTCCTGCTCGAGGCCGAGCCACCGGTTGCGGCACAGCATGGCGAAGACGTCGGCGGCGCCCACCAGCCGGGGCAGGTCCTCGTCGGCCACGCCCCCGAGCAGCACCACCGGTGCTCCGGTCCGCTCGACCTGGGCCGCCAGCCGCTCGGCCTCCCGGCCCCGGCCGGCGATGGCCACGGTGAGCCCAGGGAAGGTGCCGGCCAGCCGGGCCGCTGCGTCGATGAGCACGTCCATGCCCTTGCGGGGGACCAGTCGGCTGACCGACACCACCAGCGGGCCCGCTGCGGGCAGCCCGAGGTCGGCCCGGGCCGCCGCCCGCTCGTCCTCGCCCAGGGGGCGGAAGCGGGCCAGGTCCACCCCCGGGGGGATCTCCACCACCGGGGGCATCCCCCGGCCCCGGACGGCCCGGGCGGCCTCGGCGGCCGGGTAGCCGCCGGCCGAGAGGGCGAGCACGCTCCCCCGCAGCGCCCGGGCCATGGCCGGCCGGGCCAGCGGCAGGCGGCCGGGGATGGCCACCTCGGCACCGTGCAGGATCACTGCGTAGGGCAGGCCCAGGTGGGGGCCGACCAGGGCCAGCGGGAAGGCCGGGTCGAGGACCACCAGGTCGGCCCCGACGGCCTCCGCGGCCCGGCGGATCCGGCCCACCAGGTCCGGGGTGGGCAGGAGGACCCCGGACGGCACCCGCTCGATGCGCACGCCGGCGGCGGCCTGCTCGGCGTCGAAGGCGTCGGCATCGGGGTGGGACCGGGCGGTGAGGACGGCATAGGTGGACGGATCCAGACGGCGCCACAGCTCCCACAGGTAGACCTGGATGCCCCCCACCTTGGGCGGGAAGTCGTTGGTGACCAGCAGATGGGTCACGGTCGGGCCGTCCCGGTCCGACCCAGCCGGTCGGCCGCCCACCGGGCGTGCTCGGCCAGCAGGGCGTCGTCGGCCGCCGACCACCGGGCCAGGGCGGCCGCCGTGGTCGGGTCGCCGGGATCCCCCACGTTGCCCAGGGCCACCAGGGCGTTGCGCCGCAGGTAGCGGGGGTCGCGCTCGGCCACGTACCACCGGCCCGCCGCGGCCAGCACCTCGTCGTCGGTGGCCTCGAGCAGCCAGAGCAGGTCCACGGCGGCCACAGAGCCGGCCTCGGGCCTGCCCGGCGGCCGGTGCCGGTCGGCCAGGCGGTTCACCGGGCAGACCTCCTGGCAGTCGTCGCACCCGTAGATGCGATCGCCCATGGCCGCCCGCAGCTCGACCGGGATGGCGCCGGGCGCCTGGACGACCCAGGCCAGACAGCGTCGGGCGTCGAGGACCCCGGGGGCCACCAGGGCCCCGGTCGGGCAGGCGTCCATGCACCGGGTGCAGGGCCCGCACCCCTCGGCGTGCCCGGTCGGCCCCAGGGGGTCGGTGGCCTCGAGCGGGGCGTCGGTCACCACCGAACCAAGGACGCACCACGACCCCACTCCGGGCACGAGCAGCAGCGAGTTGCGGCCGAACCAGCCGAGGCCGGCCCGCCGGGCGGCGGCCCGGTCGACCAGGGCGTTGTCGTCGACCACGGTGCGGGCCTGCCAGCCGTCGGCCACCAGCTCGGCGGCGACCTGGCCCAGCGCGGCCCGCAGGTCGCCGTAGTGGTCCCGTCGGGCGAAGCGGGCCACCCGGCCCCGTGGCCGGCCCGGCCCCCCGGGACCGGCACCTTCGGCGACGTCCCTGTCGTCGTCCCGCCGGTAGACGAGCGCCCCGACGACCAGCGAGCGGGCTCCGCGCAGGACCTGGTCGGGGTCGGTGGAGCGGTCCGGGTTCCGGAAGGTGAACTGCATGCCTCCGTGGAGGCCCCGGCGCCGTCGGTCCTCAAGGTCGGCCCGGGCGTCGTGGAGCACCTCGGCCGGGGCCACGCCGACGGCAGCCAGTCCGGCGGCGGCACCGGCGGCCAGCACCCAGATCGGAAGAGCACACGTCTGAACTCCAGTCACGGCTACATCTCGTATGCCGTCTTCTGCTTGAAAAA
>CAXBRB010000277.1:0-2494 GCA_963977795.1 uncultured Acidimicrobiaceae bacterium
CGGCGGGGTAGTCGCCGCGGCCGTGCGGAGCGACGATCGGCACGTCCGGAAGGAGGTCGCCCGGCCGGTGGTGGTCGGTGATCACGAGCGGCAGCCCGAGCTCGGCGGCGCGGGCCGCCGCCTCGACGGCCAACGGGTAGCCGAGCGCCCCGAACCCGGCGATGCAGCCGTCGGCGACCGGGGCGATGACCGAGGTGTGACGGAAGGGCTCCCGCGCTGCGGGGTTCGACAGGTGCAGCTCGACCACCACCCCGTCGTAGGCGGCCAGGGCGTCGTGGAGCGACCAGGAGGTGTGGGTCAGGGCGCCGGCGTTGATGATCACGGCGGCCGCCCGGCCCCGGGCGTCGTGGACGGCCTCGACGAGGTCGCCCTCGTGGTTCGACTGACGGTGCTCGAGGGTGAAGCCCAGGGCCTCGGCTGCGGCCCGGGCCGCCGCCACGTGGTCCTCGAGGGTCTCGGTCCCGTAGACGGCCGGCTCCCGCTCGCCCAGGAGATCGAGGTTCGGGCCGGACAGGAGCACCAGGAGCCCCCGACCGGTGGCCGGACGCTCGCTCACGACGTCGCCCCGATCGGTGCGCCGCCGGCGAGGGGCGGGAGGTCCTCCATGGCGGCCAGGGTAGCCACCACGTCGGCGGGAGCGATGCCACGGACCGCCTCGAGGCCGGTCGGGCCGTCCAGCACGAAGGTCAGGTCCCCCTGGGCCTTCTTGTCCCGACCCATGAACTCCACCAGTTGCTCGGGGTCCAGACCCGCCGGCAGCCGGCCGTCGAGGTCGAAGGCGCCGACCACACGGCGGTGGTGGGCCACGGCGGCGGCGTCGATGCGGCCCAGGCGCTCGGCCAGCAGGCCGGCGAAGACCAGGCCCACGGCCACCGCCTCGCCGTGGCGAAGGTCGGCGTCGGGGTCGCCGAAGGCGGCTGCCTCGAGCGCATGGGCCAGGGTGTGGCCGTAGTTGAGCAGCATCCGCCGGTCGCCCTCGCGCTCGTCGGCGGTGACGACCGCCGCCTTGATGGCTGCGCACCGGGCCACCTGCTCCTCGATGGTGTCGTCGGCCGACGGCGGCCCGCCCCGTCCCGTCTCGATCCCCAGCAGCGCGTACTTGGCCACCTCGCCTCGGCCCGAGGCCCACTCCCGGGCCGGCAGGGTGGCCAGGGTCTCGGTGTCGCACAGGACGGCCCGGGGCTGCCAGAAGGCGCCCACCAGGTTCTTCCCCTCGGGGATGTTGACGCCGGTCTTGCCCCCGATGGCGGCGTCGACCTGGGCCAGCAGCGATGTGGCCACACTGACGTAGGCCGTGCCCCGGTGGAACGAGGCGGCGGCGAAGCCGGCCAGGTCGGTGACCACGCCACCGCCCACGGCGACCACCACATCGGCCCGGCTGAGGCCGGCGGCGGCGAACCCCCGGCACAGCCGCTCGAGCTCCGCCAGCGACTTCGCCGCCTCGCCGTCGGGCACGGTGAACAGGTCGAACGCCAACCCGGGGTCGACCGACACGCCGATCCCCTCCTGGGTGACCACGGCGGCCCGCCGGGCCCCGGGGACGGTCTCGCCGATGACCCGGGCCAGCTCGTGGCGGACACCCCGGCCCACCAGGACCTCATACGAGCGGTCCCCCAGAGCGACCGGGACGACGTCGGTCACGCCGCCCCCGGGCTCGTGCCGACGGCCGCCAGCACCCGGTCGGCGGCCTGCTCGGCCGCGAGGTCGTCGACGTCGACCACGGGCAGCGCGAGGCCCGGCGTGCGCGGCGCGGTAACGCCGTCGATCGCGACCTCGTCGGCGTCGACGACGACGGATGGGTCACCTACGAGGTCGTCGGTGAACGCCGCACGGGCTGGAACCACGACCCCGCCGGCCTGCGCGCCGAACGACCCCGCGACCGTCGGAACGCGCACCTCCTCGGCGAGGACCTCCTCACCGTGGGCTCGCACGCGTACCTGCTCCGCGACGGACCGTCGCCGTGCGCGTACGTCGACCCGGCGGACGAGCCCGAGGACGACGATGACGACGACTGCTGGGCCGACTAGCGGATCGTCGTCGGGTCCGGGAACTCGGTGCGCGTGCGCTTGAGTTCGAAGAACCCGGGCGAGGTCGCCATCGCGACGAAGCCGTCCCAGAGGCGCAGGCACTCCTCGTGGGTCCCCATGCGCGTGATGACCGGACCGAAGAAGCCGACCCGGCCGTCCGGGCCGTCGACCGCGATGATCGGCGTGCCGCAGGTCTGGGAAGAGCTCGAAGAAAAACTGCACCGCGACCTCGCCGACAGCGGCCCCCTCGCCGAGGCCGCGTACCGCGCCGCCTGGGAGCTGAAGAAGACGCACGACATCGCCTCGAACCTCGGCCACACGTGCATGAAGCTCGGGAAGTACCGGGACGCCGCCGAGTGGCGTATGGGCGGTGTCACGCCGGATTCAGTGGCGGACATTGTGGTGGAGGAGAGCAAACCCGGCAACGCCCCGAAGCTGATGTTCTCAGCGATGGATGCTTCCATTGC
>CAXBRB010000278.1:0-2474 GCA_963977795.1 uncultured Acidimicrobiaceae bacterium
GGCGAAACGGGTGATCTGCGTCGCCTTTGTCGGTCGCGGAGATTTTCCCGGAAGTTCCGGTCGTGCGGATGCCGATACCGATTCCGATTGCAGGAACTCGGAGGGCTCATCGGCCCGGCCGGGTGCACCCGGAGATGCGTCCATGAACGTCGCGTGCGGATTCCGTCGCTGGATCGTGGTGACCCTCCTCGCCATGGCGGGGCTCGCCTCGGGCGAGCGTCTCCTCGGTGACGAGCAGGGCGCCGCGCCGGAGCCAGGCCAGCTCGGTCCGGGCCAGGTTCCGCCGCCGGTCCTCGGCGGCGGCCGCCCGCTCCTCCCGGTCCGCCCGGGCCTCGAGGTAGGAGGCGTAGCCGCCCTCGTGCACATGGGCTGCGCCACGGTCCAGCTCGAGCATGCGGGAGGTGACCCGGTCGAGGAGGTAGCGGTCGTGGGAGACCAGGACCAGACCGCCGGGGTAGTCGGCCAGCCATCCCTCCAGCCACGCCACCGCGGCCAGGTCGAGGTGGTTGGTCGGCTCGTCGAGCACCAGAAGCTCGCTCGGGGTGGCCAGGGCCCGGGCCAGGGCCACCCGCTTGGCCTGCCCACCCGAGAGAGCGTCCACCGGGGCGTTCCGCCAGGCCGTCATCCCCAGCCGGTCGAGGGCGGCGGCGGCCTCCCAGCCCGGGCCCACGGCCTCGGCCACGGTGCCCTCGGGAAGCGCCGGGGACTGGTCCAGGAACACCGTGCGGACCCCCCGGCCCCGCCGGACGGCCCCGGCATCGGGGGCGAGGTGGCCGGCCGCCACCCGCAGCAGCGTCGACTTGCCGGTGCCGTTGATGCCCACCACGCCCAGCCGGTCGCCCTGGTGGACGGTCACCGAGAGGTCGGCGAACAGCGGCCGGTCGGCGAAGGTGACGCCCACCCCGGCCAGGTCCACGAGCACCGGCACGCCAGTGCCTCAGCGCCGGCCGGCGGACGCCCGGTCGGTCGGCCAGGCCGGAGGCAGGCCGTCGGCCAGCCAGCTGGCAGCCGCCACCGCGGCCAGCACGGCGTCGGACCCGTTGACCGGAGGGCGGCCCCCGCCGTCGGCCAGGACCACGTCGATCCGGGGGACCGCCCGGGCCTGGAGGATCCCGAACGACCGGATGGTGAGGTCGAGGACGGTGCCGTCCGGGCCGACGGCGATCCCCTCGCTGCGGACCCATCCGAGCGCCTGGTGGGCTGCCCCGATGACATACGAGCGGAGCACCACGGCGTCGAGCACCTCGCCGGCGTCGACCTCGATGGCCACGGATCCGTCGGCGGCGATGCGGGCGGTGGCCCGTCCCCCGCCGGGGGCGGCCACCGTCACCGGCACCCCGACCACCGGACCCGTCGATACTCCGGCGGCCTCCCGGGCAGCCAGGGCGGCGACGAGCACGGCGGCCTCGGCCCAGACCGCGCCCCGGAGGTCGAGCGAGACCGGCGGGCCGGCCACCGGGACCTGCTCGAGGACGAGGCCGGGGGCGACGGTGGCCACGGCGTCCACCACCTCGGCCCATCGGGTGCCGTCGAGGCCGTCGCCGGTGACGCCCACCCGGAGCACCCCAGTTCCGTCGGCGGCCAGGGCGCCGGCCACCGGCGGACGCTTGGGACCGAGGCGGACGACGTCTTCACGGGACCACACCACCCGGACAGGGCGGCCGTGCTCGTCGGCCAGGCGGCGGGCGTCGTCGGCCACCGGGGACGAGGACTTGCCGCCGAAGGCGCCCCCGTTGCCCAGCGGCGAGGCCGGCGTGCCCCCGGGCTCGCACCACGAGGCGTCTGGCTCGAGGTAGGCGGGCTCCAGCCAGGTGGTGGCCAGCGTCAGGGCCCAGGAGCCGTCGGGCACGGCCACCGGGTGCCCGGGCGGCACGGTGGTGCTCCGCCCCTGGATCTTGCCGGCGGCGGCCCGGGCGGCGTCCAGGGTGTCGGCCACGACGTAGCCGCCGTCGCCGTCGGGCACGGCGACCAGGGCGCCGTCCGGGCTGCGGTCGTCGGCGAAGGGCGCCCGGCCCGTCGCCACCTCGGGACCGACGGCCTGGGGGGTGCCGCCTTCGAGCTCGGCCCGGCGGGCGGCGCGGGACTCGCGGGTCGTCGCCGTCGCGGCGGCCAGTTCAGCGGTGAACTCGGCCTCGAACTCGGTGAGGTCGTCCGAGGTGCCGTGGCCCGTGACGGTCAGGGTGTCGGTGATGTCGAGGTCAGGAGTCGTCGAGGTCGTCATGGCTCTAGCGTCGCCGAATCACGAATGCACGAACTCCGCCGCGGTGTGACGTCGCGCACGTTCGCGGTGTGGACGGCGTGACGTCAGCCACATCACGTGATCAGCGCGCACCGATCCCGATGGCGACGGCGACGAGGAACGTGGTCGTCGTGATCTCCACCGCCGCACCGAGCACGTCACCGGTGATGCCGCCGAACGCGCGGACAGCTCGGCGCAGGATGAGTGCGGAGACGCAGAGTGCGACTGGTACCGC
>CAXBRB010000279.1:0-2443 GCA_963977795.1 uncultured Acidimicrobiaceae bacterium
AGGCAGGCGTCGCAGAAGCCGGCCCCGGGGGCGGCGATGGCCTCCACCAGGTGCTCGAGGGTCAGGTACTCCAGCGAGTCGACCGACAGGTACTCGGCGATCTCCTCGGGCGTCTTGATGGCGGCCAGGAGCTCGTTTTGGTCGGGGGTGTCGATGCCGTAGAAGCACGGCCACCGGAAGGGCGGCGAGGAGATGCGCAGGTGGACCTCGGTGGCCCCGGCCTCGCGCAGCATGGTGACCATGGCCCGGGTGGTGGTCCCCCGCACGATGGAGTCGTCGACCACCACCACCCGCTTGCCGGCGATGTTCTCGCGCAGCGGGTTGAGCTTGCGACGGACCCCGAGGGCCCGCTCGGCCTGGGTGG
The DNA here is from genome assembly GCA_963977795.1 of uncultured Acidimicrobiaceae bacterium. Taxonomy (GTDB): domain Bacteria; phylum Actinomycetota; class Acidimicrobiia; order Acidimicrobiales; family RAAP-2; genus Bog-756. The sequence continues at coordinate 365 of CAXBRB010000279.1, forward strand.
GGGCGATGAAGGTCCGGCCGATGTAGCGGTTCTTGACCAGGCCCTGGCCGTAGGGGACGCCCGAGGCCAGGGCGTACCCCTCGGCGGCGGGCACCCCGGAGTCGGGCACCCCCATCACCAGGTCGGCCTCGACCGGGCGCTGGGTGGCCAGCAGCTGGCCCATCCGCCGGCGGGCCCCGTGGACCTCGTTGCCGTACAGGGTGGAGTCGGGCCGGGCGAAGTAGACGAACTCGAAGATGCAGAGCTTGGGATCGAGCCGCTCGGCCGGGAACGGGCGCTCGGAGCGCACCCCGGTGCCGTCGATGACGAGCATCTCGCCGGGCTCGAGCTCACGGATGAAGGTGGCCCCGATCACGTCGAGGGCCGGCGACTCCGAGGCCAGGACCCACCCGGTGGGGGCGTCCTCGGTGGCCTCGAGGCGGCCCAGGCAGAGCGGCCGGAAGCCGTTGGGATCGCGGACGCCGATGATGCGGTCGGCGTCCATCAGGACGAAGGAGAACGCCCCCTCCACCAGGGGCAGGACCTCGCCCAGGGCGTGCTCGAGGTCGAGGGCGTGCGCCGCCCGGGACCGCTCGGGGTCGTCGGCCGGGAAGGCCTGGCCGAGGAGCTCGGCCACCAGGTCGCTGTCGGAGGAGACCAGGCCGGGGAGCATGGCCGCGGCCTCGGCCAGCGCCGCCGTGTTGGTGAGGTTGCCGTTGTGGGCCAGGGCGAAGCCGGCCTGGCCGACGCCCCGGAAGACGGGCTGGGCGTTGATCCAGTCGCTCGAGCCGGCCGTGGAGTAGCGGGTGTGGCCGATGGCCAGGTGGCCCCGGAGGCCCGACAGCTTGCGCTCGTCGAAGACCGTGGTGACCAGGCCCATGTCCTTCATGACGGTGATGTGGTCCCCGTCGGACACGGCCATCCCGGCCGACTCCTGTCCCCGGTGCTGGAGGGCGAAGAGGCCGTCGAAGGTGAGGTGGGCGACGGTGCGTCCCGGGGCGTAGACCCCGAAGACCCCGCACGCTTCCTTGGCCTCCATCATCGGTCGGTCACCGCACACACCGGGGGTCGTCGGACTGGGGAGCCACGGCCGCCGCGTCGGAGGGGCCGTGCCCGACCACTGTAGCCCTGGCCGTCCCCGCACGCCGTGGCCGCGACGGCCGGTGACGGCGGTCCGGGGAACCGGGCCCGGGGTGCCGGCCCGAACGGTCGTCGGCGCCCGCCACCGGGTCACGTCGGAGCCCCCCGGTACCATCCGGCCCGTGATCGACCTCCACACCCACTCGACGGTCTCCGACGGCACCGAGGCGCCGGCCCGGGTGGTGGAGCTGGCCCACGAGGCGGGCTGCTCGGCGCTGGCCCTGACCGACCACGACTCGCTCGCCGGCCTGCCCGAGGCCCGGGCCCGGGCCGAGGAGCTGGGGATCCGCCTGGTGCCCGGCTGCGAGGTCTCGTGCCTCCCGTCGCCGGCCGGCGGCGGCGTCCACGTCCTCGTCTACTTCGTCGACGACCCCGCCAGCCCCCTCGGCCGTGAGCTCGAGGCGCTGCGCCACGACCGGGCCGGACGGAACCAGGCCCTGCTCGAGCGCCTGCATGAGCTCGGGGTGGAGATCACCTGGGAGCAGGTGGTGGCCCGGGCCGGCTCGGCCGAGGGCGTGGGACGCCCCCACTTCGCCCAGGCCCTCATCGAGGTCGGCGCAGCGGCCGACACCGTCGAGGCCTTCGACGTCTGGCTGGGCAACGGCGGCCGGGCCTACATCCCCAAGGCCCGCCTCACGGTGGCCGACGTGGTGGCGCTGGCCCGAGCCTCCGGCGGGGTGGCCTCCCTGGCCCACCCCTTCACCACCCGCCTGGAGGGCCGGGCCCTGGCCGACTGGGTTGCTGAGCAGGCTGCCGCCGGCCTGGTCGGCCTGGAGGCCCACTACGGCTCGGCCACCCCGGACGAGCGACGGGCCGCCGTCGACCTGGCCCGACGGCTCGGCCTGGTCCCCACCGGCGGCTCGGACTTCCACGGGAGCGCCAAGGAGGTGGCGGTGGGGACGGGCAACGGCACGCTGCGGGTGCCCAGATCGGAAGAGCGTCGTGTAGGGAAAGAGTGTA
>CAXBRB010000280.1:0-2420 GCA_963977795.1 uncultured Acidimicrobiaceae bacterium
GGGGCGACACGTCGGCCGACCAGGCGGCCATCGACGCCTCGGCCGTCGAGGTGGCCCTCACCGTGGACGCCCCCCAGCGGGCCACGGTGGTCACGGCCACGGTGTGGCGGGACAACGACGGCTCGGCCGCCGGCGCCCCGGTCATCGCCCGGCTGGACGACGGGCGCCACATGGCCCTGGCCACGGCCGGCGAGGACGTCCTGGCCGCCATGGGCACCCGGGACGTCTGCACCCTGCCCGGCACGGCGGTGGACGTGGTGGCCGGCGCGCCGCGCTACCGTCTCCCCGACAGCTGACCGGCCGATCGGCCACCGGCGGAGCACCGCCTCCGTCCCGGGAGCGCCGGCGAGTCCCCACCCATCGAGACCAACACCACCGAGCGAGGGAGCACCCCATGTCCGAACTGCTGCGTGAGCGCCAGGGCAACATCGAGATCCTCACCATCAACCGGCCCGAGGCCCGCAACGCCATCAACCTTGCCGTGGCCACCCAGCTGTCGGCGGCCCTGGACGAGATCGAGGCCGACGACGACGTCTGGGTCGTGGTCCTGACCGGCGCCGACGACAAGGCGTTCTCGGCCGGCATGGACCTCAAGGCCTTCGCCACCGGCGAGTTCCCCATCACGGAGAAGGGCTTCGGCGGCATCACCAAGCGGGACTTCCCCAAGCCCATCATCGCCGCCTGCAACGGCTCGGCCCTGGCCGGCGGGTGCGAGATCATGCTCAGCTGCGACCTGGTGGTGGCCGCCGACCACGCCAAGTTCGGCATCCCGGAGGTGGCCCGTGGCCTGGTGGCCGGCGCCGGCGGCCTCATCCGGCTCCCCAACCGCATCCCCCGGGCCATCGCCCTCGAGATGGCGCTCACCGCCGAGCCCATCGACGCCGCCCGGGCCCTCCAGATCGGCCTGGTCAACCGGGTGGTCCCCGGCGACCGCCTGATGGACGAGGCCCTGGCCCTGGCCGGGCGGATCGCCGAGAACGCCCCGATGGCCGTCCGCCTCTCCAAGCAGGTCATGCTCCAGGCCTCCGAGCTGCCCGAGGCCGAGGCGTGGGGCGTGAACGACGCCGTCTTCGGCCAGGTCGGCGCCTCGCCGGACGCCATGGAAGGGGCCATCGCCTTCGCCGAGAAGCGCAAGCCCAACTGGACCGGACGGTAGGGCGCACCGGTGCCTGCCGCCGCCGTCCCCTCGTTGGCCCCGGCCCTGGAGGGCGTCCGCCTGATCCTCCACGTCCTGGCCGCCGCCATCTGGGTGGGTGGGCAGCTGACCGTGGCCGGACTCCTGCCCACCATCCGCGGCCTCGGCGACGACGCCGCGAAGAAGGTGGCCCGGGCGCTGGGCCGGCTGCTGTGGCCGGCCTTCGCCGTCCTCGTCCTCACCGGCTTCTGGAACCTGGCCAGCCTGGACCCCAAGGCGGCGTCGACGGCGTGGAACGCTGTGATGGGGACGAAGATGACGCTGGTCGTGGTGGCCGGCGTGGCCGTCTTCCTCCACCAGCGGGCCAAGTCCAAGGCGGCCACGGCCGCCTGGGGGGCCATCGGCGCCCTGGCCTCGGTGGCCGCCCTCTGCCTGGGCGTCCTCCTGGCCGGCTGAGCCGCGGGCCCGCCGGGGCGGGTCTAACCTGAGATCCGACGTCGACCAGGGAGTACGCCGTGCCCTTCAGCCCCCCCGCCAACATCGCCGGCCCCGATGGCCTGATCATCGTCCTGGTGATCGCCATCGTCCTCTTCGGCTCGACCCAGATCCCCAAGATCGCCCGGTCCCTGGGCTCGGCCCAGAAGGAGTTCAAGAAGGGGCTCGAGGAGGGGGCGGCCGACGGGAAGGGCGACGGCAAGGGCGACGATGCCGGCACCTCGGCCGGCGGGGCATCGTCCGAGGCCGCTCCCGGCGCCTCCTCCTGATCGCACGCCCTGATCGCCCGTCCTGGTGCCAGGGCCTGATCGGACGACACGGTCCCGGCCTGTCGTGACACCTCGCCGGACGCCAACCTGGACGACAGCCCGGTGCGGGACCGCCCGCCCGTGAGCGACGCCACGACGGACGGCGGCAGCCGTCGCCGGCTCCCCTTCTGGATCCTCCAGGCCTACGAGCTCATCGCCGCCCTCCTGCTGGTGTGGGTCTCGGCCCACCTCGTCCACGGCGTCCTGCTGACCCTGGCCGGCGTGGCCCTCGCCGTCGCCTGCCTGTGCGCCGACGGCCCGCTCGGCATCGTGAAGTGGTGCGGGCGCCGGCTGCATGTGGCCATCGTCCTCATCCTGGTGGCCGCCTCGCTGGGCGGCCTGGTGCTGGCCTCCCTCCGCCCCGACGCCGAGGGGATCCTCCTCCTCGTCCTGGTCCAGGCCGAGGAGGAGGATCCAGATCGGAAGAGCACACGTCTGAACTCCAGTCACGGCTACATCTCGTATGCCGTCTTCTGCTTGAA
>CAXBRB010000281.1:0-2415 GCA_963977795.1 uncultured Acidimicrobiaceae bacterium
TTTTTTTTTAATGATACGGCGACCACCGAGATCTACACTCTTTCCCTACACGACGCTCTTCCGATCTGAGCACCACCTCGTCGCCCAGGGCGACTCCCCCGGCCGTGCTCTGCTCCGCTGCTGCGATGTCGGCCAGGAACCGCTCGATGGCGGCGATGGGGTCGGAGCCCTCGGGCACGTCGAAGACGTCGAGGGCGTGGCCCGACACGATGGGCCGTAGGTACCGCTCGAGGGTGGCCGGCTTGTCGAAGAGGTCGAACCCGACCACCTGGTCACCCACGGTGCAGATGACGCCGACCTGGCCCGGTGCGGCCTGGAGACGCTCGAGGTCGGTGGCCACCTCGGCCTCGACCTGCTCCTGGAGGTCGTCGAGGGCGGCGGTCACCGACCGGCTCCCCCGGGTGTACTCGTAGCGGTGGACCTCGTCCCACACCAGGTGCTGGTCGGCCATGCGGCTGGTCGGCTCGTCGTCACGGCGCATGAGGCTCGCCACCTTCTTGGCCCGGAGCGTGCCCGGGGCGATGCTGCGCTTGGCGGCGACCGCCCGTCGCCCCTGTGCGCCCCAGCGGCCCTGCTCGACGCAGGAGACGGGGACCGTGGTGGTCGAACCGGCCGGGATGAGGACCGAGACGTTCATGGTCCGGTTCTGGTCGCCGCCGACCAGCATCTCGCCCTCCAGGAGGAGCAGCGGGAGGTCGGCGGCGTTGGTCACCTCGAGGAACGGGACCTGGGGCGGGACGAGCTCTGCGACGTGGACGACACCGGCGGCGAAGGCCTCCGGCCCGGTGATGTACGCCGGTCCCCCGCCAGGGCTCCCGAGGACGGGGAACACGCTCAGCCCGCCCACCTTCTGCTCATCTCCCACCTGGACGTCCACATCGAGGATCTTCATCGTTGCCGCATCTGCCTTTCGCTCGGGTTCTCTGCAGGCACGATCCCATGCGGGTGTGACATCGAATCGAGGTCCTTCGGCTCGGCAACACCAGGTGACGGGCGCCCTTCGGGTCGTCAGGCGGACATGGCGACAGCGATGTCGGCCAGCCGCAGGCGGGAGGGCACGGGCTCGTCCAGCTCGGCCCGGAGCTCGTCGCACACGGCGTCGAGGAAGGCCCGGTTCCCCTCCTGGGCGAGGTCGTGACGGAGGGAGCGCACCAGCGCCGGCCACGCCTCTTCGCCGTCAGACCCGGTGAGCGGGCGGTAGCGGCTGGCCAGGGAGGTGCTGAAGCAGGGGACGAGCCGGGGCCGCTTGTGGTGCACCACGGCGGTGGCCACGTCCAGCCGGATCCCCTGGGTGAGCTCAGCGAACTCGCAGATGCGGTCGACGGTGGCCTCGTCGGCGTCGGCCAGGTCCACGTCGGCCGGAAGGCTTCCGAGCCACTGCTCGCAGAACGCCGCGCCCCCGCCGTTGAACCAGACCATCTCGTCACGGCCGGCACCCGGGCAGATGACGAAGGCACCCAGGATGTCGCCCGGGCCGATCAGGTCGTCTTCGTGCGTGGGCACCGTGTCGAAGTAGCGGAAGGGAGCGGCCGCCTCACCATCGGGGCCGGTCAGGCCGCAGTAGCGGCGGATGTCGTCCCTTGCCTCGGGCAGGGTCGATCCTGCGCAGGTCAGCTCCATCTCGGCCACGGCTCCTCCTCACCCCGGCACCCGTCGGTGGATGCCGGGCCGGTGACCCTAGGAGGCCGGTGTGACAGAACGCCCGATTCCGGATCCTGCCAATACAAATGAAGCGTCGGTCACTCAGATAACCATTGCCCCACCTCGGGGACGTCTATTCAGGCGGCGTCCAGGCGACGTTGTGGTCATATGGCTACGACGCACAGGTGGCGAAAGCTGACGGCAGGAGGGCGCCGGTCCCGCCAAATCGTCCCGAACCTCCTGATCGACGACACCGAGGTTGAGGCAACTGCTTCCCTGGTCGAGGTAGTTGCGGCGTCCATGTTGGCAGCCGGGGAAAGACATGTGAGTCGAAGGAATCGGAAAGTAGGAGAACCACCTCCGTCTCCCGTTCCAGTGACGGCACTACCGTGACTCCGTGGCCGATGGAATCCCATGGGAGCAACGGGTCGCGAAGATCAGGACCTGGCAGCGTGACGGTGTTCGCGCACCCCACAAGCCGCTCCTCTTGCTCTATGCCCTCGGCCGCCTGCAGCGAGCCGGCCAGAACGAACCTGTCACGTTCGTCGAGGCCGAAGGGCCGCTGGCGGACCTGCTAGTCGAGTTCGGTCCACCGAGGAAGAGCAGCCCCGGGTACCCCTTCCATCACCTGGAAAGCGATGGACTGTGGCAGGTGACGACCACTGAGGGCGGCACGAGTCCGGGCCCCAGAGTGACCGCCCTGCGTTCGCACGGCGCAAGCGGAATGCTCGATCCGCACTTCGCCGATGCCCTCCTGCAAGACCCTGCACTCCT
>CAXBRB010000282.1:0-2367 GCA_963977795.1 uncultured Acidimicrobiaceae bacterium
TCAAGCAGAAGACGGCATACGAGATGTAGCCGTGACTGGAGTTCAGACGTGTGCTCTTCCGATCTCTGCGCGACGCCTTCACCCGCTTCTTCGTGGAGCGGGGCCATGCCGCCGTGCCCTCGGCGAGCCTGATCCCCCACGATCCCACCGTCCTGTTCACCATCGCCGGCATGGTGCCGTTCAAGCCCTTCTTCGTCGGCGATGAGGTGCCGCCGTGGCCGCGGGCCACCTCGGTGCAGAAGTGCTTCCGGACCGTCGACATCGACATCATCGGCACCACGCTCCGTCACTGCACGTTCTTCGAGATGCTGGGGAACTTCAGCTTCGGCGACTACTTCAAGACCGGCGCCATCCCCTTTGCCTGGGAGCTGGTGACCGAGGTCCTGGGGATCGACGGGGACCGCCTGTGGGTCACCGTCCACGAGAGCGACGACGAGGCGGAGGAGATCTGGCGGGACCAGATCGGCGTGCCGGCCGGGCGCATCCAGCGCCTCGGTGAGGACAACTTCTGGAAGATGGGCGACACCGGCCCGTGCGGCCCGAGCTCCGAGATCTTCATCGACAAGGGACCGGCCTACGGGGCCGACGGCGGCCCGGCCTCGGGCGGGCCGGAGCGGTTCATCGAGATCTGGAACCTGGTCTTCATGCAGTTCAACCGCTCGGCGGACGGCACCACCGAGCCGCTTCCGAAGCCGTCCATCGACACCGGGGCCGGCCTCGAGCGCATCCTGCCCGTGCTCCAGGGGGTGGACTCGCTCTACGACACCGACCTCTACGTGCCACTCCTGGACGTCGCCCAGTCGATCACCGGGCGGACCTACGGGGCCGACGAGCGGGACGACGTCGGCCTGCGCATCATGGCCGACCACAGCCGGGCCATGGCCATGCTGGTGTCCGACGGGGTCCTCCCGTCCAACGAGGGACGGGGCTACGTGCTCCGCCGCATCATCCGCCGGGCCGTGCGCCGGGCCCGCCAGCTCGGAGTGGAGGGCCCGTGCACCGAGCGGCTCGTCGACACCGTGGTGGGCGTCCTCGGGGCGGCCCACCCGGCGCTGGCCGAGCAGCACCGGCTGATCGTCGACGTGGTGGGCCGGGAGGAGGAGGGCTTCCTCCGGACCCTGGCCACGGGGACGGCCATCCTGGAGGAGCAGCTCGCCGACGGGACGGCCACCGTCCCCGGCGACGTGGCCTTCCGGCTGCACGACACCTACGGCTTCCCGGTCGAGCTGACCGTGGAGATCGCCGAGGAGGCGGGGGCCGCCGTGGACCTGGCGGCCTTCGAGGCGGCCATGGACCGCCAGCGCACCCAGGCCCGGGCGGCGGCCCGGGCCGGCCGGGCGCCCGCCGGGGACGACGCCTACCGGTCGGTGCTCGACACCGAGGGACGCACCCTCTTCGTGGGCCAGGGGCCCGAGTCCTACGCCGTCCCCGCCCGGGTGGTGGCCGTCCTGGCTGACCACCACCCCGACCGGGAGGGCCAGGTGGAGATCTTCCTGGACCGCACCCCCTTCTACGCCGAGGGCGGCGGCCAGATGGGCGACACCGGGACGATCGTGACCGAGACCGGGACCGCCGAGGTCTTCGACACCGTGGCGGCCCTGCCCGGCCTGTCGTCCCACCGGGCCGTGGTCACCGGCGAGATCTTCGCCGGCCAGGACGCCCTGGCCACCATCGACGGGGTGCGGCGGGAGGCGCTGCGGCGCAACCACACCGGCACCCACCTCCTGCACGCCGCCCTGCGCTCGGTCCTGGGCGACCAGGTCCGCCAGCAAGGCTCGCTGGTGGCCCCGGACCGGCTCCGCTTCGACTTCAGCCACCACGCGGCGGTCGCCGCCGAGGAGCTGGCCGCCGTCCAGGCCATGGCCAACACCGCCGTCCTGACCGACGCTGCCGTGGTGGTCGAGGAGACGAGCAAGGCCGAGGCCGAGGCCCGGGGGGCGCTGGCCTTCTTCGGCGACAAGTACGGCGAGCGCGTCCGGGTCGTCCAGGCCGGCCCCACGTCGACGGAGCTCTGCGGCGGGACTCATGTGGATGCCCTCGGGATGATCGGGCCCATCACCATCGTGTCGGAGGCCTCCATCGGGTCGAACACCCGTCGCATCGAGGCGGTCACGGGCACCGGCGCCCTGGAGCGCATGGCGGCACGGGAGGCGCTGCTGACCGAGGCCGCCGGGCTGCTGCGCACCGATCCGGAACATGTGGCCGAGGCCATCGAGCGCCTCATGGAGCGGCAGAAGTCCACCGAGCGGGCCCTCGAGCAGGTCCAGCGCCGGGAGCTCCTGGCCCAGGCCGGCGGCCTGGCCGCTGAGGCGGTCGACGGCGCCGTGGTGGCCCGCCGGGACGGGATGACCCCCGACCAGCTCCGCG
>CAXBRB010000283.1:0-2362 GCA_963977795.1 uncultured Acidimicrobiaceae bacterium
GGCACATCCCCGTGGGGGGGCTCAGAGGAGAACCACGTCCGGCAATTCCCTATCTGACATAATATGCATTATCGGCTCTCCAGTACTAGATCGTCGGCGATGCCACTGGATCTGAGGTAGGTGTCCGGTGAAACTTGAGTTGGCGGAATGAAACGAAATTGGCGGAACCGGCGCCTGGGGTCGGGCCTGGATCTCTCCGGAATGGTCGGCTCCAGCCGCTCAGTCGTCCACCTGCGCTGAGCGCGCCCTAGCGGGCCCACTGGAATGCTCACGGGGCCGCCCGAGTAGCCACCCAGGGGTCGGAGGTCGCATTCTGCCAGCTTCGGGCTCGATTCACCGCACCCTGGCCAATCGGTCTTTTACGTCACTGTGACGTTAATACCGACTTTGCATGGTCATCGGCCAGGAGAGAGCGAGGGTCCTAAGCGCGGTGGAATGGCAAGGTGGCCGCAGGCCGACAATTGTCACCGTCTATGCCATGATCTCCCCCACCGCCGCCGCCTCCGGGCGACGCGCCGGCCGGGGTCTTCCCGCCGGACCCTCCCCGGGGAGCGGGACAGCCGGGTAGACCGGGAGGCCGCACCGTGGAGCCCACCACCGAGCAGTTCGACGTCGTCATCGTCGGCGCCGGCATCGCCGGGATCAGCGCCGCCTCTGAGCTTCGGCGGTCCCGGCCCGACTGCTCCTTCGTGGTCCTCGACGCCCTCGAGGGCATCGGGGGCACCTGGTGGACCCACCGCTTCCCCGGGGTGCGCTCGGACACCGAGGTCTTCACCCTTGGCTTCGAGGCCAAGCCCTGGCTGGGCGCCCCGTACGCCTCCGGTGAGGCCATCCGCACCTACCTGGAGGAGGCCGTCGAGGAGTCCGGCATCACCGACGCCATCCGGACGGGCCACCGGGTGCGCCGGGCCTCCTGGTCCAGCACCGACCAGCGGTGGACCCTGACGGTCGACCGGACCACCGACGGCGGGGTCGACACGATCACCGTCATCACCTCGTTCCTCTGGATGTGCCACGGCTACTACCGCCACGACGCACCCCACCGGCCCGACTGGCCGGGGATGGAGGAGTTCGCAGGCACCTGGATCCACCCTCAGCACTGGCCCGAGGACACCGACCTGGCCGGCAAGGAGGTCGTGGTCATCGGCTCGGGAGCGACGGCGGCCACGCTCGTCCCGGCCATCGCCGAGACGTGCGGTCACGTCACCCTCCTCCAACGCTCCCCCACCTACTTCTTCCAGTCCCCCAACGCCGATGCCCTGGCCGACCAGCTCCGGTCCCTCGACACCCCGCCGGCGTGGACCCACGCCATCGTGCGGCGCAAGGCCACCGAGGAGATGCGGGGCATCACCGAGACGGCCACCACCTTCCCCGACGCCATGGCCGCCGGGCTCATCGGCCTGGTGGCCGCCGCCCTGCCCGAGGGCTACGACGTCGCCACCCACTTCACCCCCCGCCACGCCCCAGCCGACCAGCGCATCGCCCGCCTCCTTGATGGCGACCTCCTCGCCGCAGTGGCGGCGGGCACGGTCACCATGGTGACCGACGAGATCGCCACCTTCACCCCCACCGGGCTGACCACCGTCGGCGGCACGGACATCGCCGCCGACGTCGTCATCACCGCCACCGGGTTCGACCTCAGCATCTTCGGCGAGGTCGCCTTCACCGTCGACGACCGGCCGGTCGACTTCGCCGACAGCGTGACCTACCGGGGCATCCTCTTCACCGGCGTGCCCAACATGGCCTGGACCTTCGGCGCCCTGCGCATGAGCTGGACCATGCGGGTCGAGCTGGTCAGCCGCTACGTCTGCCGGCTCCTCGACCACCTCGAGGCCGAGGGGGCCACCAGCGTGGTGCCCGTCCTGCGGGACGAGGACGCCGGGATGGCGCTCACCCCCTTCGTCGACCCGGCCCACTTCTCCCCCGGCTACCTGGTCCGTGCCGCCGACGCCGTCCCCCGGTCGGGGTCGGTGGCCGAGTGGCGCTACGACATCGACTTCTGGGCTGAGCGGCCCGTCCTCGAGGCTCTGGGCTTCGACGACGGGTGTCTGACCTTCACCCGACCTCCGGCCTGAGCCGACGCCGGCCCCGCCCGGCCCGATCAGCCGGCATCGAGGTCCCGGCGACCGAATCCCCACGCTCCGACGCCGGCCAGCCCGATCGCCAGGGCCACCAGCACAGCGGCCGACGTCGGGTCCGGCGACACCGCGGGAGCGGCGGCCATCTGGTGGAAGAGCGAGGCGTCGTAGAGCCAGCGGTCGAGGCCGCCGATCCCGCCGACCAGCTCGACCAGCAGCGACCACAGGAGGACGGTGTAGGCCACGGCGGCCGCCCGTCGGGGCCAGAGCCCGAGGCCGGCCAC
>CAXBRB010000284.1:0-2338 GCA_963977795.1 uncultured Acidimicrobiaceae bacterium
CGCGGCTACTGGCTGGTGGCGTCCGACGGGGGGATCTTCGCCTTCGGCGACGCCGCCTTCGCCGGCTCCATGGGCGGCACCCGCCTCAACCGGCCGGTGGTGGGCATGGCGGCCACCCCTGACGGCCGCGGCTACTGGCTGGTGGCGTCCGACGGGGGGATCTTCGCCTTCGGCGACGCCGCCTTCGCCGGCTCCATGGGCGGGTCGCCGCTGGCGTCCCCGGTGGTGGCCATGGGGGCGGTCGGCCCGGGCGCCTACCGCCTGGTGGCCGCCGACGGCGGGGTGTTCTGCTTCGGCGCGTCCTTCGCCGGATCTGCTGTCGGCCACCTGGCCCGGGCCGCCTCGGTCCTCTCCACCACGCCCTCCGGCTACCGGGTCGTCTCCGCCGACGGCACCGTGGTGGCCTTCGGGGGGGCGCCCGACCTCGGGTCGGTGTCGGTGCCGCCGCTGGTGGGCACCACGGTGGCCGTCGACCCCGGCCACGACGGAGGCAATGGCGCCGACCCGGCGGCCATCGCCGTACCGGTCGACGGCGGCGGGTTCACCGAGCCGTGCGACACCGTGGGCACCGAGACCCCGGCGGGCTACCCCGAGCACGCCTTCACCTTCGACGTGGCCCTCCGCCTGGCCGCCGTCCTCCAGGCCGGCGGGGCCACGGTGGTGCTCACCCGGACCGACGACACCGGGGTCGGCCCCTGCGTCCCCGACCGGGCGGCCATCGCCAACGCCGCCGGGGCCGATGCCGCCGTCTCCATCCACGGGGACGGCGGGCCATCGTGGGGGCGGGGCTTCCAGGTCATCGAGCCCCTCCCGGTGGTGAGCCCGGTCAGCGACAACCGGGCCATCGTGCCGGACTCGGCCCTCCTGGGCGGGGCGGTGCGGGGGGCCCTCGCCGCGGCCACCGGCGAGCCCCCCTCCGACTACGCCGGGAGTGACGGCGTCGTCCGACGGGCCGACCTCGGCGGCCTCAACCGCTCGACGGTGCCCAAGGTCCTGGTCGAGTGCGCCAACATGCAGAACCTCCTCGACGCCGGCCTGGTGGAGGACGGGGCCTGGCGCCAGCGGGCGGCCCAGGGCCTCGCCGACGGCATCACCGCCTTCCTGGTGGCCCGGCAGGTGCCCTGAGCCGCAGGGCCCGGCAGGTGCCCGGATCTGTCGGGCCCGGCAGGTGCCCTGATCCGTCGGGGCCGGCACAGCCCGGCCCGCAGGGTCAGACCGGGGCGTCGCCGCGCAGGGTGACCCGCTGGATGACGCGGGCCTGGTCGCCGAAGTCGCCGACCACGGAGTGCTGGGTGGCGCGGTTGTCCCAGAAGCCGACGTCCCCTGCCGACCAGTGGTAGCGGACGGTGAACTCGGGGCGCACCGAATGGGCGTAGAGGAACCGGAGCAGGGCGTCGCTCTCGGACCGCTCGAGCTCGACGATGTGCGACGTGAAGCCCGGGTTGACGAAGAGGCCGGCCCGTCCTGTCTCGGGATGGGTGCGCACCACCGGGTGGACCACCGGCCGCAGCTCGGCCAGCTCCGCCCCCTCCCACCGGCCCGCACCGGTGGCGTCGAAGGCGGCCTGGAAGGCCGCCCGGCCGTCGTGGACGGCGTGGAGCGACCGCAGGAACCCCTGCAGCGCCGGGCTCAGGGCGTCGAAGGCGGCCTGCTGGTCGGCGAAGAGGGTGTCGCCCCCGGACGGCGGGATGACCACCGCCCGCAGCACCGAGCCGAGCGGCGGGCGCTCGACGAAGGTGACGTCGGTGTGCCAGTCGAGCCCCTGGGTCCGGGTCGAGACGTCGCCGTAGGAGGCGTAGACGTCCCGGGGAGCCGAGTAGTCGATCTCGAAGAGGTTGGGGTGGCCGTCGACGCCCGGGATGACCGGGTGGCCCTCGGTGAGCTCGCCGAACCGAGAGGCGAAGGCCACGTGCGACTCCTGGTCGAGCTGCTGGCCCGGGAAGAACACGACCTTGCGCTCCAGCAGGACCTGGCGGATCCCGGCCACGGCGGCGTCATCGAGGTCACGGAGGTCGACCCCGCGGATCTCGGCACCGATGGTGCCCGAGAGATGCCGGACGTCGAGATCGGTCCCGGTGGTGGTCATGGTGGAGATCCCCTCCCCTTGCGGTCGTCGTGGCCCTGTCCCGCGGACCTGGCGTCAGCGCCCGACCCTAGCGAGGCGCCCCGGACGCCGGGCGTCGCCCACGGGGCGGCGTCGCTACCCCGGAGCGGCGTCAGCGCCCGACGGTCCGCCGGCGGCCAGCAGGCCGGTGACGTCGGAGGCCATGGCGTCGCACAGCTCGATCAGGGCAGCCATGCGGCCGGCCAGCCCGTCGGACACCAGGAGGCGCTGCTG
>CAXBRB010000285.1:0-2336 GCA_963977795.1 uncultured Acidimicrobiaceae bacterium
CGAGGCGGGCCTGGTGGGCCGCCCCGAGACGGTGGGCGTCGGCCGGCGGCATGGCGCGCAACGTAGCGGACCTGCACCCGGTCGGCCGGCACGGCGCCCCGCAGGAGGCGACCGGGACCTCCGGCCCTGGTCCGACCCGGCGGGGAGGCGGACCATGGACGGGCAGCGTCAGCGTCGCTGACGTCGGATGGAGGAGGCGGACGATGCGGATGATCGCATTCCTGGTGATCCTGGTGGCGGTGGTCGGCTCATACGGTGCGCTGCGGTGGCGGCCTGGTCGACGGGGTGCACCGGTGGCGGGCCCGCCGCCGTCCGGCCCGGCGGCCTGGGTGGCGGCCGGGATCATCACCGCCGAGCAGGCCGAGGCCATCGCCGCCTTCGACGCCGCTCCGCACGGGGTGCCTGAAGCGGCGCCGTCCGGCGTCCCGCACCGACCACGGGGACGGATCAGCCCGGCAGTGGAGGCGCTGGCCTACGTGGGCGGCATCCTCCTGGCCGTCGGGTCCGGCATGCTCGTCGGACGGGCGTGGCACGGCCTGGGCACCGCCGGGCACCTCGGTGTGGCGGCAGCGGTGGGTGCGCTCGCTGCCGGCGTCGGGGCGGCCGTGGGCGAGTCGGACACGGTGACGTGGCGCCTCCGGGGGTTCCTGTGGGCCATCGCCGGCGGGGCCGCCGCCGCCTTTGGTGGGCTCACCGCCGCCGAGGTGGCCGACGTCACCGGTCCCCCGGTGGCCCTGAGCGCCGGCGGTCTCGCCGCCCTGGTGGCCGCCGGCCTGTGGTGGGGGTGTGACCGTCCCCTCCAGCACCTCGAGACCTTCGTGGGCACGGCGGTCGCCCTGGGCGCCGGCATCGCCTGGGCGGGCGGCCACGGCGCCCTGATCGGCCTGGCCCTGTGGGTCTTGGGCGTCTCGTGGGCCGGCCTGGCCTGGCAGGAGCGCCTGGCCCCGGCCATCATCGGCTTCCCTGTCGGCGTCCTGACCTCGATGGTGGCCTGCGCGGTGGTGGGCGGCCAGCTGCCCTGGCTGGCCCCTCTGGTCGGCCTGGCCACTGCCCTGGGCTGGGTCAGCCTCGGGGTGGCCGAGGACGAGGTGGTGGCCCTGGCCCCGGGTGTCCTCGGTGTCTTCATCTTCCTGCCCTGGACCCTGGGCCGCTTCTTCGGCCAGCGGCTCGGCGCTCCGGTGGTGGCGATGCTGTCGGGGGCGCTCCTCCTGGCCGCCATCGCCGTCCTGGTGCGCCGTGGCCACGGCCGTGGCGATCGGCCGCCGCCGGCAGCCCGGCTGCACCGGTGGTCGGGTCCCCGCACCGGCCCGCTCCTCCACCGCTGACGGCTCGCTGATCAGCCGGAGTGCGCTGCGCGTGCCGACGGAACCGAGCGTGCGTCGTCCTCGGGAGGGGGTTCCGCCAAGTACCGGTCGAACCAGCGGACGGCCAGGCGGGCCACCGTCTCCAGCGCACCGCGCTCCTCGAACAGGTGACCGGCCCCGGGAACCACCACCAGCGAGCGGGGTCCGCCCAGCTGGTCAGCAGCGTGCCGGTTCAGCTCGAGCACCTGGTGATCCGCTCCTCCCACCACCAGGAGGACGGGGCAGGTCACCTCGGCCAGGTGGTGCCCGGCCAGATCGGGACGACCCCCCCGGGACACCACGGCGGCCACGGACGCCTCGGGCTCGGCGGCGGCCCGCAGCGCGGCCCCTGCTCCGGTGCTGGCCCCGAAGTAGCCCACCGGCAGTCCGGCGGTGGGCTCCTGGGCGCGCACCCAGGCCGTGGCCATGCCCAGGCGCCGGGCCAGGAGCCCGATGTCGAAGACGTTGGCCCGGTCGTCCGACTCCCGGGCCGTGAGCAGATCGAAGAGGAGGGTGGCGAACCCGGCAGCGGCCAGGTGCTCGGCCATCATGCGGTTCCTCGGGCTGGTGCGGGAGCTGCCGCTGCCGTGGGCGAAGAGCACCACACCCCGGACCCCGGCCGGCACCCGGAGGATCCCGGCAAGCTCCGGCACCCCGGGAGCGGTGACGACGACATCTCGGGCCGGGCTGTCCGTCGGCTGGCCGGTGGCCGCCGATGCTGATGTGCCGGTCGCTGCTTCGCCGGGCCGGTCGGGTCCGGGGCGGACGGCGGCGTCCAGGCAGGCGGATACCTCGTCATCGGTCATCTCGTGGAAGTCCTGGTAGTGCTCGCCCACGGCGCGGAACCCCTCGGGCACGACCAGGGCGATGACGGCGTCCGCCTCATCGGCCAGGGTCTGGACGGCCGACGGTGACGCCACCGGCACGGCTACCACCACCCGGCGGGCACCGGCCGCCCGTGCCACCCCCACCGCGGCCAGCATGGTGGCGCCG
>CAXBRB010000286.1:0-2306 GCA_963977795.1 uncultured Acidimicrobiaceae bacterium
GGTGTCGTAGCCCGCTGCCGCGAGACGGGCGAGCAACACGTCGCGCGGACTCTCGCCGGGCGCCCGCGCCTTGTCGTTGGCGACGCGCCACCCGTGGCGCGAGGAGTAGACGAGCGGGGCCTCCTTGAGGCGGCCGTAGCCGTACTCGGTGACCCGCGCGAAGAGCAGCTCGTGGTCGACCATCGACTTCGTCTCGAAGATCTCGCAGTGGATCCACGCGAGGGAGTCGACGACCACCGGGTGCCCGTCCACCTCCGTGAGGTACTCCTCGGCGATGTGGTGGAACCGGTGCCCCGGGTACGAGAAGTACTGGCCGACGTCGACCTGGTCGCCGGCGAGGAACGACACCGTGAACGCGCCGCTCGCGATCATGAGGGGGTAGGTGTCGTGCTTCGGCGACACGCTGGCCATCACGATCGGTTCCTCGAACGAGATCTGGCTCACCCAGTGCGAGGTGTAGGCGCGGGTCACGCCGTCGTGCGTGGCCGCCACGACCTCGACGCCCTGGTCAACGAGCGGGCGGCCAAGGCCGGGGCCACCGTCTGGCAGGGCACGGAGGCCGTGGAGCCCCTCCTCGACACGGCCGTGGCCCCCGGGCCCGGCACCCCGCTGCCGTCGTGCGTCGGTGCGGTGGTCAAGGAGAAGGCCACCGGCCAGACCCGGGAGGTCCGGGCCCGGTACGTGGTGGTGGCCGACGGGGCCAACTCCCGCTTCGGCCGGGCCCTCGGCACGGCCCGCAACCGGAGCCAGCCCATGGGGATGGCCCTGCGCGGCTACTACACCTCGCCCGGCCACGACCAGCCCTTCATCGAGTCGCACCTCGACATCCGCGACGGCGAGGGCAACGTGGTCCCCGGGTACGGCTGGATCTTCCCGCTCGGCGACGGCCGGGTGAACGTCGGCGTGGGCCTCCTCTCCACCGACCGGCGGTGGAAGGGCGTGAACACCACCACCCTCATGCACCACTTCGTGGCCTGGGCCCCCAAGGAGTGGGAGCTCTCCGAGGCCACCAGCCTCGGGCCGGCCACCGGTGGCCGCCTGCCCATGGGCCTGGCCGTCGGGCCTCGGGTGGGGGCCACCACCCTGGTGGTCGGCGACGCGGCGGGCACCATCAACCCGTTCAACGGCGAGGGCATCGCCTACGGCTACGAGACCGGCCGCCTGGCCGCCGCCTCCGTCGGCGAGGCCCTCTCGGGCGGCGGGGTGGCCGCCCTCCAGCGCTACGAGGAGCGTCTGGACGACGCCTACGGCCTCTACTACAAGGTGGCCCGGGCCTTCATCCGGGTCATCAGCCGGCCCGAGCTCATGCAGCTCTGCGTGGGGACGGGAATGTACTCGGAGACCCTCATGACGTGGATCCTCCGGATCATGGCCAACCTGGTGCGGCCCGACGAGACCGGACCGGCCGAGGCCGCCTACCGGGCCCTGGCCGCCATCGCCCGCCTGGCCCCGGAGGGTCGCGCCGCCTGAGGCAAGCCGGAGACCGGCCAGGTCGTGAGGCCCGGTCCGACGGGTGCGCCCTGAGGTGTGCCCCGCCCGCTACTTGGCTGCGGCGGCCACCCGGGCCGCCACCCGTCCGTAGGCGGCGCTGAACACGTCAGCAGGGATGTCGGCCCCCGACGTGGTCGGGACCATCACCGACAGGACGGCGCCGCCGAAGATGAAGGCCTGGCCGACGACCTCGGTCCCCACCCCGGGCAGCGTGTAGGTGGACACCACGCCGACGGCCTGCGTGCCGGCCGGCGCCGGCAGGGCGACCGGCCGGGTGGCCACCGTGGCCCCGGTGACCGCACCGGCGATCATCGTGCCCTCGTACTGGGTCAGGCAGGGCAGGAAGTTCGGCCCGGTCAACGTGGACCCGAGGGTGCGGATCTGGGCCGGGTCGGACAGGACGGTGGTCCGGCCCGACATGGCCACGGCGGGTCCGGTCGGGCTCTGGAAGGTCGGCGAGGCGTAGGTGGCGGCTGTCCCGGGCAGCGGCACCTGCCCGAGGAGCCCGGCCACGGTGGCCGGGTCGCTGCCCAGGCAGATGGCCAAGGTGCTGTCGGCGCCGCTCTGGACGGCCGGGGCCGGCAGGGGCGGCCGCACGGGTGCCGTGGCCGTGGGGGCCACCGCCCACCCGGCGGGGAGGTCGCGGAGGCCGAGGGTGACCAGCCGGGCCGTGCGGCTGTCGGCGGCGGTCGTCTGGGGGTCCTGGGCCGGTGCCGGGCCGCGCGACCGGATGACGGCCACCCCCGAGATCGGAAGAGCGTCGTGTAGGGAAAGAGTGTAGATCTCGGTGGTCGCCGTATCATTAAAAAAAAAAA
>CAXBRB010000287.1:0-2293 GCA_963977795.1 uncultured Acidimicrobiaceae bacterium
GGGGCCGGCGCAGGAGCGGGCCGGGCCGGCGCAGGGGGCACGGCGGCCACGCCAGGCTGCTCCGAGGCGGGCCGGCTGGTGACGAGGCGGGCGCCGGTGCGCTTGACCGGTGCCGCCGGCTCGGCGGCCGGGGCAGCGGGCGTCTCGGGTGCAGGGGTCTCCGCAGGCGGAGCGGCCTTCTTGGCGGCAGCCTTCTTGGCCGGGGCTGGCGGCTCCTCGGGCGCCACCTCGCGGCGCAGGCCCTCGGCGTCCGCCTTCCGCCGGGCGCGGTCAGCCTGGGCGTCCTCGATCGAGGACGAGGCGCTCTTCACGCCCATCCCCAAGGACTGACAGAGGTCGAGTGCCTCCTTGGTGGTCAGGCCGAGCTCTTTGGCGAGCTCGTGAACCCGGATCTTCTTCGGTGGCAACTGGTGCTACTGCCCTTCCGTCCATGTCGTCGGTGCCCATGCGCACATACGACCCCATCCTCGCACATCACGGCGGCGGACCCGCCCCCGGCCCTCCTCCTGCTCCCGGCCGCCCCGGAAGCCCTTCCTCGTCGAGCCGCTCGAGCGAGGCGTCGACCACCGGACCACGCAGGGCCCGATCGAACGCTCGGCGCCGCCGGGCGGCAGCCAGGCACTCCGGCGATCCGGCGCACAGCCACGCCCCCCGGCCAGGGAGCGTGCGGCCCACCGCCGCCGTCCCGTCCGCCAGGCGCACCACCCGCACCATGGTGTCCAACGGACCCTTCCGCCGGCACCCGATGCAGGTCCGCTCAGGCGCTATGCCGGGTCCTCCCCGGCCGGCGCCGCCTCATCGTCGGCCCCGTCGGGGGCCGCATCGTCGGCCCCGGGATCGTCGGCGGCCTGCTCGACGGCGTCACCACCGTCACCCGTGGCGGCGGTGTCATCAGCGGGAGCCTCGTCAGAGGACTCGCCGGCCTCGGCGTCGGCCGGGCCGGCACCCTGGGACCACTCGGCCGCCGACACCGCCTCGCCGCCCTCGGCGGGCTGCCAGACCATCTCGCCGGCCTCGTTCTCGATCCACTCGCCCTCGGCCCACTCCTCGCCGCCGTACCCGGCCTCCTCCTCGGCCAGCTGGGTCTCGCTCTTGATGTCGATGCGCCAGCCGGTCAGCCGTGCGGCCAGGCGGGCGTTCTGCCCTTCCTTGCCGATGGCCAGGGAGAGCTGGTAGTCGCTCACGATCACGGTGGCCGTCCCGGTCTCGTCGTCGAGGCGGACCTCACGGACCCGGGCCGGGGCCAGGGCCGACTGGATGAGCTCGACGGGATCGTCCGAGAACGGGACCACGTCGACCCGCTCGCCCCGGAGCTCGTTGGTCACCATGCGCACACGCGACCCGCGGGCCCCCACGCAGGCGCCGACCGGGTCGACGTTGGGATCGTTCGACCACACGGCGATCTTGGTCCGGTGGCCGGGCTCGCGGGCAGCGGCCTTGATCTCCACCGCCCCCGAGGAGATCTCGGGGACCTCCAGCTCGAAGAGGCGCTTGATCAGGCCCGGGTGGCTCCGGCTGACCACGATCTGGGGACCCTTGGTGGTCTTGCGGACCTCCACGATGTAGGCCTTCAGGCGCGCCCCGTGCTCGTAGCGCTCGTAGGAGACCTGCTCGGCCTGGGGCAGCAGGGCCTCGACCTTGCCCAGGTCGAGAAGGGTGTAGCGGTTGTCGGTCTGCTGGACGATGCCGGTGACGATGTCGCCCTCCCGGCCGGCGTACTCCTCGTACTTCAGGTCCCGCTCGACCTCCCGGATCCGCTGGAGGATGACTTGCTTGGCCGTCTGGGCGGCGATGCGGCCGAAGTCATCGGGGGTGTCGTCCCACTCACGGACGACGTTCCCCTCCTCGTCCAGTTCCTGTCCGTAGACGCGGATCTCTCCCGAGTCGGGGTCGATGGTGACCACCGCCTCCTCAGCGGCGTCGGGACGCCGCTTGTACGCCGCCACCAGGGCGTTGGCCAGGGCGTCGAGGAGCGTCTCCACGGAGATGCCCTTGTCGCGGGCGATCTGGCCGAGGGCGTCGAGGAACTCGAAGTTCGTCTTGCTCATGGGGTTGCGACCTGCTTCCTCTTCTTCTCCGACTGCTTGCCGTCTGGCTGCTTCCCACCGGGCGACCGGCCCGCACCGGCCCGGCCGCCCGGAGGTGGCGAGCCGCCCCAGACGAACACGGTCCGGGCCTTGTCGATCTCGCTGTAGGCCAGCCGCACCGTGGTGGTGCCGGCGCCCTCCTCGATCAGCTCGATCCCAGATCGGAAGAGCACACGTCTGAACTCCAGTCACGGCTACATCTCGTA
>CAXBRB010000288.1:0-2288 GCA_963977795.1 uncultured Acidimicrobiaceae bacterium
TTTTTTCAAGCAGAAGACGGCATACGAGATGTAGCCGTGACTGGAGTTCAGACGTGTGCTCTTCCGATCTGACCTCGTGGCCATCCGGACCGGCGACCTGGAGGAGCACGTGACGGCCGACGTGGCCTGGGGCGCCTGGCAGGTCGCTGCCTGGCGCGGCGATCCCACCCTGCTGGCCGGTCCGGCCGGCGCCCTGGTGGTCGAGACGGCGCGGTGGTGGGCGTCCCGGCTCCGGTGGGACGCCGAGGGCCGGGCCCACATCGACGGGGTGACCGGCCCCGACGAGTACCACGAAGGTGTCGACGACAACGCCTTCACCAACCTGATGGTCCGGTGGAACCTGGAGCGGGCCGCCGAGCTGGTGGATGCCCACGGCACGTTCGGCACGTCCGGCACTGCCAGCACCGCCGAGGCCGAGGCGTGGCGGCGGGCCGCCTGCGCTCTGGTCGACGGGTACGACCCGGTCCGCCGGGTCCACGAGCAGTTCGCCGGCTACGACGCCCTCGAGCCGCTGGTCGTGTCCGACCTCGGCCGGCCGCCGCTGGCCGCCGACCTGGTGCTCGGGGCCGAGCGGACGGCGGCCAGCCAGATCATCAAGCAGGCCGACGTGCTCATGGCCCACCTGCTCATCCCCGATGCCCTGCCCGACGGGTCGCTCCCGGCCGACCTGGAGCGCTACCTGCCCCGCACCGCCCACGGCAGCTCGCTGTCGCCTGCCGTGCACGCCACCCTCCTGGCCCGGGCCGGCCGGCCCGAGGAGGCCCTGGCGCTGTTCCGGGTGGCGTGCGCCGTGGACGTGGACGACCTCACCGGCACCACGGCGGGCGGCGTGCACCTGGCCACCATGGGGGGGCTGTGGCAGGCCGCCGTCACCGGTTTCCTGGGCCTGCGGGTCTGCCGGCCCGACGACCGGGTCCTGGTGCTGGAACCTCGCCTGCCCGAGTCCTGGTCGGCCCTCCGGGTCCGCCTGCGCTGGCACGGCGCCCGGCTGCACCTCGACGCACAAGGCGACCGGGTCCACGTGGGGACCGACCGGCCCGTCACCGTCTCGGTCCACGGCACCCGGTCCTGCGTCGAGCCGCCCGGGGGGTGGGTCGGGTGAGGCCTCCTGGCTCCGCAGCCGCACCGGACACCTGGCGCCGGCTCCACGTCTTCGGCGGCGGGGCGGCCTTCTGGCAGCCGGTGGTCGCCGCCGCCGCCGCCCTGGCCGGCCTGCTCCCGGCCTATGAGGAGGCGGGGGACGCCGGCGCCGGCTCCGGCCGGGTTGCTGCGGTGCTGGACCACGCGGCGGGCACCGGCGACCCCGTGCTGGTCCTCCCGCCCGGGCCGGAGGATCACGGGGACACGGCTCCCGGCCGCCACCTCCGGGTCATGGTCCCCACCGACTTCACCCGGGAGGAGCAGCGGGTGCTCCACCGGTGGGCCGAGCGGGCCGTCCGGCTGGGGTTCGACGTCCACCAGCTCCACGTGCTCGACGAGTCCACCCGACCGCCCATGTGGGAGGGGGCCGGTCACCATGCGGAGGCCTGGCACGCCGAGCTGTGCCGCCGGCACCAGCTGGGCGACGCCCGGCTGGCCGTGCGGGCCGGCGACCCGGTGGAGCGGATCCTCGAACGGAGCACCGGGGTCGATCTGATCCTGGTCTGCTGGCGGGGCGATCCGGGTGCCGGACACGCCCGGGTGGTGCGCCAGCTGCTCGAGCGGACCGAGCGCCCCCTCCTCCTGGTGCGGGCCGAGCCCCTGGCCTGGGCGGCCGCCGAACCTGTCGGGGAGCTGGTCCGGTGAGCGCCCCCACCGGCCACCTCCTCCTCCCGCCCCCGCCCGGTCGGCAGGGGGGACGGCCGGGTCCCGCCCGACCGCACGGGCGCCTGCCGTGGTGTCCGTGGCACGGTTGCCCGGACGGCCCCTACGACGCCTGGCTGTTCGACCTCGACGGGGTGCTGACCCGGACCGACGAGGTCCACGCCGCCGCCTGGCGGTCGGTGCTGGACCGGGTGCTGGCGGACGAGGCGGACCGCACCGGACGGGCCCTCGCCCCGTTCGACCCCGGGGCCGAGTACCGGGCCACGGTGGACGGCCGACCCCGGGCCGACGGCGTGCGGGCCTTCCTGGCCGCCCGCGGCATCGCCCGGCCCGAAGGTGCCCGCACCGGGAACCGCTCCGGCCACCGCGCCGACGATCCGGAGGACGACCCTGACGACGGCGCCCGCCCGCTCGCCACAGATCGGAAGAGCACACGTCTGAACTCCAGTCACGGCTACATCTCGTATGCCGTCTTCTGCTTGAAA
>CAXBRB010000289.1:0-2257 GCA_963977795.1 uncultured Acidimicrobiaceae bacterium
AGGTGCTCGGCCAGGGCGGCCTGCGACTCCCAGGCCGTGCCGTAGATCCGCTGGAGCTGCTGGCGCTTCTCGTCGCCCCGCCAGTAGGCGCCGGCCACCCGCATGAGGGCGAAGTGCCCGAGGCGGCCGGTGGCCGGGACGTGGGGCCCCCGGCACAGATCGGTGAACCCAGGCGAGTTCCAGTACGTCGACACCGACGTCGGCGACGCACCCTCGGCCAGCGCGTCCACCCCCTCGCCGCCGGCGCCCACGGCCTCGATGATCTCCCGCTTGAAGGGCTGGTCGGCGAAGAGGTCGAGCCCCTCGGCAAAGGTGTGCTCCTGGCGCACGAAGGGCTGGTCCTCGGCGATGATGGCCCGCATCTCGTCGGCGATCCGCTCCAGGTCCCCGTCGCTGAACCGGGCGCCGTCCGGCAGCTCGAAGTCGTAGTAGAAGCCGTCCTCGATGACCGGTCCGATGGCGAAGTGGGCGCCGGGCCACAGCCGGAGCACGGCCTGGGCCAGCACGTGCGCCGTGGAGTGACGGAGGACCTCGCGGCCTTCCGGCGTGGCCTCGGTCACCACGGCGACCTCGGATCCGTCGACCAGCGGGGTGGCGAGGTCGACGGTGCGCCCGTCGACTGTGGCGGCCACCGCCGCTCTGGCCAGCCGGGGGCCGATGGCCTCGGCCAGGCCCAGGGCCGTGGTGCCGGGCTCGAGCTCCTTGGTGGTGCCATCGGGGAGCCGGACGGAGACCGCTGCCATGGGGGGTGCCTTTCTTGGTGGGACGACGACGGGGGCGACGACGTGGGGCGCCCCGGAGGCGGGACGACGGAGCGTTGGCGCCCCGCCCGCCGCCGCCCGGGCCGACGGGTGCTGGTGGCCTACAGGGTAACGCCCAGCAGGGCCGCCCCACGGCCCACCGGGCGGCCGGCCGCAGCCTCGTCGTCGAGCGCGGCCAGGGCGCCGGGCGTGTCGAGGTCGTCGTCGAGAGCGGCGCGCACCAGGGCCAGCCCGGCCTCGTCGTCGCCACCCCCGACCGGGGCGGCCCGCCAGGCCTCCAGGCGCTGGGTGGCGTCTGCCAGGTCGCCGTCGGCCCACTGCCAGTCCGGCCGGTAGTGGTGCGACAGCAGGGCCAGGCGGACCACCGCAGGCTCCCACTCCTCGAGGAGCCGCCCCACGAAGACCAGGTTGCCCAGCGACTTGGACATCTTCGTCCCGTCCAGGCCGACCAGGCCGACGTGCAGCCAGTGGCGCACGAAGGGGGCGCCGGTGGCCGACTCGGACTGGGCCGTCTCGCACTCGTGGTGGGGGAAGACGAGGTCCCGCCCGCCGCCGTGGACGTCGATGGTCTCCCCCAGCTCCCGCAGGGCCAGCGCCGAGCACTCGATGTGCCAGCCGGGGCGGCCCGGGCCCCAGCGGGACTCCCAGGCCGGCTCGTCGGGGAGCGACGGCTGCCAGAGCACGAAGTCCAGCGGATGGCGCTTGGCCGGGTCGTCGGGGTTGCCGCCGTGCTCGGCGGCCATGGCCAGCATGGTGGCGTGGTCGAAGTGGCTGACCTCGCCGAAGCGGGGGAAGGTGGTGACGTCGAAGTAGACGGCACCGTCGGCGCGGTAGGCGTGGCCCGAGTCGAGCACGGCGCCGATCAGGGTGAGGATCTCCGGGATGGCCGAGGTGGCCCGGGGCTCCGACCATGCGGGCAGCAGCCCCAGGGCGTCCATGTCCCGGTCGAAGCGGGCGATCTCCTCGGCCGCCAGGTCGAGGTAGTGGACCCCCAGCGAGCGGGCCTTGCGGAGGATGTCATCGTCCACGTCGGTGATGTTGCGGACGCATCGGGTCTCGTGCCCGAGGTCGCGCAGCCGGCGCTGGAGGATGTCGAAGGTCAGGTAGACCTGGGCGTGCCCGAGGTGGGCCGAGTCGTACGGCGTGATCCCGCACGAGTAGAGGGTGACCACCTCGCCCGGCTCGAAGGGGACGACGTCGCCCCGGGCCGTGTCGTAGAGCCGCATCGGCCCACCCGCGCCGGAAGGACCGCCCTCCGGGGTGCTCACGCCCCGTCGAACCCGGACAGCCGGACGGCGGCGTGGACCCTGTGGCGGATGTTGACGGTGATCAGCACGGCGGTGAAGGCCTCGATGGCCGAGGCCTGGGTCATCGACCCGGCGTCGATGCCCCGCAGCCCCTCGATGCGGTCGACCAGGGCCACCGTGGCCTCGGTCGCCTCGGGGTGGTCGGAGCAGACCAGCACGTCGGCACCCATGGCCAGGTCGAGCTTCTCC
>CAXBRB010000290.1:0-2220 GCA_963977795.1 uncultured Acidimicrobiaceae bacterium
GGGTCGCCCCTGCCCCGGCCGGCGGCGGCGGCGCCAGCGGCCGGGCCCGCCGACGGCCCAGCACAGGCGGCCCGGGTGCGTTCGGACCGACCGGTCCGCAGTGAGGCTCCCCGGTCGTTCCCTGGCGAAGGGGATGTCGGGCTCGGGAGCGGGGACGGCGAGCGGATCCATGTCGTCGGGCCGCGGCAGACGCTGTGGTCGATCGCCGAGGGAGCGCTCGGCAGCGGGACCCGTTGGCGGGAGATCGCCGAGCGGAACTACGGCATCATCCAGCCGGACGGCAGGTCGCTCACCCCCGCCCACCAGCTCGCCGTCGGATGGCGGCTCGCTCTTCCGGCCGGCACCGGACCGTCAGGTCCCCGCCGACCGGACCCCCCGGTGGATCCCCGCTCGGTCACTCCCATCGGGGCGGGGGTCATCGGCATCGGCGTGCTCGATCTGGCGGAGCGCTGGCGACAGGTCCGCCGCCGCTCGACGAACGGCGGCGCCCCGGGTCGGGCCGGCTCGGACGAGGTGTTCGAGGCGCGCCTGCGGCACGGATCGGCGGAGGGCGCACTGGCGTTGGCCCACGCCGCCATCGCGGCGTGGGGCGCTCCGGGGCTGTCGTCGGGCGGTCGTCCGCCCGTGGTGGCGGTGCACGTCGGCGAGGTGCAGGTCACCGTCACGGTCGCCGGGCCGGTCGATCGCCAGCCACTCCCGCCGGGATTCGCGACGACCGCCGCCGATGGAGCGTCCATCCCGAGGAACCTGCTCGCTGCAGGACGAGTCGGACGGGGTGGTGCGGGGCCGGAGGGAACGGCACGTCCCGTGCTGGTCGCCATGGCGACCATGGGGGCAGAGGTGGCCTTCGCCGATCTCGGTGCGGTGGGCCCCGTGGTCGTGGTGGCCGAGGACCTGGAAGCCGATGGTGTCGCCCGTGCGATGGCGCTCGAGCTGGCGACGAGTCCCCGGAGCACCGCCACGCGCCTGCTGCTCCACGGTTTCGGCGCAGAGCTCACCCGCTTCCCCGGGGTGGAGCTCCTGTCTGCAGCGGACGTGGCGACGCTGGTGGGGCGACCATCCGTCGGATCGCGACGGCCAGAAGGGGTGACCGTCGTCATCTGCGCCCCGGGAACGGGAGACGAGGTCGTGGGCCCCCTGGTGGCGCACGCAGCTGCGGGGTCTGATCTCGCCGTCGTGGTGTTCACGACCGACCCGACCACGCCGGGGCTTCCCGCTCGGGCAGACGAGGGGGCAAGGCGCACCGGGCGCCCGGGGCTGCGGGTGACCCCTGCCGGATGGACAGTGCTACCTCCTGTGGGCACGCCCGACACGGCAAGTGCCGGGCCGGTCGAGCTGCAGACCGTGTCCACCGGCGACGTCGCTGCCGTCCTGGAGTA
This sequence comes from uncultured Acidimicrobiaceae bacterium, assembly GCA_963977795.1. GTDB lineage: Bacteria > Actinomycetota > Acidimicrobiia > Acidimicrobiales > RAAP-2 > Bog-756. Next base: position 1,380 of record CAXBRB010000290.1, read on the forward strand.
TCTCGACCAGAGCCGGCCGGGATCGGGAGCCCGTCCCGGTCAGGTCATGCCCTTCCGGGATCCCGGCACCGACCGGACGGTTCAGCGAGTGCCCACCCCGGACGGTCGGTCCGACTGCCGTGCCCAGGCGGACGGCACCGGGCCGCCGCCTTCTGGCGGCACATCCGACACCTCTGGGATCGAGGTGGCGGTGCTCGGTCCGGTCGAGGTCCGGGGTGCGGACCGGCCGTTCACGCGGGCCTGGGCCCGTGAGCTCGTCGTCTACCTGGCGCTCCATCCCGACGGCGTGGAGAACGACCGCTGGATGACTGCGCTCTGGCCGGACCGGCTCATGGCGCCGTCCAGCCTCCACTCCACGGTCTCGGTGGCCCGACGGGCCCTCGGCCGGGCAGCAGACGGATCCGACCACCTTCCTCGGTCCCATGGGCGGCTCGCCGTTGGGCCGTCGGTGACGACGGACTGGGCCGAGTTCCGGCGCCTGGCGGAGACAGAAGCACCCGCGAACTGGCGGGAGGCGCTGACACTTGTCCGGGGGCGCCCGTTCGACGGGCTCCGGAGCAGCGACTGGGCCGTGCTCGATGGGACGGCACCGCTCATCGAGGCCACGGTGGTCGACACCGCCGGACGTCTGGCGGGTGCCTGCTTCCGGGACGGCGATGCCCCGGGGATGGAGTGGGCAGCCCGGCGCGGTCTCCTGGTCAGCCCCTACGACGAGCGGCTCTATCGGATGCTCCTGCGGGCCGCCGATCTGGCCGGCAACCCTGCCGGCGTGGAGGCGGTCATGGCCGAGCTGGTCCATGTGGCGGGCGACGAGGGCGATCCGATGGCATCGGTCCATCCC
>CAXBRB010000291.1:0-2202 GCA_963977795.1 uncultured Acidimicrobiaceae bacterium
AGTTCAGACGTGTGCTCTTCCGATCTGGCGCCCATCGCACCCATGCATCGCGGCCCCCAAGCGGTCGCCCACAGCGGAATTGGCGGCATCGTCCATGCCCCGAACGCCGCCCTCCTGATCGACTTCGACAACGTCACGATGGGGATCCGTTCCGACCTCGGTCAGGAACTCCGGAACCTCCTCGGTTCCGACATCATCAAGGGAAAGGTCGCGGTACAGCGCGCGTACGCCGATTGGCGTCGCTATCCTCAGTACATCGTGCCGCTCGCCGAGTCGTCGATCGACATGATCATGGCACCGGCCTACGGCTCGGCCAAGAAGAACGCCACCGACATCCGCCTCGCGATCGATGCCATGGAGCTCGTCTTCACGCGGCCCGAGATCGGCACCTTCATCCTCCTCTCGGGGGACTCGGATTTCTCGAGCCTCGTGATGAAGATCAAGGAGTACGGAAAGTACGTGATCGGCGTCGGCATCCGGGAGTCGTCGAGCGACCTCCTCGTGCAGAACTGCGACGAGTATTACTCGTACAACGCACTCGCCGGCCTCGTGAAGGCGGGTGAGGAGAGCAACGGACAGAAGCGTGATCCGTGGGAGCTCGTCACCGAGTCGATCGACCGCATGGTCCGCAACGGCGATGTCATGCGCAGCGACCGGCTCAAGCAGGTGATGCAGGAGATCGACAGCACCTTCGATGAGAAGGATCTGAACTTCTCCAAGTTCTCCAAGTTCTGCCTCGAGGCCGCCCAGAAGGGGCTGCTGGTCGTGAACAAGCTCGACAACGGTCAGCTGGAAGTCGCCCCGGCCAAGGGCGCCAAGGTCGAGCAGAAGCCGGCGCAGGCGGTGGCCAAGCCCGCGAAGAAAGAGGGCGCCAAGGTCGCGGTCGACAAGAAGGCCAAGCCCGAGGCGCCGGCCAAGAAGGCGGGGAGCGCCAAGGCGGCCTCCCGGACCTAGGCGCCCGGGCGGCCCGTCGTCAGACGGTGGCCAGCATCCGCTCCAGGGCGACCTTGGCCCACGCCGCCGTGTCGTCGTCGACGGTGATCCGGTTGCGCACCTCGCCGGCCACCAGGCCCTCCAGCACCCAGGCCAGGTGGGCGGCGTCGATGCGGAACATGGTCGAGCACGGGCAGACCAGCGGATCGAGGGAGACCACGGTCTTCCCCGGTGTCTCGTCGTCGAGCCGCTTGACCAGGTGGATCTCGGTGCCCACCCCGATCACCGCGCCGGCCGGGGCCTCGGCCACGGCCCGGATGATGAAGTCGGTGGAGCCCACCAGGTCGGCGGCCTCCACCACGTCGTGGGCGCACTCGGGGTGGACGACCACCAGGCCCCCGGGGTGCTCGGCCCGGAAGGCGTCGATGTGGGCCGGCCGGAAGCGCTGGTGCACCGAGCAGTGCCCCTTCCAGAGCAGCAGCGTGGCCGAGGCCAGGGTGGCGTCGTCCAGTCCGCCCGAGGTCAGCCGGGGGTTCCACACGGCCATGTCGTCCTCGCCGTAGCCGAGCTGGAAGCCGGTGTTCCGGCCCAGGTGCTGGTCGGGAAAGAAGAGCACCTGGTCGCCCTGGCCCGCTGCGCCGTCTCCCCCCAGGGCCCAGGTGAGCACGGCACGGGCGTTCGACGAGGTGCAGACCACGCCACCGTGGCGGCCCACGAAGGCCTTGAGGGCGGCCGAGGAGTTCATGTAGGTCACCGGGACCACCCGGTCCACGTCGGTGACCTCGGCCAGTGTCTCCCACGCCTCCTCCACGGCGTCGATGTCGGCCATGTCGGCCATCGAGCATCCGGCGTTGAGGTCGGGGAGGAGGACCTGCTGATGGGGGCCGGTCAGGATGTCGGCCGACTCGGCCATGAAGTGGACGCCGCAGAAGACGACGAACTCGGCCTCGGACTGGTCGGCGGCGATCCGGGACAGGCCGAAGGAGTCGCCCCGGGCGTCGGCCCAGGCCATGACCTCGTCGCGCTGGTAGTGGTGCCCGAGGATGAGCAGACGGGAGCCGAGGGCGGCCTTGGCCGCGCCGATGCGCTCGGCCAGCTCGTCGGCGGACGCCGTCGTATAGGTGTCGGGAAGGGCCTGCTGGAGCCGGAGCATGTCGATGACCTCCTGCGGAGGCGCTCCGGTCACGGCCGGCGGGGACAGCCTGGTCGCCCATCCGCGGGGATGTCGGCCCCGGAGCGGTAGATGTGTGCCGGATACCAGGCCGGCGC
>CAXBRB010000292.1:0-2196 GCA_963977795.1 uncultured Acidimicrobiaceae bacterium
GGCGCCCCCACCCTGGTGGAGCGCTTCCTGGCCGGCCTGCCCTTCCCGCTGACCGGCGCCCAGGAGCGGGCCGTGGCAGCGCTAGCCGCCGACCTGGCCGGCCCGCTGCCCATGCACCGCTTGCTCCAGGGCGATGTCGGGGCCGGCAAGACCGTGGTGGCCCTGGCCGCCCTCCTGGTCGGGGTGGAGGGCGGGCACCAGGGGGCGCTGATGGCCCCCACCGAGGTGCTGGCCGAGCAGCACGCCGCGGGGGTCCGCCGCCTGGTGGAGGGCCTGACCGTCCCCGACCCGGCCACCCTGGAGGGCACCCGCCCGCTGCGGGTGGCCCTCCTCACCAGCCGCACCGCGGCTGCCGAGCGCACCGCCGTGCACGCCGGCCTGGCCGATGGGACGGTCGACCTGGTCATCGGCACCCACGCCCTGCTGACCGACACCGTCACCTTCCGCTCGCTCGGGGTGGCCGTCATCGACGAGCAGCACCGGTTCGGCGTGGAGCAGCGGGCCGCCCTGCGCGACAAGGGCCGGGGGGCGGAAGGCACCGGCAGTGACCCCGACCTCCTGGTCATGACGGCCACCCCCATCCCCCGCACGGCGGCCATGGTCGTCTTCGGCGACCTCGACATGACCGTCATCGACGAGCTCCCGCCCGGCCGGCTCCCGGTGGCCACCCGGTGGCTGCGCACCCCGCTCGAGGTGGAGGAGGCCTGGGCCACCGTGCGCCGACAGGTCGCCGTCGGCCAGCGGGCCTTCGTGGTGTGCCCGCTGGTGGAGGGCTCCGACAAGGTGGTGGCGGCTTCGGCGGTGAGCGAGGCCGAGCGCCTTGCCGAGGGCCCCCTGGCCGGTCTGCGGGTGGGGCTGCTCCACGGGCAGATGAAGGCGGCCGAGAAGGAGGCGGCCATGGAGGCCTTCCGCTCCGGTGACCTCGAGGTGCTGGTGGCCACCACGGTGATCGAGGTCGGCGTGGACGTGCCCGACGCCTCGGTCATGGTGATCGAGGACGCCGACCGGTTCGGGATCGCCCAGCTCCACCAGCTGCGGGGCCGGGTGGGCCGCAACGGCGAGCAGGCCTGGTGCTTCCTCCTCTCGGCCGCCGACAGCCCCGAGTCCGAGGCCCGCCTGACCGCCCTGGAGTCGTCCACCGACGGTTTCGCCCTGGCCGACGTCGACCTCGGGCTCCGCGGCGAGGGCACCATCCTCGGGGCCCGTCAGAAGGGCCGGTCGGACCTCCGCCTGGCCCGGCTGCTGTCCGACCGGGACCTGGTGGCCGATGCCCGGGCCGTGGCCGAGGAGCTGGTGGCCGACGACCCCCACCTGGCCGGCCACCAGCTGCTGGTCGAGGAGCTCCGCCTCTTCATCGACGACGACGAAGCCGAGTTCCTCTTCAAGAGCTGACGGCCGAGAGCCGGCGGCCGAGGGCTGGCGGCCACGAGGGCGCGGCCAGGGGGCGAGGACGGCGGGATCGGCGTCCACAGGTCCTCGCAGATCTCGATGGCGAAGACGAGGAGCGGCTGGTCTTCCGCCGCGAACAGCAGTCGCGTACCGAAGGGCACGCGCACGCCGTTGACGTCGATCGTCGGGTTCACCGAGCTGCTGGCCGACGGAGCCCCCGAGCTGACCGACGAGTCGCGTGGCTATGTGGAGGCGATCGAGCGGAACGCAGTCCGGCTGGCCCGGCTGGTGAACGACCTCCTGCTGCTCGCCCGCCTCGAACCAGTCGCGGTGCCATCGGTTCTTCAAGCGCTCCGACTGGGCCGAGCCCGGGGCGCTCGAGGGCGGCTGGACGTCGCCAAACTGGCTGTAGCTGGTGCCATACGCGGTGTTCAGCGCCGCGATGGAGCCATAGCGACTCGCCAGGAACTGCCGGTAGGCGGCCAGGGCGGTGGGCGAGTAGTCGGCGTCGCCGTAGCGATTGCCCCAGTAGAGGTTGGTCTCGTTATCGACCTGGACGCCGACGAGGCATGAGCCCACGTAGGGCCTGAGGATGGGCAGGACGTGGTCGAACCAGTCCTGGACGGCCGCCAGGTAGGTCGGATGGGCGTAGGTAGGCTGCTGGCCCCGACTGTCTCCGAGGGGGTTGTAGCTCCACAGGGAGCCATCGCTCTTGCGGATGAGGGCCTCGGGGTGGGCGGCCTTCCACCACTCCGGGACGGCGCCATAGGTGCCAAAGCCCCTGGGCCACTCGCCGGTGATGAGGGG
>CAXBRB010000293.1:0-2187 GCA_963977795.1 uncultured Acidimicrobiaceae bacterium
TCCGAACACGAACGATATCTGACCGAAAAACATTTCCAAAGCCCGGTCATCCTGTATGACTATCCAAAAGAGATCAAAGCGTTTTATATGCGGCTGAACGACGACGGCCGAACGGCTCACCGCGGCCAGTACTTGTCGGTCAGGAATTGACGCTTCGGCGCCGCCTGCGCCGGATAGGTTCTCGGTGTGAGCGACGAGGCGCCCGGTCGGCGCACCGACGCCGGCAAGGCCGCACCACGGACGACCAGGCGCACCCGCGCCGAGCTGGAGCAGCTCCTGCTGGCCGCCGGGCGTGAGCTCCTCGTCCGGGACGGCATCACCCTCGGCCTGGACTCCATCACCTTCAAGCGGGTCTTCGACCACCTGGAGGCGTCCCGAGGCATCCGGGTCACCTACGCCTCGGTCATCGAGCGGATCTGGCGGGACCAGAGCGCCTTCCACATCGGCGTGGTCCTCTCCGTCCTCGATCAGACGTTCTCCGACGACCCGTTCTTCGACGAGTCGCTGCAGCGGATGGTCACCGTGGCCACCAACGCCGACCGCTCCACCCCGGAGGGCCGGTGGAACGCCCTCTTCGAGGTCTGCCGGGTCGGGGCGGACGACAACCTAATGCTCCTCCAGAACGACGTCTGGTGGCCGCTCTGGCTGAACGTGTGGACCTGGCTCGCCACGACGGCAGAGACACCGACCACCGCCGTGCTCGCCGAGGCGCTGCGGAAGAACTACACCGCATCCGACGACGTCTACGAATCCCTGTTCTCGCTGTTCATCCGGCACCTCGGCTTCCGCGAGGCACCGGGCTTCACCCTGGCCCAGATCGACACGATGCTGGCGTGGTCGGCCGAGGGAGCGGCCATCCGCCAGCGGGTGGACCCGGCCGCCCTCGAGCCCGTCCCCCACGACGGCCAGCGGTGGACCCCGCTCGGCCTGAGCTTCAAGGCCATCGTGATGCTGGCGCTTGAGCTGGTCCCCGACTGGACGCCCCCCGACGACTGAGGGCTTCACCTGGCCGGTCGGCGCCGCCCGGCGCGTCGGCACCGCCCTGTGGCGACATCCGCCGACACCTCCGGAACCCAGCCCACGGGCGTGCCGGACCCGGGCGCGCCTCCGATCCCGAGGCCGATGCTCAGGCCAGCGCAGTGAGGACCGAGACCGGGATGCCGGCGTCCGCCGGGGTGCCGTCGTCACCGTCCCGGGCGGCGTCCATCCGCCCCGAGGCGACCGTCGACGTGGCCGGGACGAAGGGGCCGCCGAGGGCCAGGACCTCGTCGAACCCCTCACGGAGGCAGGACATCAGCCGGTCCGGGTCGGGGACGGCGGCGGTGTCGATGGTGCACCCCACCGCGCAGGTGTCGCGGTAGGAGACCAGGGTGGCGTTGAACGCCGCCCCGGTGGTGGGCCCGAAGGCGTGGTAGCCGAGCACCGGCGCCCCGCCCAGGAAGAGGGGCACGGGCACCCCGGGGACGTCGCTGGCCAGGAAGTCGACGTGCTTGAGCATCGAGCCGATGACCGACGAGGGCAGCAGGTTGAGCACGCCGGCCACGAGGTCCGACAGCGGGAGGGCCTCCTCGTGACGGGCCGCCCGGCACCGCCATCCGGTCTCCCGTACCCGGGCCGACACGTCAGGCTGCCCGACGGGGACGGTGAAGCGCTCCAGGGTGATGCGGTTCCCCCCGACCGGGTCGTCGGGGCGGCGCAGGGAGATGGGCATGGTGACCCGGAGCTCGTCCACCGGCGCCCCGTGGTGCTCGTGGTAGCGGCGGAGGCCGCCGGTCAGCGAGGCCACGAAGGCGTCGTTGAGCGTCCCCCCGACGGCCCGGCCGGCCGCCTTGAGATCCTCCAGTCGCACCTCGAGGACGTCGACTCGCCGGTCGAGGCCCCGCTCGGTCATCACCGGTGAGAGCGTGGTCGCCACCGGCTGGACGAACCGGCCCAGCGAGCTGACGGTGGCCACCGCATCGAGCGCCGTGCGCAGCGGGTGGCGGACGACCTCGGTGGCGGCCGAGGCGGCATGGCCCACCCCGAACCGCAATGCTGCCGAGCCCTGGGCCAGCGTGCGGCCGGCGGCCCGGCGGGCCAGGCCGAACGGCGACGGCGCCGGCTCCACCCCGGGAGCCTCCACCTCCTCGCCCGGATCGCAGGCCGCCGTGGTCTCGAAGACGAGCATGGCCAGCTGCATGCCGCCGA
>CAXBRB010000294.1:0-2170 GCA_963977795.1 uncultured Acidimicrobiaceae bacterium
TTTTTTTTTTAATGATACGGCGACCACCGAGATCTACACTCTTTCCCTACACGACGCTCTTCCGATCTGGGTCTTCTACGCCGGGGACGGCGTCTTCGGGTGCGGCCTCACCACCAACACCACCCGGTTCCACGGCGGCCTGGTCGACGGGTCCTGGGGCCAGCGCGGCGGGCACGACATCGTCTCGTGCCGGACCCAGCTGGCCCGGTGGCAGACCGACGTCGACACCTACCATCCCGACGTGGTCCTGCTGGCCGACGGCGAGTACGAGGTCCGCGACCAGCGCACCCCGTCGGGCTGGGCCCACATCGGCACCCGGGCCTTCGACGCCGCCCAGGTGGCCGCCCTGACCCGGGCGGTGGCCGTCCTCCACTCCGGCGGGGCCACCGTGGGCCTGCTGACCGCCCCCTACTACCACCAGCTCGAGCAGGCCGATGGCAACCCCTGGCCGGAGGACGACCCGGCCCGGGTCAACCGCTACAACGCCCTGCTGCGCCAGGTGGCCGCCGCCTCCCACGGGGCAGCGGTGGTCATCGACCTCGGGGGCCGCCTCGATCCCGGCGGCCGCTACACCGCCACCATCGACGGGGTCCAGGTGCGCTTCTCCGACGGGATCCACGTGAGCCAGGCCGGTGCCGCCCTGGTGGCCCCCTGGCTGCTGACCCAGGTGGCCGACCTCGGCCGGGCGGCGCGGGCGACCAACGCCACGACGACCACGACGACCACAGGAGCGCCGTGACCGGGACCGCAGCAGCGGCCGACACGGCCACCGTGACGACGGCGGAGCAGGCGGGGTCCGGCGTGCTGGGCCGGGTGCCCATGGTCGTCCGGGTGGCCAGCCATGTCGTCGTGTGGACGGCGATCATCGCCTCGGTGGCCACCGAGCTGGCCCACGGCTGGATCCCCATCGGCGACAACGCCGCCATCGCCAGCCGGGCCTCCCAGACCTTCTCGGCACACCCCCCACTGGTGGGGATGCTTTCGACGGCCTCGGGCAACGGCCACGTCGTCCACGGGCTCGGGCCGCTCCAGCTGTGGCTGCTGGCCGTCCCGGTCCACCTCGACACCGCCCACGGCCTCCTGTGGGGTGCCGGGCTGCTGGCCGGGGCCGTCCTCTCCCTGTCCATCGAAGCGGCCTGGTCGGTCGGCGCCTGGGGCGCCGCCGGGATGGTCGGCGCCTGGGGCGCCGCCGGGATGGTCGCCCTCGTCGTGGCCGACCAGTTCTGGAGGACGCCTTCGGTCTTCGGGAACATCCCCTGGAACGCCTACTTCCCGGTCCCCTTCTTCGTCGCCACGCTGGTGCTCTCCTGGGTGGTCGCCCAGGGCGCATGGGCATGGTGGCCCGTGCTGGTGCTGACCGCCTCGGTGGCGGCCCAGGCGCACGTCTTCTTCGCCCTGCCCTGCCTGACCCTCGTCGTGGCCGCCCCGCTGGCCGGCCTGGCCGCATCGGGGCGGCCCGGGCACATGCGCTGGTTGGGCGCAGGGTGCGCCGTGGCGGCCGCCTGCTGGGCCGCCCCCCTCGTCCAGCAGGTCGTCGGGACCCCGGGGAACCTGTCCGAGACGATCGCCAGCCAGTCGGGCCAGGCCAAGCTCGGACTGAGCTTCGCCCTCCCCATCGTCGCCACCCTCCTCCACCTCCCCCCGCTGTGGCTCACGGCCCAGGCTCCCGTCCTCCCGTCGGCGGCCGCGGCCGGGGGCGCCCAGTCCCCCGTCGGCGGCGCCCTCGTCCTCGTCCTGCTCCTGGTGATCGCCGTGCTGGCCTGGCGGTCCGGCCGGCGTTCCCTGGCCCTGAGCGCCGGCGTGGCGCTGGTGGCCGCCGCCGGGTTCACCGTCGGCATCGCCGTGGTCCCCCAGTCGAGGGCGCTCACGCTCTTCTACCTGCTCGATCCCCTGTGGCCGCTCGCCGTCGTGACGTGGGCGACGGTGATCTGGGCGGGCGCGGCGCTGCTCACGTTGCGCGCGCAGACCAACGACGCCCGCCGCGACGCCACGGTCATCGCCGTCGAACGCGCGATGCCCAGCGTCGTGAACATCGCCACCACGCGCGTCGTGGACCGCACGGATCAATTCTACCGATTTCAAGCGGAGTTTTTCGGCTACCGCGTGCAGCCGCAACTGGCCGAGGTGCCGTCGAGCGTCGGCTCCGGCGTCATCATCGACGAGAGCGGCT
>CAXBRB010000295.1:0-2144 GCA_963977795.1 uncultured Acidimicrobiaceae bacterium
CTCCTCCAGCGGGCCGAGTCCCAGACCCTCCGCGAGGTCCGTGACGCCTGCGCACGGGTGCGGTCCCGGGCCCGCTCGGCCGAGGAGGAAGCCCGCCGGCACGAGCGGCTCCGTCGGGACCGCACGTGCCGCACCTGGACCGACGCCGACACCGGCGCCTTCCACCTCGCCGCCACCCTCGCCCCCGACGACGGGGCCCGGGTGCTCGCCGCCCTCGAGGCCGCGTCCGACGCCGTCTTCCTGGCCGCCCGGTCGGCCGGCACCCGGGACTCCCTCGACAACCGCCGGGCCGACGCCCTGGTGGCCCTGGCCACCGGTGACCACCACCGGTCGGGCCGCCGGTCCGGCGCATCGGTCCACGTCCGGGTCGATCTCGACGCCCTCCGCCAGGGCTTCGCCGGGTCCGGTCAGGTCTGCGAGATCCCCGGGGTCGGGCCGGTGCCCGTCCAGGTGGCCCGCGAGGTCATGGGCGACGCCCTGACCAGCATCGTCATCACCGACGGCACCGATGTGACGACCGTGTGCCGCCTCACCCGCCACATCCCCGCCGCCGTGGCCTCGGCCCTCTTGGAGCGCGACCCGACCTGCGTGGTCCCCGGGTGCGACCGGGCCGACCACCTCGAGGTCGACCACTGGCAGGTCGACTTCGCCCGGGGCGGGCCCACGGCGTGGTGGAACCTGGCCCACCTCTGCCCCCACCACCACCGTCTGAAGACCACCGGGCGCTTCCGGCTCACCGGCGGTCCCGGCCGCTGGCGGTTCACCCCCGCCGCCGGCCCGCCGGACGACGAGCCCGGACAGCCCGAGCTGGCGCTGAGCGGCTGACTCAGCCCCGGGGTCGGGCCAGGAGCCGGTCCCGCACCGGGCCGGACGCGGCGTCGATCGCCGTCCACGCCATGGCCAGGGCCCCGTCGCGCACGGCGGCGTCGGCCGACCCGGTGATGCACGCCGCCGCGAACTCCGGCTGGTGGTTTACCGCACCCTGCGCGTCGATCCCGAGCAGCGGGTGGATCGACGGCACGGCCAGCGACACGTTGGCCATGTCCGTCGACAGCGTCGGAAGGGGAGCGCCGGCGTCATCCGCAGTGAACCGGCGGCCCAGGGCCTCGGCGTTGGTCCGGTAGAGCCCGAGGAGGTCGCCGTCGCTCTCCATGTGCGAGTAGTCGTGGGCGACCGGGGTGAACGCCACCTCGCACCCGGTGGCCAGCGCACCGGCCTCGAAGCACGCCCGCACCCGGGGGAGCAGGGCCTGCAGGCCCTCCAGGGTCCGGGAGCGGGCCATGAAGCGGCCGGTCACCCGGGAGGGGACGATGTTGGCCGCCTCGCCGCCCGAGGTGACCACGCCGTGGACCTGGTCGCCCGGGGGCAGCTGCTGGCGGAGCAGGCCGATGGCCACCTGGGCCACCACCATGGCGTCAGCGGCGTTGATCCCCTGCCACGGGGCGGCCGAGGCGTGGGCGGTCCGGCCGGTGAGCTCCACGTCGAAGTGGGCCACGGCCAGGCACGCCGCCTCCAGCCGGTCCTCGGGCCACGGGTGGACCATCATGGCCAGGTGCACGTCGTCGAACGTGCCGTGCTCGACCATGGTGATCTTGCCGCCGCCGCCCTCCTCGGCCGGCGTCCCCACCACCCGGACGGTCAGGCCCAGGGCATCGGCCACCGGCGCCAGGCCGACCCCGGCCCCCACCGCCGTGGCGGCGATCACGTTGTGGCCGCAGGCGTGCCCCACGTCGGGCAGGGCGTCGTACTCGGCGCACACGGCCACCACCAACGGCCCGCTCCCGCACTCGGCCACGAAGGCCGTCTCCATCCCCGCCGTCCCCCAGGTCACGGCGAACCCGGCCGCCGACAGCGCGTCGGCCGTCAGGGCCGAGGAGACCCGCTCCTCGAAGCACAGCTCAGGGTGGGCGTGGACCTCGTGGCTGAGGCGGACCAGGTCCTCCAGCCGCCTGTCGACGGCCGCCTCGGCCGCCGCCTTGCACTCGTCGGTGTCCATGGCCGTCCCGCTCCGGACTACTCGATGATGGCGATCACGTCACCGGGGCCGACGGACTCGCCCGGGGCCACCCGGACCTCAGATCGGAAGAGCACACGTCTGAACTCCAGTCACGGCTACATCTCGTATGCCGTCTTCTGCTTGAAAA
>CAXBRB010000296.1:0-2136 GCA_963977795.1 uncultured Acidimicrobiaceae bacterium
GCCACAGCCCCGAGTTCACCGCCCTCGAGTCCTACCAGGCCTTCGGCGACCTGACCGACGGCATGGACCTGACCGAGGCCCTGGTCATGGCGGCTGCCGAGGCGGCAACCGGGCGTACGGCCTTCGCCGTGGGGGACCGGGAGATCGACCTGGCCGCCCCGTGGCCGCGCCGGCCGCTCCTCGACGTGCTGGCCGAGCGGCTGGGCCGTCGGGTCCACCCCACCGACGACCGCGACGAGCTCGCCGCCGTGTGCCGGGAGCACGGGGTGGAGCCGCTGCCCGAGTGGGGTCCGGGCAAGCTGGTCTTCGAGCTCTACGACCAGGTCCTCCTGCCCGAGACCACCGATCCCGTCTTCCTGGTCGGCTATCCCGTCGAGGTCTCGCCGCTGGCCCGGCACACCGCGGATGACCCGACCATGGCCGACCGGTTCGAGCTGTGCATCGCCGGCAAGGAGTTCGCCAACGGCTACAGCGAGCTCAACGTCCCCGAGGAGCAGGCTGAGCGGTTCGAGCACTCGGCGGCCGCCAAGGCCGGTGGTGACGCCGAGGCCCACCCGGCCGACCAGGCCTTCGTCCGGGCCCTCGAGTACGGCCTGCCCCCCACCGCCGGCATCGGCATCGGCATCGACCGGTTGGTCATGCTCCTGGCCGAGGTCGAGGCCATCCGGGACGTGATCCTCTTCCCCATGCTCCGGCCCGAGGCGTCGGGAGCCTGATCGGAGGAGGGGCAGCTCTGGCCGCACGTAAGTCGTGTGATGGTCTGTCCCACTGCTAAAACTCATGTGGTATCGTTGACACATGAGTGGGACGTATCAATCCGTAATGGGAGATCGAGGCCGCCTTGTGGTGCCGGCCGATCTCCGAGTCCGGGCGGGCCTTGAAGAGGGCACGCCCGTGGTGTTCCTCGAGACCCCGGATGGCATGGTCTTGATGACACGCGAACAGCTCAAGCGAGCAGTACGACGCGATCTCTCCGGCCGTGACCTCGTGGGTGAGTTGCTTGCTGAACGGCGTCGGGCGGCAGCCGAAGAAGACTACGGGTGACCGTTCTCGACGCATCAGCGCTGCTTGCGTTCTTGCAAGGCGAGCCGGGTGCCGATGATGTCGAGGCTTGCATGGTCGCCGGGGCGGTGTGTGGCGCGGCCAACTGGTCTGAAGTGGCCCAAAAGGTCGCCAGCGGCGGCGGAGATTGGACGATGGCGTCGCGTTGGATCGGTACCTTTGGTGTCGTAGTGGAGCCGGTGACGTTGGAAGACGCAGAAAGGGCGGCGGCCCTTTGGTCCCGTGGGTCTGGACTCTCGTTGGCTGATCGCCTCTGTCTTGCACTCGCCGATCGACTCGGGGAAGAAGTGTGGACGGCGGATCGCAGTTGGGCACGTGTTGCCGGCGTACAGGTACATCTCCTGCGCTGAAGTTGATGAGGCCGCACATCTGTGGATCCTCAGCGGCGAACTTCCTGGTGGGGAGGCGTCGAGGGCGAGCAGATTGGGTCGGCTTGCCCCGACGGAGGGCGGGCGCCAGACTCCCCGGCGAAGAAGGCTTGAAGCCGGTGGCGCCGGCGTTCGGGCCGCCATCCGATGCACGACCGACCCTCCAGGAGGTGCCCCATGTCCGAGGCCAGCGAAGCGGCCGCCGAGCGGTTTGGGGCGGCGATCGGGACGACCGAGGGGACCGGTGACTGGTTCACCGTCACCCAGGCCGACATCGACGCCTTCGCCGACGTCACCCACGACCACCAGTTCATCCACGTGGACCCCGAGGCCTGCGCCACCCTCTCCCCGTGGGGAGTGCCCATCGCCCACGGCTTCCTGACCCTCTCCATGCTGACCCATCTGTCGGCTTCCATCCCGGTCGACCAGGCGGCTCTGGCCGGCATTGTCATGGGGGTCAACTACGGGTTCGACAAGGTCCGCTTCGTCACTCCGGTGAAGGTGGGCAGCCGCATCCGGGCCACTTCGGTGATCGCCGGGGCCGAGGTCAAGGGCGACTCCGTCCAGGTGGTGCGGTCGATGACCGTGGAGATCGAGGGTGAGGAGAAGCCTGCGCTGGTGGCCGAGTGGATCACCCGCCTCGTCTACGGCTGAGGCAGCAGCCCGACGGGGGACGCGTCACCGCCGTCCTCACGGGCGGACGCAT
>CAXBRB010000297.1:0-2112 GCA_963977795.1 uncultured Acidimicrobiaceae bacterium
TTTTTAATGATACGGCGACCACCGAGATCTACACTCTTTCCCTACACGACGCTCTTCCGATCTGGCCAGCGCCGGGTTCCCCAGCGCGAAGAACGCCGCTTCGTCCCGGGTGGTGCCGACCAGGAGGTCCACGCCGGCGGCGGACCCGGCAGCCACCGCCGCAAGGGGCACCGCGTCGAGCAGGCCGCCGTCGACCACCGGTGTGAGCAGCAGCCCGGCTGACGTGCCGCCGTGCTCCTCAGGGACGTACTCCTGGGCCGCAGCCACCAGGGCGGCCACGGGCACCTGCTCGAGCGCCTGGCGCGTGCAGGCCACGCCGAGGTGGGCAGCCAGGCGCTCGGCCCGGTCGGCGGCAGCCTCGGCCGAGCAGGTGTAGGCCGGGCCGCTCTGGACGACGGCCCGGTGGAACAAGCCGGCCGCGGCAGGCGCGGCCAGGAGGGTGGCCACGCCCATGGCACCGGCCGACTCGCCGAAGAGTGTGACGTTGCCGGGGTCGCCACCGAAGTCGGCGATGTGACGCCGGACCCAGTCGAGGGCGGCCACCTGGTCGGCCAGGCCCCAGTTGCCCCATCCCTCCCAGGCCTGCCCGTCGAGCCAGGCGGCGTCGTGGTCGGCCAGGGCCGGATGGGCCAGGAAGCCGAGCAGGCCGAGCCGGTAGTTCACGGTGACCACCACCACGTCGCCCTCCCGGGCCAGGACGCCGCCCCGGGTCAGTGCGCCCGAACCCGACCCCGACTGGAAGGACCCGCCGTGGATCCAGACCATGACCGGGCGGCGGGCCCCGTCCAGGCCCGGGGTCCACACGTTGAGTGTGAGGCAGTCCTCGTCGGTGGCCTCGGCTGCTCCGCCGAGGGCCTGCTCCATCGCCCCCGGGGTCTGCGGGGCGGCCGGACCGAACCGGTCGCAGGCCCGAGTGCCCGCCCAGGGGACCACCGGGCCGGGCGGGCGCCAGCGGCCGGGGCCGACCGGTGGGCCGGCATAGGGGATGCCGGAGAACGCCCAGACGCCCGAGCGCTCGACCCCCGAGATGCGCCCGCCGGCGACCTCCACCACCCCGTGACCCATCTCGTCCTCCAGTCGCGCCCCGGACCTGCCGATGACGGAGACAACGTACCCATGCCCGAACGCCAGCGCGTCACTTCCGGGCGCCGGGCACCCGGGCCCGACGCCACCGGACACGCCCGGACGGCGTGCCGGACCACCTGCCGAGAGAGCCCCTGCCCGATGTCCCACCACCGACTCCCGACCACCGTCACCCCTCCGATGGACGTGGCGTGCCCGATGAGGGTCCAAGGTCCTGAACAGGGAATTTCCACCCTGAATCCATTGTCTGGCCCAGGTGGCGGGCGCTACCGTCTCCTCATGGCCAGCCGCTCCACGCACGCGCCCACGGCGCTCCGGCGCGCCGGCGCCCTCGTGGTCGGCACCGTGGTCTCGGCCCTGGCCCTCCCGCTCCTGCCTGCCGCCACGGCCGGCGGGGCTCCGGCTCCCTCAGTGAGCCCCACCACGACGACCACGGCGCCGGGCGACGCCCAGATCGCCGCCGGCGAGGCCATGGTGGCCGCCGCCGAGGCCCAGATCGCCCAGGAGCAGCAGACCCTCGACGCCGCCGCCGAGGCCTACAACCAGGCGGCGGTGCGCCTCCAGGCGACCCAGACGGCCCTGGCCTCCACCACGGCGTCGCTGGCCGCTCAGCGGGCCCGGCTCGACGCCGCCCAGACCGTCCTGCGCAACGACGTGATCCGCTCCTACACCACCGGGGCCTCGTCCGAGGCCGCCTCCCAGCTGTTTGCCTCGCCCACCGGGGCATCGCAGACCCGCCAGATCTACCAGCACCTCGGCATCGGCGACCTCGCCGCCGAGGTCGCCAAGGTCCGTGCCGGTCAGCAGGAGCTCTCGGCCACCCAGGCCAAGCTCCGCAGCCAGGAGCAGGCCCAGACCGCCCAGCTGGCCGTCCAGGACAAGGCCCGCCAGGACGCCACCGCAGCCAGCGCCGCCGCTCAGGCCACCCTGGACTCCATCAAGGGGAGCCTGGCCCAGGCCAAGCTCCGCAGCCAGGAGCAGGCCCAGACCGCCCAGCTGGCCGTCCAGGACAAGGCCCGCCAGGACGCC
>CAXBRB010000298.1:0-2086 GCA_963977795.1 uncultured Acidimicrobiaceae bacterium
CGTCAACACGGTCATCAAGCGGACGGTGGGCCGTCCCCGCCCCGACACCACCGACCTGGCCCTGTCCGACGCCGGGGTGCCGGGACGGTGGGCCGTCCCCGCCCCGACACCACCGACCTGGCCCTGTCCGACGCCGGGGTGCCGGTGCGACGGCCGACCTCCTCCAGCTTCCCGAGCGGGCACACCCTGGCCGCCTTCTGCTCGGCCGCCGTGCTCAGCCGGCCGGGCCACCGGGCCGGGAACGCCGGCCTCTACGCCTCGGCCGCCGCCATCGGCGTCAGCCGGATCCACCTGCGCGACCACCACGCCTCGGACGTGCTCGGCGGCGTGGTCATCGGCACCGCCCTCGGGCTGGTCGTCCGGGCGCTGCGCTGACGTCGGCACCGGCGGCGCGTCCGGCGGGAATGCGCCCGGCACCGGCGGCGTTGGGCGGACCATGACCGCTCCGACAGCCTTCGCCGTCACCTGGGACTACCGGTGCCCCTTCGCCCGCAACGGCCACGAGCACATCCTCGACGGCCTGGCTGCCGGCGCCGGGTGGGACGTGACCTTCGTGCCCTTCTTCCTCAACCAGGGCATGGGGAACGACGGCCGCAACACCTGGGACGACCCGGACCACGCGGCGGACCTCCTGGCCCTGGCGGCCGCCGTGGCCGTGCGCGACCGGTGGCCCGATCGATTCCTGGACGTCCACCGCATCTTCTTTGCGGCCCGCCACGCCGAGGGCGCCGACCTGCGGGACCGGGACGTGGTGGCCACCCTGCTGACCCGGGCCGGCGCCGACGCCGACGCCGTGCTCGCCGAGGTGGACGCCGGCTGGCCCGCTGCCGCCGTCCGCGCCGAGCACGAGGCGTGCGTGGACCGCCTCGAGGTCTTCGGGGTGCCGACGTTCATCGTGGAGGACGACGCCGTGTTCGCCCGACTGATGACCCGGCCCGACGGCGACGGCGCGCTGGCCCGTGACACCATCGACCGGGTCCTCGGACTGATCGGCGACCATCCCGAGCTGAACGAGTTCAAGCACACCCGCGTCTCGCGCTGACCGCCCACCGGCGGGCCCGGCAGCGGGTGGCTCCGGCAGCGGGTGGCTCTGGTGTGCTCCGGTCAGCCCCCGACCAGGCCGGCCAGGGTGTCGATCGACGCCCGGATCTGGGCCGGCGAACCGAAGGGGGCGCCGCAGAAGTCGGTGGCCCCGATGTCGGCCAGGTGGCGGACCTGGGCGGCCACCTCGGCGGCGGTGCCCACGATGGCCACATCCGCCGGCCCCTCGACGCCCTCGCGGTCCAGCATGGCCCGATACGACGGCAGGTGCCCGTAGACGGCGAAGGTCTCGGCTGCGGCGGCCCGAGCCGCCGCCACATCGTCGGTCACGCACACCGGCAGGCCCACGCCCACCTGGGGGGCCGGGCGGCCTGCCTCGGCGGCGGCCGCGGCGATGGTGGGGACGATGTGCTCCTCGATGGTCCGGGGCCCGGTCATCCAGGTGATGGTCCCCTGGGCCATCCGGCCGGCGATGTTGAGCATCACGGTCCCGAGCGCCGCCACCAGGACGTCCGGGGCCGGAGCGGTGATCCCGAGCGGGCCGAAGGTCGCCGCCGACAGGGTCTCACCGGCGAAGGCGGCCTGCTCGCCGGACAGGAGCGGCATCAGGATCTCCAGGTACTCACGCATGTGGCGGGCCGGCTTCTCGAAGGAGAGCCCGAAGACGCTCTCGATGACCATCTGATGCGAGAGCCCGATGCCCAGGGTCAGGCGGCCTCCGGTGGCTGCCTGGACGGTCAGGGCCTGGGCCGCCAGCATCACCGGATGCCGCGGGTAGGTGGGGACCACGGCGGTGCCCAAGTGGATGCCCGGGACCTCCCGGCCGGCCACGGCCAGCGTGGTCAGGGCGTCCATGGAGAAGATCTGGGACGACCACGCCGTCTCGATGCCCGCCTCGGCCAGTCCGGCCACCTGGGCCATCACGTCGTCGAAGGGCCGCTCGATCTCGAACATCACGCCGATGCGCATGGGCACGCTCCTGGGGGTGGGCCGGCGGCGGACGCTCCGCCGCACCGGGCGCCTACCGTACCGGTCCGCCAGCAGC
>CAXBRB010000299.1:0-2046 GCA_963977795.1 uncultured Acidimicrobiaceae bacterium
CCGAAGAAGCCGGCGCTCCCGAAGGCGAAGATCCCGCCGTCGGCCGCCACCAGCCAGTAGCCGTGCCCGTCGGGGGCTGCCGCCATCCCCACGATGGGCTGGTTGAGGTGCATGGCCCCCGTCGAACCGAAGAAGCCGGCGCTCCCGAAGGCGAAGATCCCGCCGTCGGCCGCCACCAGCCAGTAGCCGTGCCCGTCGGGGGCCGCTGCCATCCCCACCACCGGCTTGGCCACCGTCGCCGGGGCTGCGCCGAAGGAGCCGGCGGCGCCGAAGGGGAGGGGCGCTCCCGGGGTGTCGGCGCCGGAGGCCCCGGCCGGCGCGGCGCCCGGGCTGGGGGCCACCAGGGCGAGGGCGACCAGCGCTGCTGCGGTGGCGGCGACGAGCAGTCGGTGGCGGAGCGGCGGCGTCATCGCCCTGAGACTCCCACATCGCCGGTGTCGCCGGATGGTCACGGCGCCGAAGGTGACGTTCGCCCCTGCAGCCCCGACGGGAGCGGTCATAGGTTGGCCCCGACGGAGGGGACGCGCCCAGCGGTCTCCCGGGAGAGGTGGAGGCGGCCATGCGTGCTCTGCGACTGCTCGAGTGGAAGTCGGACCCGGTCCTCGTGGACGTGCCCGATCCCGATCCGGGTCCCGGCCAGGTGGTGGTGCGCATCGGCGGGGCTGGCGCCTGTCACTCGGACCTCCATCTCATGCGGGAGTTCGGCCCCGGTCTGCTGCCGTGGGGCCCGCCCTTCACCTTGGGGCATGAGAACGCCGGCTGGGTCCACGCCCTGGGCGACGGGGTGGTGGGCCTGGAGATCGGCCAGCCGGTGGCTGTGCACGGGCCGTGGGGGTGCGGCGCCTGCCCCCGATGCCAGCTGGGCATGGAGAACTACTGCGAGCACACCGAGGACGCCCCGGTGGCCGGCGGCGGCGGCGGCGGGCTCGGCCTGGACGGCGGCATGGCCGAGCTCATGCTGGTGCCGGCGGCCCGCCACCTGGTGCCCCTGCCCGACGGCCTCGACCCGGTGCACGCCGCCCCGCTGACCGACGCCGGCCTCACCCCTTACCACGCCATCCGCCGGTCGCTCCCGCTGCTGGTCCCCGGATCGACCGCGGTGGTCATCGGGGTCGGGGGCCTGGGCCACCTGGCCGTCCAGATCCTGGAGGCCGTCTGCGCGGCCCGGGTGGTGGCTGTCGACACCCGCGAGGAGGCCCGGTCCCTGGCCGTCGGCGAGGGTGCCGACGTGAAGATCGGCAAGCCGATGGTTTCCGGTGCGAAGGTGACGGCAACAGTGCAGTCTCATGGCAAGGCCGACAAGGTCCGTATCGTGAAGTTCCGCCGGCGCAAGCACTATCTGCGTCAGGGCACCCACCGCCAGCCGTACACCGAGATCAAGGTGACGGCGATCAGCGGTTGATCCGGTTTCGGTTTAGGAGTGATCAGCAATGGCACATAAAAAGGCAGGCGGTTCGACCAAGAACGGCCGCGATTCGCAGTCCAAGCGCCTCGGCGTGAAGAAGTTCGGCGACCAGGCCGTCATTCCGGGCAACATCATCATCCGCCAGCGCGGCACCAAGGTTCACCCGGGCACCGGCGTGGGCATCGGCCGCGACCACACCATCTTCGCCCTCGTGGACGGTACCGTCGAATTCAAGCGGCGGGCCGAAGGCAAGGTGCATGTGTCCGTGGTGCCGCTGCCGATGGCCGCCGGCAGCGCCGCCCCGACGAACCCCGACGGATCGCGGCCGGCGCCGACGATGCGGGTGAGGACGTCGCGCTCCGTGAAGATGCCGGCGAGGCGGCCCTGCTCGGTCACGACGATCGAACCGATGCGCTTCTCATTCATCAAGCGGACGGCATCGGCCACGGTGGCGGACGCCGCGATGGTCTGCACACTGTGCCCCTTCCGGGCCAGCAGGACGGACACGGGGGTATTCATGGGGTAACGGGGTGCCCGGACCATAGGAACGAAAGGGCCGGAGACAATTTCATTCCGCGGGCGCGGCGCTATTCGACTCGCGCCGGGAACGGCCCCGGAAACAATCGCGGCGTCGATGTCCA
>CAXBRB010000300.1:0-2045 GCA_963977795.1 uncultured Acidimicrobiaceae bacterium
TTTTTTTCAAGCAGAAGACGGCATACGAGATGTAGCCGTGACTGGAGTTCAGACGTGTGCTCTTCCGATCTAGGAGGAAGCCCACGGCGATCATGGCCAGGCCCAGGAACCAGATGGCGTTCGACAGGGCGTGGCGCACCAGCCGGAGGCTCATGGCCGAGTCCGCCGGGGCGTTCTGCACCCCGATGCGCTGGAAGATCGCGCTCAGGGCGTTGGCCAGGGCGGCGAGCAGGGCGAACAGGTAGGCCACGCTCCCGGTCTACCCCACGGCCCCGGCGGCCGTCCGGATACGCTGGCCTCTGGTCGGCCCGGAGGCCGGCCCCGCAGACGGTCGGCCCACAGGCCGGCCCGCCGGGAGCACCGTCCGCCCCAGCCCAAGGAGCGCCAGATGACCGCCACCACCGACGCCACCACCGACGCCCCCGGCGACGCCCCCTCCGTCGAGGAGTTCACGTCCGCCGCCCTGGCCTTCCTCGAGGCCAACGCCTCCCGGCGGACCGCCGAGACCTTCGTGTGGGGCCGGGGCTCCGATGACGTGAGCCTCTTTCCCGAGCGCACCCCCGACGAGGACCGGGCCAACCTGGCCAAGGCCCGGGCCTGGGCCCAGTCCGTCTACGACGCCGGCTTCGGGTGGATCACCGGACCGGTGGAGTACGGCGGCCGGGGACTCACCAAGGAGCACCAGCGGGCGTGGAGCGCCTGTGCCGCCCAGTTCGCCACCCCGTCGCTCTCCATCTACGGCATCGGCCTCGGCATGGTCGCCCCCACCATCCTCGACCACGCCACCGAGGAGGTGAAGCAGGCCTACCTGCGCAAGATGTGGCGGGGCGACATCGTGGGCTGCCAGCTCTTCAGCGAGCCCTCCTCCGGCTCCGACCTGGCCTCGCTCCAGACCCGGGCCGTCCGGGACGGAGACGAGTGGGTGCTGAACGGCCAGAAGGTGTGGACCTCGGGGGCCCAGGTGGCCGACATCGGCGAGATCATCTGCCGGACCGACCCCGACCTGCCCAAGCACCGGGGCCTGACCGGCTTCGTGGTCGATATGCACGCTCCCGGCGTCGAGGTGCGGCCGCTGCGCCAGATGACCGGCGGCGCCTCGTTCAACGAGGTCTTCTTCACCGACGTGCGGGTGCCGGACTCCCACCGCCTGGGCGAGGTCAACGGCGGATGGACGGTGGCCCTGACCACGCTCATGAACGAGCGGGCCGCCATCGGCGGCGGCGAGGGCGGCGTCGGCCTGCCGACCTCCGAGCGCCTCATCGAGGTGGCCCGGGCCACCGGGAAGCAGGACGACCCCCTGGTCCGCCAGCAGCTGGCCGCCATCGTCATCAACGACCGGGTGGCCGCCTACACCAACCAGCGGGCCATGGCCAAGATCGCCGCCGGCCAGCTGCCCGGACCCGAGATGTCCCTGGCCAAGCTGTCCCTCACGGCCAACATGGTGCGCACCTACGAGGCCCTCTCCTCGATGCTGGGCCTCTCCCTGGTGGCCGACACCGGGGCCTGGGGGACCTTCGCCTGGAACCAGTACCTCCTCGGCGTGCCCGGCATGCGGATCGCCGGCGGCTCCGACGAGGTCATGCGCAACATCATCGGCGAGCGGGTGCTCGGCCTGCCCAAGGAGCCGGCGGCCGGCTAGCGGTCCTGCCGCCCGGGCGGCCCGGTGCCGTCCGGGTCACCCGTCCCGAAGCGCCAGGTGTGCCGGTGGTGCACGGTCAGGCCGAGGCGCTCCACCCCGGCCAGGTGGTCACCGGTCCCATAGCCCTTGTTGGCAGCCCACCCGTAGCCGGGGTGCTGTCCGTCCAGGTCCACCATGATCCCGTCTCGGGCCACCTTGGCCAGCACGCTGGCCGCGGCCACCGACGCGCATGTCCGGTCGGCCCGGACCCGGGTGGTCACCGGCGGCACCGCGCCGCCCCCGGGCCCGTCGGGCGGGCCCAGCCAGTCGTGGCTCCCGTCCAGGAGGACGGCGTCGGGCCGGACCGACAGCGCACCGAGGGCACGGACCCCGGCCAGGCCCAGGGCGGCGGTGAGGCCCAGGGCGT
>CAXBRB010000301.1:0-2024 GCA_963977795.1 uncultured Acidimicrobiaceae bacterium
GCGCCCCGGTCGAGCCGTAGAAGCCGGCGTCGCCGAAGGCGAAGATGCCCCCGTCGGAGGCGACCAGCCAGTAGCCCGGCGTGGCATAGGTGTACCGGGAGCCGGCTGCGGGCGGGCTCGTCCCATCCGGCGAGGTGGCCGTGACGTCGACGGTGGCGCCGGACGGTGGTCCCGGGGGCACGGTAGCCACAAGCTCGCCGTCGGACACCACGCGGAAGGGGGCGGAGACCGAGCCGAAGCGGAGCACCGTCGTCCCGGCCAGATCGCTGCCGGCCACCACCACCGACCCGCCGCCGGCCGGGGCCCCCCGGGCCGGGCTGACCGACGTGATGACCGGGGACCGGTAGGTGAACGACGCCGCCGGGACCTCCGGGCTGGTGCCGGCCGCCGTGCCGGTGGTGGTCACCGTGACCGGCACGGTCCGCCCCGAGCCCACCGTCGGCGCCCGCACCGTCACCGACGTGGGCGTGGCAGCCAGCACGGTGGCCGCCACGCCGCCGAAGCGGACGACGGGCACCCCGGTGCCGAACCCGGAGCCGGTGATGGTCACCGTGGTCCCCCCGACCGCCGGTCCCGCCGTCGGCGACAGCCCGGTCACCGCGGGACAGCCCTCGGCCGACCCGGTGAGGAGCGCCAGGAGCGACCCGGCCCGGGGAGAGCCCCATCCGGTGGCCAGGTCGTAGCCGACGGTGGCCGGATAGGTCACCGGGACCGAGGGGAACAGGTCGTTGTCACCCACGGTGATGTCGTTGAGGGCGCCGGTGGCCCCGGGGCCGTACAGGGACGGGCCCAGCAGGCCGGCCGGCGTGGCGCACCCCTGGCCCACGGTGGCCAGGAGAGCCGCCCACAGGGGGGAGGCGACGCTGGTGCCCCCCACCTCCAACCAGGACCCGTTCAGGAACACGGCGTCCCCGTGGGCGGGGTCGGCGGAGGCGGCCACGTCGGGGACGGTCCGGCACTGGCGTCCCCCTCCCCCGCAGGCATATGAGGTCAGCGGCGTCTGGGCCGCCGGGACCTGCTGCCAGGTCGGCGCGGTGAAGTCCGCCGAGTTGCCGCCGCCCCCCGCCCCCCGGTATGGCCCGCCGTTCCACACCCGCTCGGTCGGGGCGCCCGCCGCAGCGGCGGTGAGCGAGGTCCCGCCGACGCCGGTCACGTCGGGCTGGTCGGCGGGATCGTCGACCCACAGGCCGGTGGGACCGGTCCCCTGCGACGGGGACCAGCAGTCGCTCGAGCCCGAATCGCCGGCAGCCGCCACCACCGTCTGCCCCTGGGCGGCGGCCTCGGCGAAGATCGTCTGCTCGGCCGCCTGCATGGCCGGATCGATGCCCGACTCGCACTGGCCCCAGCTGGTCGACAGCACGGCGGCGGCATCGTCGGTCACCATCCGGTTGTAGGTGTCGAGGATCCCCGTGCCCATGTCGTTGGGCCCGGAGTAGACGAGCACGGAGGCCGAAGGGGCGAGGCCGGCCACCACCTCGATGTCCAGCGAGGCCTCCCCGGACTGGGGACCGAAGGCCCCGCCGTCCACCGGCACCTCGGTGACCGGGACGTGGACGCCGAAGCAGGCCTGGTAGGCGGCCACGTCGGAGGGGGTGAAGGGCTCCACCTCGAAGAGCGCCACCTTCTGGCCGGCCCCGGCCCGTCCGGCGGCGTACAGCGGCGCCAGCCCGTAGGTGGCGGCCAGCTGGTCGGCCGTCCAGGCGCCGGCGCCCTGGAGGGCAGCCGCCGCGGTGCAGGGCACCGGACCGGCCGCACGTCCGGCCACACGCCGAGCTCCGGGGTCGGCCGGAACTGCGGAGGACAGCCCGGGGTCGGCCCGGGCAACGGATGACGGACCCACGGCACGGCCGGAGACCAGCTCCGGTCGCAGCCGGGCCACCGTGGTGAGCCCGGCGATCCCGGCCACCACGGGAGCCAGGTCGGCGGGAACCGACGGCGCCTCGGCGGCCCAGCGGGCGCCGCGCAGCGCGCTCAGCGCCCTGGAGATTGCCGAGGTCGCAGATCGGAAGAGCACACGTCTGAAC
>CAXBRB010000302.1:0-2018 GCA_963977795.1 uncultured Acidimicrobiaceae bacterium
ACCAGGCGAAACAACGAGACGTTCGGAAGGTAAACGAAATAGAAAAAGCTCACGATGAAGTGGCGAATCAAATGGAAAGAAAAAATACGAAGCGAATGCGACATCAGCGAACGGCACGTACCTCGAAAACGCGACTCAGGTCGCGATTGACCGCTGCTGCTCGGCAAATCGTCAACACTCCCGCCGATAGGGCTGTCTTGATCGTCAACGTCCAAATCTCCGTCAGTAGATAAAAGATCGTCCTCGCTCGCAGCCCGGGCGAGAGACGGCAGAGTGGCAGCCAGAGCTGCCTTCTCTTCGCGCAATTCTTCGAGTTGTTCCTGGATCAGGCGCTCCTCGTTGGACTGATCGCGAGCGGCCAGAGAAGAAAGCGACGACGACGTGGAGATCGACGTCGAGGTGTGGGTCCGAGTGATTTGGGCCAGGTGGCTTCCACCCAAAGCGCCGAGTGCCGTGACGTCCGACGATCGCGGCGGCGATGACGGCGTCGACCGCCTCGGCCATGCCCACGGTGAGGCCTTCGGCGGCCAGGGAGGTCACCGGTCGGTCGGGGATGCCGCAGGGGACGATGCCGTTGAAGAGGGAGAGGTCGGTGGTGACGTTGAGGGCGAACCCGTGGGTGGTCCGGCCCCGTGCGGTCCGCACGCCGACGGCTGCCACCTTGCGGGGCGGCTGGCCGGCCGGCCCGCCAGCGGGGTCGATCCAGATGCCCGGCAGACCCGGGAGCCGCCCGACCCGGTCGGCCGGCACGCCGAGGGCCACCACGGCGTCGATCACCACCTGCTCGACCAGGGCCACGTGCCGGGGACCCTGGTGCGGCCCGTCGCCGACCGACCGGATGGGGTAGCCCACCAGCTGGCCGGGCCCGTGGGCCGTCACGTCCCCGCCGCGGTCGACGTGGAACACCTCGACCCCGCGGTCGGCCGGGTCGGCCAGCACGTGGGAGGGATCGGCGTGCGCCCCCAGGGTGATGGTGGGCGGGTGCTCGAGGAGCAGGAGGACGTCGTCGTCCGACCGGGCGGCGATGGCCCGCTGCAGGTCCCACGCCTCGGCGTAGGGAACGCGCCCCAGCCAGCGCACCCTCATGGGTGACGGGGGGTGACGGGGGGCGATGGGAGGGACCGGAGCGACCACCGTGCTCAGAGCTCGGCGGCCCAGTCGCGCTCGTCGAGGATCTGCGCCAGCAGGGCCAGGAAGCGGGCCACATAGGCGCCGTCGACGGCCCGGTGGTCGAAGTTCATGGCGACCAGGCCGACCGAGTGAATGCCGATGGTCTCGGTGCCGTCGTCCTGGACCACCACCACCGGCTTGCGGGAGACCCCGTCGGTCGAGAGGATCGCCACCTGGGGCTGGTTGATGACCGCCCCGGTCAGGAGCGTCCCGAACGGGCCGGCGTTGGTGATGGAGAAGGTCCCGTCGCTGATGTCGTCGAGGGTCAGGGTGCGGGACCGGGCCCGGTCGGCCACCTCGCGGATGCGCCGGGCCATGCCCCGGAGGTTGAGCTCCTCGGCCCGGTGCACGATGGGCACGATGAGGCCCTCGTTGTCGAGGTCGACGGCGATCCCCAGGTTCACGTCCCGGTGGACGATCAGGGCGTCGTCGCCCACCGAGGCGTTGAGGTGCGGGTAGTGGACGAGCGCCTCCACGGTGGCCCGGGCCACGAAGGGGAGGTAGGTGAGGGAGAAGCCCTCTTCGGCCCGGAACCGCTCCCCGTGGGCCCGGCGCACCTGCTCCACCCGCTCGTAGTCGATCTCCCGCACCATCAGGGTGTGGGGGGAGGTCGCCTTGGACCGGACCATGTGCTCGGCCGTGCGGCGCCGGATGTTGGTGAAGGGGACGATCTCGTCACGGCCGCCCGGGGCCGACGCAGGGGCCGGGGCGGGGACCGGAGCCGACGGGGGCGCCACGGCAGGCGGAGCGGCGGAACCCGCCGGGGCGGCGGGCGGGACCGGGGCTGAAGAGGGTGGGGAGGGCGGCGGTGAGGGCGGCGCGCCAAACAGATCGTCTTGCATGGGCTG
>CAXBRB010000303.1:0-2006 GCA_963977795.1 uncultured Acidimicrobiaceae bacterium
AGGATCTTCTGAACCTCTTGTAGAGGGAATTGTTAGTGATCAGGTAGTCGTGCCTCCACGGAACGATTCTTGGACTGCCCCTTACGTCTTTGATAGTGATTCGGTGATGGGAACGCGAGCCCGAGTGCCGAGGAGTGCAGTGGGTCGAAACCGTCGAACGAAGAGTGATGGTGTGAGGCGATGCCGAACGAGCGCATCTTGCGATAGAGGTTGCTGCGCTCGACGCCGAGCACGTCGGTGAGACGGGTACGCAACATGGTGGATCCTCCTCGGCGCCTCGCGCCCGGCCCGCCGACCGGACCCGGGACGAGACGGTAACCTCTGCGCCGTGAGCGAGGGCATGCCGGTCGTCGGCGTCATCATGGGCAGCGACTCCGACCTCCCCGTCATGCAGGGAGCGATCGAGGCCCTCGACGAGTTCGGGGTGGCCCACGAGGTGCGCATCGTGTCGGCCCACCGCACGCCCGACGTCATGTGGGACTACGCGAAGCACGCCGCCGACCGCGGCCTGCGCGTCATCATCGCCGGGGCGGGCGGGGCCGCCCACCTGCCGGGGATGACCGCCTCGATGACCCCGCTCCCGGTGATCGGCGTCCCGGTGCCGCTGGCC
The DNA here is from genome assembly GCA_963977795.1 of uncultured Acidimicrobiaceae bacterium. Lineage (GTDB taxonomy): Bacteria > Actinomycetota > Acidimicrobiia > Acidimicrobiales > RAAP-2 > Bog-756. The sequence continues at coordinate 611 of CAXBRB010000303.1, forward strand.
AACCTCGACGGCCTCGACGCGCTCCTCTCCATCGTGCAGATGCCCGCGGGCATCCCGGTCGCCACGGTCGCCGTCGGCAACGCCCGCAACGCCGGGATCCTGGCTGCACGGATCCTCTCGGTGGCCGACCCGTCGTTGGCCGATCGGCTGGACGCACTGGCCGCCGCCAACGCCGCCATGGCCCGGGAGCAGGACGGCGAGGTGGCGGCCACGGTGGCGGCAGGCGCGCCGTGACCGGCGGCCTGCGGGTGGGACGAGAGACGGACGGGCGCCACGGGCTGCCCGATGACGGGACCGGTGGGACGAGCCGAGGAGGACGCGGGATGCTGCAGGGAAAGCGACTGGTGATCAGCGGGGTGGCCAACGGCGACAGCCTGGCCGCCCTGGTGGCCGAGCGGGCGCTGTCCCAAGGGGCCGAGGTGGTGCTGGCCGCCTTCCCCCGGGACCTCGAGGGCGCCCGGGACGTGGCCCGGACCTGGCCCGGCACCGAGGTGGTGCCGGTGGACGCCACCGTTCCCGACGATCTGGCCACCCTGGCCGGGCACCTGCGGTCCCGGTGGGGCGGGGTCGACGGCATCCTCCACGCCATCGCCTTCGCCCCCCGCCCGGCCCTCTCCTCGGTGCTCGGGGTCCCGGCCGCCGCCGTGGAGCTGGCCTTCACCACCAGCGTGTGGACCTATGCCGCCTTCGCCGAGCTCCTGGCCGAAATGGCCCCGGTCAGCGGGGGCAGCCTGGTGGGCCTCGACTTCGACAGCGCCCGGGCCTGGCCCGTCTACAACTGGATGGGCCCGTGCAAGGCCGCCCTCCGGTCGCTCAACACCTACCTGGCCAGGGACCTCGGGCCAGCCGGGATCCGGGCCAACCTGGTGGCGGCCGGCCCGCTGCACACCCGGGCGGCCTCGGGCATCCCCGACTTCGCTGCGCTGACCGAGGCGTGGGAGGAGCAGGCCCCCATGGCCTGGGACCCCCATGACGGGAGCTCGGTGGCCGATGCCGTCTGCTTCCTGCTGTCGGATGCCGGCCGGGGGATCACCGGCGACGTGGTCCACGTGGACGGGGGGATGCATGCCGCGGCCACGTGGCGCCGGGCCGGGACGGCGCACGGACTTCCGGTGGCGTCCGACGTGGCCGCCGGGGCCTGAGCGTCAGCGGTGGGCGGCCCGGGCGGCGGAGGGGGAGATCAGGGAGAGCAGGTCGCCCACCGTGTGGTCCTGCTCGACGGCGTGGCGCAGCGGGCGGGTGCGGACCACGTCGTAGCGGTTCCGGCGGCCGATCCGCTCTCGGGTGACGTACCCGCCGTCGATGAGGTCGGCGACGATCGACTGGGCGGCCCGCTCGGTGATCCCCACCCGTGCCGCGATGTCCCGGCCCCGGATCTCGGGATCCTCGTAGATGC
>CAXBRB010000304.1:0-2004 GCA_963977795.1 uncultured Acidimicrobiaceae bacterium
CATGCCCTCGGCCGTGCGCAAGGCGGTGCCCGAGGGGGCGTCGATCTTCTGCTCGTGGTGGAGCTCGACGATCTCAGCGGCGTCGAACCACGGTGCCGCCAGGGCGGCGAACCGCATCATCAGCACCGCGCCGATGGCGAAGTTGGCGGCGATCAGGCAGTTCGCCGTGGCGCCGGCGGCCCGGTCGAACCGGCGGCCGATCCGGTCCAGGTCGGCCTCGTCGAACCCGGTGGAGCCGACCACGGCGTGGATGCCCTCGGATGCACAGCGCTCGAGCACCTCGAGCGACACGTCCCGGTGGGTGAAGTCCACGGCGACCTCCACCCCGGCGGCGGCCAGGGCGGCGAGATCCGGGGCCACGACCTGGCCGGCCAGATGGGCGGCACCGGCCCCGTCGGCGTCGGTCCCCAGGAGGTCGACCACGGCGGCGCCGGCGCACGCCGGGTCGACGGCGGCGGCCAGCTCCAGGCCGGGTCGGGCCACCACGGCACGGCAGACCTCCCGGCCCATCCGGCCTCCGGCTCCGACCACCCCGACGCGCATGGGCCAGACCCTACCGGCCCCGTCGGCCCCCGGGCGGAGGACACGACCACCGGGCGGCGCTCATCCGAGCCCCAGGGCCCCGGCATCGAAGCGGTCGGGATCGACCGGGCCCACCACGGCCAGCGAGCGCGGAGCGCCGGCCAGGCGGGCCGCCTCGGCCCGAACGTCGTCCACGGTCAGCGCCTCGATGCGGGCCAGGAGGTCGTCGACCTCGAGGACCTCGCCGTGGAGCAGGGTGCTGGCCCCGATCCTGCTCATGCGGGCACCGGAGTCCTCGCCGCTCAGCAGGGTGTCGGCCCGGAGGTTGCCCTTGGCGATGGCCAGCTCCCGTTCGGTCACCCCGTGGGCGATGACGTCGTCCAGCTGCTCTGCGACCACAGCCAGGGCCTCGCCCACGTGCTCGGGCGAGGTGCCGAGGCCGAGGCTGAGCGCCCCGGCGTCGTGATAGGCCGCCCGGTCCGACCACACCGAGTACGCCAGACCCCGGCGCTCGCGGATCTCCTGGAACAGCCGGCTGGAGAGCCCGCCGCCCAGGACGTGGTTGCACAGGGCCAGGGCGTAGCGGCCCGGGTCGTGGCGGTCGGGGCTGCGCAGGCTGAGCACCAGGTGGACCTGCTCGCTGGGCCGACGGGTCACCACCAGGGGGACCACCCGGTCGTCAGGCGCCTCCCGGGCCGGTGCCGCGCCGCCTGATACGGCGCCGAGGCGCTCGGCCAGGCCCGCCACCACGGCGTCGTGGTCCACAGCACCCGCCGCTGCGGCCACGATGTTGCCGGGCCGGTAGTGGCGGGTGAAGAACGACCGGACGTCGTCCGCCGACATGGCCCCCACCGAGTCGGCGGTCCCGAGGACGTCCCGACCCAGCGGGTGTCCGGGGAACAGCGCCGCCGAGCTCTGCTCGGCCACCTGGTCGGCCGGCTCGTCGGCGTGCATGAGGATCTCGTCGAGCACCACGTGGCGCTCGGCGTCGAGGTCGTCGGCCCGGAGGGCGGGCCGCCACAGGATGTCCGACAGCACGTCGAGGCCGAGCTCGAGGTGCTCGGCCAGGAGCCGGATGTAGAAGGCGGTGTACTCCTTGGCCGTGAAGGCGTTGCAGTCGCCGCCGACCTCGTCCATCTCCTCGGCCAGGCCGGCCGCCGAGCGCGTCTCGGTGCCCTTGAAGAGCAGGTGCTCGAGCAGGTGGCTGGCACCGGCCTCGACGTCGGACTCGTCCCGGGAGCCGGCGCCGACCCAGAACCCGATGGAGACCGAGCGGGCCTCGGCCATGGGCTCGGTGACCACGGTGAGCCCCGACCCCAGCATCTCGGTGCGGATCACCGGGCCACCCGCCCCCGCACGGGGGCGCGGCCGGCGAGCGGCCGACCCGTCACCATGTCCCGTCGATCCACGGCAGGAGGGCTCCCGCAGGCGACGGGCCGGCTCAGCGCCGACCCGTCGCCGATGGGTGCGGTCAGCGCCGCC
>CAXBRB010000305.1:0-1966 GCA_963977795.1 uncultured Acidimicrobiaceae bacterium
GTGACTGGAGTTCAGACGTGTGCTCTTCCGATCTGGGGACCCACCGGCTGCTGGCCAAGGACCTCGCCTTCAAGCGGCTGGGCCTCCTGGTGGTCGACGAGGAGCAGCGCTTCGGGGTCACCCACAAGGAGGCCATCAAGGCGCTGGCCGCCGGGGTCGACGTGCTGACGCTGACGGCCAGCCCCATCCCGCGCACCCTGGAGATGGCCCTCACCGGCATCCGCGACCTGTCGATGGTCAACACCCCGCCGGCCGCCCGCCGGCCCATCCTCACCTACGTCGGCGAGTTCGACGAGGCCGCCGCCTCCGAGGCCATCCGGCGCGAGCTCCTCCGGGAGGGCCAGGTCTTCTACGTCCACAACCGGGTCCAGGACATCGAGGCGGTGGCCGAGCGGGTCCGCCGGATGGCTCCCGGCGCCCGGGTGGCCGTGGCCCACGGCCAGATGGACGAGGGCAGCCTGGAGCAGGTCGTCCTCGACTTCTGGCAGCGCCAGTACGACGTGCTGGTCTGCACCACCATCGTGGAGTCGGGCATCGACATGCCGGCCGTCAACACCCTGGTGGTGGACCGGGCCGACCTGCTCGGCCTCGGCCAGCTCCACCAGCTGCGCGGCCGGGTGGGCCGGGCCGGCCAGCGGGCCTACGCCTACCTCTTCCACCCGTCCGACGCTGTCCTGTCGGAGACGGCCTACGAGCGCCTGCGCACCATCGGCGACCACACCGAGCTCGGCTCGGGCTTCAAGATCGCCCTCCGGGACCTCCAGATCCGTGGGGCGGGCAACCTGCTCGGGCGGGACCAGTCGGGCCACATCGCCGCCATCGGGTATGACCTCTATGTCCAGCTGGTGTCCGAGGCGGTGGCCGAGATGAAAGGGGAGCGGCCGCCCACGGTGGTGGAGATCTCCCTGGACCTGCCTGATGCCGCCCATCTGCCCCCGGAGTACGTGCCGGCCGAGGACGCCCGGCTCGAGGCCTACCGCCGCCTCTCCGATGTCCGCACCGAGGCCGAGGTCGACGACGTGCGGGCCGAGTGGCTGGATCGCTACGGCCCGCTTCCCGAGCCGGCCGCCGCCCTCTTGGACGTGGCCCTCCTGCGGACCGAGTGCGTCCGCCTCGGCGTCGAGGAGCTGGCCGTGTCCGTCCCCCGCTTCGCCTCCGAGGGGGCGGGCCCCCGGGGTGGGCCCGGTGGCTCGGCGGTGGCCAAGCTGCACCCGGTGGTGCTCCCCGCCTCGGCCGAGGTGCGCCTGCGGCGGCTGGCTCCCCGGGCCTCGCTGTCCGAGGCGGCCCACCGGCTCACCCTCCCGGTCGAGCCGTCCGCCACCGGCCGCTACGCCGGCCCGCTGGTGGCCTTCCTGCGGGAGCTCGCCCCGCCGGCGTGAGGGGCCAGGTCACCCGGTAGCATCTGCGCCGTGAACCGCACCCTCTCCCGCCTGTTCGCCGCGGGCGCCGTCGTCGCCGCCGGGGTCGCCGCCTCGGCCTGCGACACCGCCCCGTGGGCCGCCACGGTGGGCAGCCAGACGATCACCGTGGCCCAGCTCAACGCCACCCTGTCGGCGCTGACCGCCTCGGACGCCGGCCGCTGCCTGCTGACCCTCCAGAACCCCCAGCTCCTCGGCTACTCGGGGGTCGGTGCGGGCGGCACCGGCACCTATGCCACGGCCTTCGCCGGCTCGGTGCTGTCGAACCTGGTGGGCAACGCCCTGGCCGCCCAGCGGGCCGACGACCTGGGCCTCCGGGTCACCCGGGTGGACCGGACGGTGGCCGCCGCCCAGTACGCCAAGGTGCTCGACGGTGAGATCCGGGCCAGCCTCCAGTCCTCGGGCGGCGGCGGGTCCCCGTGCGTGACCTCGGCCGGCGCTCCGCTGACCGGGGCGGCCCTCCTGGCCGGCCTCCCGGCCGACGTGCGGGACGCCCAGGTGGCCAGCCAGGCCGTGGACGCCGCTCTGCTGGCCCATGGCGCCGACCT
>CAXBRB010000306.1:0-1919 GCA_963977795.1 uncultured Acidimicrobiaceae bacterium
GGGCCGCTCGACCGGCACCCGGCTGTTCGCCCTGGCCGGCCACGTGCACAACCCCGGCGTCTACGAGCTCGAGATGGCCAAGACCACCTTCGCCGACCTCATCAACGCCCCCGTGCTCGGCGGCGGGGTGCGCCACGGCCGGGCCCTCAAGGCCTTCATCCCCGGCGGCGTCTCGGCCCCGTGGTTCTTCCCCGAGCACCTCGAGCTGCCCCTGGGCCAGGACGAGGTGGCCGAGGCCGGCTCCATGCTGGGCTCGGGCTCGGTGGTGGTCATGGATGACCACACCTGCATGGTCCGGGCCGCCTGGCGGATCACCAAGTTCTTCTCCCGTGAGTCGTGCGGCCAGTGCACTCCGTGCCGCGAGGGCTCGGGCTGGCTCGAGCGGATCATGGAGCGCATCGAGCGGGGCCAGGGCCGCGAGGAGGACCTCGACCTCCTCCTCGACGCCTGCGACAACATCTCGCCGGGGCTGGCCTGGCCGCCCCAGCAGACGACCATCTGCGTGCTCGGCCCCTCCATCCCGTCCTCGATCCACTCGGCCGTCGAGCGCTTCCGCGACGAGTTCCTCCTCCACATCAAGGACGGGGGGTGCCCCTTTGACTGACGCCGCCCCCGCCGAAGAGGAGATCGAGCTCACCATCGACGGCCGCACCGTGCGGGCGCACAAGGGCGAGCTGCTCATCGCCGCCGCCGAGCGGGCCGGGACCTTCATCCCCCGGTTCTGCTACCACCCCCGCATGGAGTCGGTGGGGGTGTGCCGGATGTGCCTGGTCGAGGTGAACGGGCCCCGGGGAGCCACCCTCACGCCCAGCTGCTTCGTCGAGGCCGCCGACGGCATGGAGGTGGTCACCGACTCGCCCAAGGTCAAGAAGGCCCAGGACGGCGTCCTCGAGTTCCTCCTGATCAACCACCCGCTCGACTGCCCGGTCTGCGACAAGGGCGGCGAGTGCCCGCTGCAGGACCAGACCCTGGCCTACGGCCCCGGCGAGACCCGCTTCGTCGAGGAGAAGCGCCACTTCGAGAAGCCGGTGCCCATCTCCGAGCTGGTCCTCCTCGACCGCGAGCGGTGCATCCAGTGCACCCGCTGCACCCGGTTCGCCTCCGAGGTGGCCGGCGAGGCCCAGATCGACTTCATCGGCCGCGGCGAGGAGCTCATGGTGGGCACCTTCCCGACGCTGCCCTTCACCTCCTACTTCTCGGGCAACACCGTCCAGATCTGCCCGGTCGGCGCCCTCACCGCCGCCCCCTACCGCTTCACCGCCCGGCCCTGGGACCTCGACCAGGTCGAGTCCACCTGCACCACCTGTGCGGTGGGGTGCCGGGTGGCCGTGCAGTCCTCCAACGACCGGCTCACCCGCCTCCTGGGCATCGACGTCGACCCGGTCAACCACGGGTGGCTGTGCGACAAGGGCCGCTTTGCCGCCGAGGCGGTGAACCGCGACGACCGGCTGACCGAGCCGATGGTCCGCAAGGACGGCACCCTGGTCCCCGTGTCGTGGCACGAGGCGCTGACGGCCGCCGCCGCGGGCCTGTCGGCCGTGTCCGACCCGGCTGCGGTGGCCCTCATCGGCGGGGCCCGCACCACCAACGAGGGGGCGTATGCCTGGGCCCGCCTGGCCAAGGGCGTCCTGGGCACCGACTCGGTCGACGCCCAGCTGGGCGACGGCCTGCCCGCCGAGGTCGTCCTCGGCCTGCCCCGGGCCACCATCGACCAGGCCTGCTCAGCGGCGGTGACCGTGGTGCTGGCCGGCGACCTCCGCGAGGAGCTGCCCGTCCTCTTCCTCCGCCTCCGGGCCGCCGCCCTGGCCGGGGCCACCACGCTGATCGAGCTCTCGCCCCAGGGCACCGCGCTGACCGAGTACGCCGCCGCCTCGGTGCGCCACCGCCCGGGCACGGCCCCGGCCGTGGCCGCCGCCCTG
>CAXBRB010000307.1:0-1905 GCA_963977795.1 uncultured Acidimicrobiaceae bacterium
AGCAGAAGACGGCATACGAGATGTAGCCGTGACTGGAGTTCAGACGTGTGCTCTTCCGATCTGGGGGCGCTGGCGCCGGGAAACTCCCCGGACGGCCGGCGGCACGACCGAGGCGGGCGCCGCCACCCCCTCTGCCGACGGGCCCGCCGTCCCCTTCTTCGGCGCCCACCAGGCGGGCATCACCACCCCGGTCCAGGCCCGCCTGGCCCTGGCCGCCTTCGACGTCACCGCCGAGCGCCGGAGCGACCTGGTCGACCTGCTGGCGACGTGGACGGGCATGGCCGCCCGGCTCACCACCGGCCGCCCGCTGACCGGACCGGGCGGCCCTGACGCCCCGCCCGCCGACACCGGCGAGGCACAGGGGCTCGGACCGGCCCGGCTCACCCTGACCCTGGGCTACGGCCCATCGCTCTTCGACGCCCGCTTCGGCCTGGCCGCACGACGTCCGGCGGGACTCGAGCCGCTCCCCGCATTCCCCGGGGACGCCCTGGAGGAAGCCCGCTCCGGCGGCGACCTCATCGTCCAGGTCTGTGCCGACGACCCCCAGGTGGCCTTCCACGCCGTGCACGCCCTGGCCCGTGCCGGCCTGGGGGTCGTCCAGCTGCGCTGGATCCAGACCGGCTTCGGACCGACCTCGGCCACCGGCCGGTCGAGCACGCCGCGGAACCTGCTGGGCTTCCGGGACGGGACCCGCAACCTCGACGTGTCCGACGCCGCCGCTGCCCGGACCCACCTGTGGGCCGGCGCCGGCGACCAGGCCTGGATGGCCGGCGGCACCTATCTAGTGGCGCGTCGGATCCGGATCCACCTGGAGCGGTGGGACCGCAGCGCCCTGGCCGACCAGGAGCGCACCATCGGCCGCACCAAGAGCTCCGGGGCCCCACTGGGCGCCTCCCGGGAGCACGACCCGGTGGACCTGGCGGCCGTGGACTCCCACGGGGTGCCGCACATCCCCGACGGCGCCCACATCCGTCAGGCGGCCCCGGACACCAACCACGGCGCCACCCTGCTCCGCCGGGGGTACAGCTACGCCGACGGGATCGATCCGGGGTCGGGCGAGCTCGACGCCGGACTGGTCTTCCTCTGCTTCCAGCGGGATCCCCGTCGCCAGTTCGTCCCCATCCAGCGCCGCCTGGCCACCCAGGACGGGCTCCGCGAGTACCTGACCCACACGGCCAGCGCCGTCGCGGCCTGCCCGCCGGGCCCCCGGCCCGACCGCCCCTGGGGGCACGAGCTGGCGTGACCACCGGACGGGTTGCCCCGAGGGCGCCCGACCCGGTCCCGGACGCGCAGAAGCCCCCCGCAGTGCGGGGGGCTTCTGAAGAGAAATCCCGGCGGCGTCCTACTCTCCCAGGGGGTGACCCCCCAAGTACCATCGGCGCTGGCGGGCTTAACTGCCGTGTTCGGAATGGGAACGGGTGTATCTCCGCCGCCATGGCCACCGGAAACTGTGCGCCCTCGGGCCGGCTCCGCCCTTCGAGAGGACGGGGGCCCGGTGTGGCCCCGACGGGCCACCCTGAGCGTTCCATAGCGAGCACGAACGAGTTCTTCAAGCCCTCGGCCGATTAGTACCGGTCAGCTGAATGCGTTACCGCACGTACACTTCCGGCCTATCAACGTGGTCGTCTGGCCACGGGCCTTACCAGGTTGACCCTGTGGGAGATTTCATCTTGGAACGAGCTTCGCGCTTAGATGCTTTCAGCGCTTATCCCACCCGAAGGTCGCAAACCAGCCGTGCCCTTGGCAGGACAACTGGCACACGAGAGCTTCGTCCATCCCGGTCCTCTCGTACTAGGGATAGCCTTCCTCAAATCTCCTACGGCTGCATCGGATAGGGACCGAACTGTCTCACGACGTTCTAAACCCAGCTCGCGTACCGCTTTAATGGGCGAACAGCCCAACCCT
>CAXBRB010000308.1:0-1882 GCA_963977795.1 uncultured Acidimicrobiaceae bacterium
CGGCACCCACCGCCGAGGAGCGCGCCGGCGCGGACGGCACGCTCGAGCTGCTCGGGCTCACCGACGTCGCCGACGCGCCGAGCGTGTCGAAGATGCGGGTGCACACCTCGAGGACGGCCTCCGGCACCACGGCCTGGGCCCGGTACGCGGCGGCCATCGCCTCGGCGGACGCCGCCACGACGTCGGCCTCCGCCGGGCCGGCCCCGTCGGTGCGCTCTTCGCCGTCGCCCTCCTGGCCGGGGCCTGCGCCGCGACGACGCCGGCCGCACCGACCCGGGGCAGCGTCCCGGCATCGGCCGGATCGGCGCTGGCCTCACCGGTCCCGGCCGCACCGCCGCCCGCTCCGGTGGCCTGGGCCCCGTGCCCCGGGCGGGCCGGCCTCACGTGCGCCACCGTCACCGTCCCCGAGGACTACCGCCGCCCCGCCGGACCCGCCCTGTCCATCGCCGTCGACCGCCTGGCCGCCATCGGCGGTCCGGCCCGGGGCGTGCTGCTGGTCAACCCGGGCGGGCCCGGGGAGAGCGGCACCCTCCTCCTGCCCGTGCTGGCCGGCGCCCTCCCCGCCGCCGTGCGGGCCTCCTTCGACGTGGTCGGCTTCGACCCCCGGGGCACCGGCGCCAGCGCTCCCCTGCGGTGCGGGCCGGCACCCGCCAGGGTGACCAGCGCCCTCCCGGTCCCCACCCGACCGGGCGACCCCCTGCCGGGCACCCCGGTCTTTGCCGAGGTGGCCCGGGACTGCACCGCCGCCCATCCCACCGAGACGCCGGCGGTGGGCTCGATCGCCGTGGCCCGGGACATGGACCGGATCCGCCAGGCCCTCGGGGTGCCGGCCATCAGCTTCTACGGCCTCTCCTATGGGACGGTGCTGGGTGCGGTCTACGCCCGGCTGTTCCCCGGCCGCGTGCGGACCATGGTCCTCGACGGCGCCGTGGACGTGAACGCCACCCTGGGGGCCCAGGCCGCCGAGCAGGCCCCGGCGGCCGAGCGGGCCCTCCATCACCTCCTGGCCGCCTGCCCGTCCCTCCCCCGCTGCACGCTGGGACCGGACCCGGTGGGCGCCTACCGCCACCTGCTGGCCACCCTGACGGCGCACCCGCTGCCCGCACCCGGGGGCGGCGACCCGACCCCGGTGACCAGCGGCGACCTCGACACCGCCGCCCTCGCCGAGGCCGTCGCCCGCGACCGCATCGTCGTCGTCGGCATGAAGCAGAACCCGGTGGTCAAGGAGGCCCGCAAGGCGCTCGCCGAGGCCGGACTGACCTACACCTACCTCGAGTACGGCAGCTACTTCTCGCAATGGAAGCCGCGGCTGGCGATCAAGTTGTGGAGCGGCTGGCCGACCTTCCCGCAGGTGTTCGTGCGTGGTCAGCTGGTGGGCGGCAACGCCGACGTGCGCAAGCTGATCGCTGCCGGCGAGCTGAAGCAGCTGCTCGAAGCGCCGTAGCGCGCACCGCTAGCCGCCGACCGGCAACACCCCGCGCGAGCTCGCCGTGCTCGACCCGCCGCCGGGCGACACGGCGGCGCCCACGTCGCAGGCGGGTATCACGAGCGACAGTCCCGAGGTGACCGACGAGCGCGACGGCCGGTGCTGCTTGGAACCGGGCGACAGCGACTGGGCGGAACTGCGCGAGACGCAGACCAAGACCCTGCGGCTGCCGAACACGGGCCAGGCGGTCATCATCGACTTGGGCGAGGGCCGCGACATCCACCCGCGCAACAAGCACGACGTGGCCGCGCGTCTGGTGCGCTGGGCCTTGGTGAAAGACTACGGCAAGAAGCTGCCGTATCGGAGTCCTGAATACAAGAGTTCGGCCTTTGGCGCGGGGAGCGTGACGGTCATCTTTGATTGCTTCGGCAGCACCTTGCGCGCGTTCGATGTGCC
>CAXBRB010000309.1:0-1792 GCA_963977795.1 uncultured Acidimicrobiaceae bacterium
GGGAGCTGATGTCGAGGTGACTGACGTCGTGGCCGCCGATGCCGTCCCTGCCGACGCCGCCACTCCGGTCGTCACCTCCGTCGACCGCCCCGTCGGCCCGCCGGCTCCGGGCGCCGCCTGGATGCCCCCGCCCCCGCCGTCGTGGCGGGCCCGTCCCCTCGCAACCTCGACCCAAGGAGGGTCCCCTGATGTCCGCTGACCGCCCGCCTGTCGTCGTCCTCGGCATGATGACCAAGATCCCCGTGGCCGGGGTGGTCTGGCAGACGCTCCACTACCTCATCGGCCTCGAGCGCCTCGGGTTCGCCCCGTACTACGTCGAGGCCCACGGGCGCACGCCCTCCATGCTCATGTCCTCGGACGCCCAGGACCCGTCCGACCTGGCCGCCGCCTTCCTGGCGCGGACCCTCGGGCCGTGGGGGATGGGGGACCGGTGGTCCTACCAGGTCCCCGGCGACCCTGCCGCCACCCGGGGCCTGGACGACGCCGCCGTCACCCGGGTGCTGGCCCGGGCCGAGGTGGTCCTCAACCTCCACGGCGGCACCGTGCCCCAGCCCGAGCACGCCGCCGGCGGCCGCCTGGTCTACGTGGAGACCGATCCGGTCCAGCCCCAGATCGAGCTTCACGACGGCGTGGCCGAGACCGTCGACTTCCTCGACCCCCACGTGGCCTTCTTCACCTTCGCCGAGAACTTCCCGGGGCCGGCCTGCACCCTGCCCGACTCCGGCCGCTACCGCTTCCGTCCCACCCGCCAGCCCGTGGTGCTCGACCTGTGGGAGGGCGGTCCCGACACGCCGGGCGAGCGGTTCACCACCGTGGCCAATTGGCACCAGCCGTGGCGCACCGTGGAGTTCGACGGCGCCACCATGGGGTGGACCAAGGACGCCCAATTCCGCCGCCTGCTCGACCTGCCGGCCCGCACCTCGGCCCACCTGGAGCTGGCCCTGGCCAACTGCGACACCGCCGACCGGGCCCTGCTCGCCGACCACGGCTGGTCGGTGGCCGACGCCCTCGAGATCTCGGCCGAGGCGGCCCCCTACCGGGCCTACATCCAGGGCTCCCGGGGCGAGTTCACCGTGGCCAAGGAGCAGAACATCGCGTTCGCCACGGGGTGGTTCTCCGATCGGAGCGCCACGTACCTGGCGGCCGGGCGGCCCGTGGTGACCCAGGACACCGGGTTCGCCCACGTGCTGCCCACCGGCCGGGGCCTCCTCACCTTCGCCACCGTCGACGAGGCCGCCGCCGCCCTCGAGTCGGTGGAGGCCGACCCCGTCGGCCACGGCGACGCGGCCCGGGAGATCGCCCGCGAGCACTTCGCCCACGACCGGGTGCTGACCGACCTCCTCGACGCCGTCGGGGTGCCCGTGCCCCGCCGGGCGCCGGCGGCTCGTCCGGATTCGGTTCACCACCGGGCTTTGGCGGATCTTCCGGTTTCGGCGTACCCGGGCAATCTGGAGGATCTGCGGATCAGGGAGGATGTGCGCCGGGCAGTGCGCAGTCTGCCTCCAACCGCATGGTACTGGTCGATGTCGTCATGGTGCGCACAGAAGACACCATCTCGACGAAAAAAGGCATCAATCTGCTGAATGCGCTCAATTTGCAATTCGGCTCCAGTAGCTCGCCCGCATTCAGCCGTCTCTATAGCGAAACATCGACTTTAGGAAATACTACAGGAACCACAACGCTGACCCGGGCCATTACTGTGCCCGCACTGGCTTATTCGCTCAATATCGCCAACGCCACAAGCGCGTCGCGGCCGACGGGCGTCGCGGGACGGCACCAGACACGGTGATTG
>CAXBRB010000310.1:0-1776 GCA_963977795.1 uncultured Acidimicrobiaceae bacterium
CGGCCACCGACGGGGTGCCGCCGGCATCCGACCACAGGGCCGCCCCCACCAGGTCCGTCGCCGTCTCGACAGCCAGGAGCCTCACGGGGCCGTCCAGGGGGCCAGGGCCGCTCCCAGGGCCGGCCAGCGATCGGCCCACCCGCCGTCCCGGTCCTCGAGCACCACCGTCCGCACGTCATCGCCACCGTCGTCGGTGGTGGCGGCGCTGCCGTCGTCAGCGACCACAGCGGCGATCCGCACCAGCAGGGCACCCCGGCCCAGGACCGGCTCGGCGGCCTCCCCCCACTCCACCAGGGCCAGGCCCCCGTCCTCGACCAGCTGGCCCAGCCCCAGGTCGGCGATCTCCCCGGTGTGCTCCAGGCGGTAGAGGTCGGCGTGCAGGAGCGTCCGCACCCCTTCCGGGGTCGGCACCACCTCGTACTGGCGGACCAGGGTGAACGTCGGGCTGGTCACCGCCTCGTCGACCCCCAGCGCCCGGCCCACCCCCTGGGCGAAGGTCGTCTTTCCGGCCCCGAGATCGCCCGAGAGGAGAAGGACGTCGCCGGGGACGCACCGGCCGGCCACGGCGGCGGCCAGCGAGCGTGTCGCCTCGGCCCCGTCGGTGGTGCAGCGCAGCACCGGGCCCTCGGGATGGTCGGTGCCGGACACGGCCGCATGGTACCGCCCGGGTCCCTCGACCCGGCTGTGCGACCCGGCTGTGCGACCCGGCCGGATCAGCCGGCCAGGACCCGGGCCACCAGGTCGGGCAGGTCCCCGGCCACCGTGCCCGATCCCGGTCCGGCCCGCCCGGCCCGACCGTGCACGTGGGCGGCCAGGCCGGCCGCCTCCAGTGGTGGGACGCCCCGGGCCAGGAACGCCGCCAGCACCCCCGAGAGCACGTCGCCGGTCCCGGCGGTGGCCAGGGCGGGGGTCCCCTCGGTGGCCAGCACGACCCGGCCGCCGGGCTCAGCCACCGCCGTGGTGGGCCCCTTGACCAGGACCACGCACCCCGAGGCAGAGGCCAGGGCACGCGCTGCGGCCACCCGGTCGGGCCCCGGTGGGTGACCCATGAGGCCGGCGTACTCCCCGTCGTGAGGGGTGAGGACCACCGGGGCGGCGTGCTCGGGCGGGTCCCGGTCCACCCGTCCCAGTGCGGCCAGCCCGTCGGCATCGACCACCACCGGCACCGCCGTCGCCGGCCCGGGAGCGACCGCCACTGCCCCCGGCGGCGGCCGTGCCGTGGCAGGCGCCGCCGCCGTCAATCGCCGCTTCAATCTCATCATTTCGATGTCGGTCCGCAATCTGTTCAACCACACCAACCCCGGCCCCATCATCGGCAACATCACCTCGCCCCTCTTCGGTTTCGCCAACCGCGTAGCCGGCACCGTTAACGGCGAAGGCTTCTCCGAAAACGCCAGCAACCGCCGCCTGGAACTGCAAACCCGGCTGAATTTTTAGCTGGAATGAGGCCATGAGTACGATCCAAATCGTGCTGGACGATGACCTGTTGGCTGCGGCGGACGCGCAAGCCGCGCGCGCGGGCGAGGATCGTTCCGACTTGATCCAGGAGGCGCTGCGCGACCATCTGCGGCGTTTGAAAGTCAAGGAAATGGAAGAGCAGGAACGCTTGGCGTATCAACGCGTTCCCGACACCCTGGATGACTGGGAAGGCTGGGAAAAGATCGCGGCATGGCCCGAGGACTGATTCGTGGTGGTGTCTATCTCTGCCCGTTCCCGTCGCCTGACAAAGAACGCCCGGTACTCCTGTTAATCAGGACCAGTTCCCTCGCTTCGATG
>CAXBRB010000311.1:0-1772 GCA_963977795.1 uncultured Acidimicrobiaceae bacterium
CAGCTGCACGACGGCCACCATGACCTACCAGCCCGGTGTCACCGAGTACATGGGGGCCAACGTCAACAACATCCAGGGGGTCATCCAGCCCCTGACCACCGCCGTCAGCCTGCCGCCCTCGGCGCTGGTCGGCTCGACCATCTCGGCATCCATCGCCCCGGTCCCCTCCTCGGTCCCGGCCTCCCAGGGCGGCGTGTCGGTCAACTACGCGGCCGGCTTCTCGGTCGTCCTCCCCATCCCGAGCGCCTTCACCTACGTGCCGAACTCCATCACGGTGACCGGCGGCGACGCCACCACTTCGGGCCACTTCCACGCCACCTACTGCACGGCGGCCTCGGCCTCGTGCACGGCCCACATCGCCTCGGGCAACTACAAGACCGTCTACCCCTACATCCAGACCATGCTCGACTCGGGCGTCACCGTCTCGGGCGGCTCCAACGTCTCCATCCCCACGGTGTCGGCCAGCTTCGTGGCCAGCGGTGCCGCCGGCACCGTCGTCCCCATCGCCTACACCGAGTTCATCCTCACCACCAACGTGCAGATCGTGGGCAGCCTCACGGTGGACGGCTACCCGTCGTGCTCATCGTGCTCGTCGGGCCTCGACCCCATCTACCAGGCCCCCGGCCCGCTGGCCTCCACCACCATCACGGCCACCGACCCCCACAACGTGGCCGTGACCGGCGTGGCCCCCAACAACGGCCCCGAGGCCGGCGGGACCAGCGTCACCATCACCGGCTCCGACCTGGCCGGGGCCACCGCCGTGCACTTCGGGACCGCGGCTGCCACCATCACCGCCGACACGGCGAGCTCCATCACCGCCACCTCGCCGCCGGGGACGGGCGCGGTGGACGTCACGGTCACCGGGCCCGACGGCACCTCGGCCACCTCGTCGGCCGACCAGTTCACCTACACCAACATCGCTCCCCCGCCGACCGTCACCTCCATCGACACCAAGACCGGGCCGGCCGGCGGCGGCACCAGCGTGACCATCACCGGAGCCAACCTCCAGAACGCCACAGCGGTGAACTTCGGGCCCGGCAACCCCGGGACCATCACGGCGGACTCCACCAGCTCGATCACGGCCACCTCGCCGGCCGGCTCGGGCACGGTCGACATCACCGTCACCACCCCCACCGGGGTGAGCCCGCCGGTGGCCGCCGCCCAGTACGCCTTCGGCACCCAGGTCCTCACCCGCCTCTCCACCTGGACCGACCCCAACCTGTGCGGCATCCCGGCCACCACCACCATCCCCACCCTGGCCTCCAAGGTCGTGGCTGATCTGGCCGGCGGACCGGGCGGGGGCGGAGGCGGTGCCGCCAGCTCGAACTCGGGGGGCAGCGGCGGCGCCGCTGGCTCGCTGCACGGCACCTTCGCCGTGACCGGCGGCCAGAAGATCTCGGCCGTCTCCGGCTGCACCGGCGCCACCGCGCCCCACGGCGCCGGCGTGGTCAGCACCGGCGGAGCCGGCGGGGCCGGCTACTCCAACGGGGGCAACGGCGGAAACGGCTTCTACTGCACGTTCATCAACGCCATGAGCGCCTGCATCGGCACCGGCGGCCAGGGCTCGTTCCACCTGCGCACCGGTCTTGCGGGCACGGAGAACATCCAGATCGTCGGCATCTCCGACGTGTTCGAGCCGCACCAGAAGTCGGGCGTGCTCTACGGCCAGATCTCCAACGCAAAGGTGATGATCAAGGAAGGCCAGCAGTTCTCGGAACTTTCCGACGAAGACCAGCAGAAGGTGAAGGACGCGAAGCGCCCGGACGCCTTCT
>CAXBRB010000312.1:0-1745 GCA_963977795.1 uncultured Acidimicrobiaceae bacterium
GGGCCCGAGCCCAGGGCGGGACGGCGAGCCTCCACGTCGATGACCATGGCCAGCGCGGTGTTGACCAGGGTCACCGCCTCGGCCACCGCCCCGAGGGCGGCCCCGGCCACCGCCGCCAGGTCGGGCACGGTGGGGCTCAGCTTGGCCCAGCGGGGCAGCTCCGGGAGGTGCTCCCCCACGGCGGCCACCACCTCGGCGGTGGCCGACTCGGAGTGGGCGAACATGTGGCGCCGGTCCTCCAGGTTGGGGCAGCTGACGTTGACCTCGACGGCGGCCAGGCCCGGGACCCCGGCCAGCAGGGCGGCGGCCCGGGCGTAGTCGGCCACCCGCTGTCCCCAGATGCTGACCACCACCCGGGCGCCGGCGGCACGCAGCCGGGGCAGGTCCTCGTCCAGCCAGGCGGGCACACCAGGCCCCTGGAGACCGACGCTGTTGACCATGCCGGCGCCGGCCTGGTGGACCCGGGGGGCCGGGTTGCCCGGCCAGGGGTCGGCGGAGAGCGACTTCACCACCACCGCCCCCAGCTGGTCGAGGGAGCCGTAGGCGGCCAGCTCATCGGCGTGGCCTGCCGTGCCCGAGGCCGTCATCACCGGCGCCGGCAGGGACAGCGAGCCGACGGTCACCGCCAGGTCGGTCCCGGCCCGCCCGGGGCCCCCGGCTGCCGACCGGCGACGCCGCGCCCTCACCGCCGGTGGTGCTCCTGGAGGGAGCGGACCGTCAGCGGGTGGCGCACCCAGTCGGCGATCCCGGCCGCCGCGGCCCGGGCGGCGGCCACGGTGGTCAGGCAGGGGACGCCGTGGGCCAGGGCCGTCTCGCGGATGTGGAGCCCGTCGGCCCGGGGCCCGCGTCCACGGGGCGTGTTGACCACCAGCTGGACCTGCCCGCCGGCGATCAGGTCGACGGCGTCGGCCGCGCCCGGGTGCGGCGTGCCCACCTTGGCCACCACGGTGGCCACCGGGAGGCCCTCGGCCTCCAGGAGGGCGGCCGTGCCCGAGGTGGCGGCCAGGGAGAAGCCGAGCTCCACGAAGGCCCGGGCCGCCTCGAGCCCGCCCGCCTTGTCCCGGTCGGCCAGGGAGAGGAAGACCGTCCCCTCGGTGGGGAGGCGGTTGCCGGCGGCCAGCTGGCTCTTGGCGAAGGCCAGGCCGAACGTCTCGCCGATGCCCATGACCTCGCCGGTGGAGCGCATCTCGGGCCCGAGCAGGGTGTCGACGCCGGGGAACCGGTTGAAGGGCAGGACGGCCTCCTTGACCGAGACGTGGCCGCCCACGGGATCGGTGAGCAGGCCCTCGTCCCGCAGCTCGGCCAGCGTGGCCCCCACCATGACCCGGGCCGCCACCTTGGCCACGGGCACGCCGGTGGCCTTGGCCACGAAGGGCACGGTCCGGCTGGCCCGGGGGTTGGCCTCGAGCACGAAGACCTGATCGTCCTTCACGGCGAACTGGACGTTGCACAGGCCTCGGACCTCGAGGGCGTCGCAGATCAGGCGGACGATCCGCTCGAGCTCAGCCACCACCTCGGGCGTGAGCGTCTGGGGCGGCAGGGCGCAGGCCGAGTCGCCCGAGTGGACCCCGGCCTCCTCCACGTGCTCCATCACGCCGCAGATCACCACCTCGCCGGTGGCGTCCCGCACGGCGTCCACATCGACCTCGATGGCGTCCTCCAGGAACCGGTCGACCAGCACCGGGCGGTCGGCGGTCACCCCGCCCTCCCGGCCCAGTGCGCCGCCCACCCCGGACAGGGCCTCG
>CAXBRB010000313.1:0-1729 GCA_963977795.1 uncultured Acidimicrobiaceae bacterium
GCGGCGCCGCACGCTGCTGGCCCTGATGGGCCTCGGCGTGGCTGTGCTCGCACTTCCGCTGGGCGGATCCGGCGGCGGCTCCCACACCGCCGGATCCGCCGCGGCGGCCATCGCCGCCGGCACCACCTACACCGTCGAGTCGGGGGACACCCTGTGGTCCATCGCCCAGCGGGTCGACCCCTCGGGCGATCCCCGGCCGCTGGTCGAGCGCATGGCCGCCGAGATCGGCACCTACCAGGTGGTGCCCGGCGAGCACGTGGCCATCCCCTGACCGGCTGCCCGGGCGGCGTGGTGGCCACGGGAGGCGCCCGGTCGGGCGGTAGCCTCCTCTCCGTGCGCTGCCCCTGGTGTCTGGCCGACGATGACCGCGTGGTCGACTCCAGGCTCGCCGAGGAGGGCGCAGCGATCCGCCGCCGCCGTGAGTGCCTGGGATGCGGCAACCGGTACACGACCTTCGAGCGGATCGACGAGATCCCGCTGATCGTCGTGAAGCGGTCCGGGATGCGCCAGCCCTTCGATCTCGGGAAGCTCATCGAGGGGCTCCGGTCGGCCACCAAGAACCGGCCGGTGACCGCCGGCCAGCTCGAGGTGCTGGCCCGTGAGGTCGAGGACGAGCTTCGGGACGAGGGATGGGAGACCACCTCGGAGCAGGTCGGCCTGGCCGTGCTCGAGCGGCTCCGGGTCCTCGACGAGGTCGCCTACCTCCGCTTCGCCAGCGTCTACAAGGGCTTCGAGGACGTGGACGACTTCCGTCGGGAGGTCGGTCTGCTCGACAAGACGACGGCGCCCAAGCAGCCCGAGGCCTGACGGTGGCGGAGCTCCTCACCGAGGTCCCGGGCCGGGCCCTGGCCATCTACGCCCATCCCGACGATCCCGACGTGGCCTGTGGCGGCACCCTGGCCGCCTGGGCGGCGGCCGGGTGCGAGGTCCACTCCCTGATCTGCACGGACGGCGGCAAGGGCACCGCCGACCCGGCGTGCCAGCCTGCCGAGCTGGTCGAGCGGCGCAGGGCCGAGGCCGCGGGGGCGGCTGCCGTCCTGGGTCTCGCCGGCCAGGAGCAGCTGGGGCTGGCCGATGGCGAGGTGGT
Organism: uncultured Acidimicrobiaceae bacterium; assembly: GCA_963977795.1. GTDB lineage: Bacteria > Actinomycetota > Acidimicrobiia > Acidimicrobiales > RAAP-2 > Bog-756. The sequence goes on from CAXBRB010000313.1 coordinate 1,088, forward strand.
GGACGACCCGGCCTTCCGTGAGGCGCTGGTCGCCCGGATCCGACACCTCCGCCCCGACGTGGTGCTGTGCCCGGACCCCACGGCGGTCTTCTTCGGCCAGGAGTACTTCAACCACCGGGACCACCGCGTGGTCGGCATGGCCGCCCTCGACGCCGTGGCCCCGGCGGCAGCCATGCCCCACTACTTCCCGGCGGCGGGCCCGCCCCACCAGGTGGCCACGGTGCTGCTGACCGGAACCCTCGAACCCGATGTGTGGGTCGACATCTCCCGGGTGGTCGACGCCAAGGCGGAGGCGGTGGGCTGCCACCGCAGCCAGTTCCCCGACGGACCTTGGCGGTCGACCTTAGCCAACAGCCACTCCGTCTCGGGGAGTTCTGACACCGGTGCCGTCTCCATGAAGGCACGGACCTCGTCGAACTCCGCTTCTGGCGTGCTCGCTGTCGGTCGCGGCTTCTTCTTGCGCGACGGCTGCGGCGGCACGCTGATCGCCTCTGCCTCGGAGCGCAAGTCCTTCGTGCCGACCTTCACCAGCTGGAGCTCCACCACTGGGCGCTTGGCCGCAGCGGAACTCGCCGACGAAGCCTTGACGTCCTTCTTCGTCTTGTCCACGGCCTTGGACGTGCCGGAAGACGCATGCTTCCC
>CAXBRB010000314.1:0-1686 GCA_963977795.1 uncultured Acidimicrobiaceae bacterium
TTTTTTTCAAGCAGAAGACGGCATACGAGATGTAGCCGTGACTGGAGTTCAGACGTGTGCTCTTCCGATCTGGGCCGCATCGAGGTGCTCGGCCGCCCGGCCGGCCAGGGTGGGAGCGAGATCGGCTACCTGCCCCAGCGCCGCACCTTCGACCCCGGGGTGCGCATCCGGGGGGTCGATGTGGTGCGCCTCGGGCTCGACGGCGACCGATGGGGGATCCCCCTGCCGTGGGGTCGTGCGCACCGGGAGCGGGAGGAGCGGGTGGCCGAGGTGGTGGCCATGGTCGGTGCCGAGGCCTACGCCGGCCGCCCCATCGGCGAGCTCTCGGGCGGGGAGCAGCAGCGCCTCCTCATCGCCCAGGCGCTGGTCCGCCATCCCCGGCTGCTCCTCCTCGACGAGCCCCTCGACAGCCTCGACCTGCCCAACCAGGCCGCCGTGGCCGCGCTCATCGCCGGCATCAGCGCCTCGGCCGGCATCACCGTGCTGATCGTTGCCCACGATGTGAACCCCATCGCCGAGGCCATCGACCAGGTGGTCTACGTGGCCCGGGGACGGGTCGTCAGCGGCCGGCCGGAGGACGTCATCACCACGGCCACCCTCACCGCCCTCTACGGCACCCCGGTGGAGGTCCTGACGGCGGCCGACGGCCGCCGTGTGGTCGTGGGCCAGCCCGATGCCGCCTCCCATCACGGCGGGGCGCACGGCCACCACCACGGAGGCTCGGCGTGACCGGTGCCGCGTCCGGACTGGCCGGGCCCACCTGGGATGTGGTCACCGACGTGCAGCGCATGCTCGCCGCCCACTTCATGGTCAACGCCCTCCGGGCCGGCACGGCGGTGGCCCTGGTCTCGGCCGTGGTGGGGTGGCACATGGTCCTGCGCCGCCAGAGCTTCGTCGGGCACACGCTGGCCGTCGTGTCGTTCCCCGGGGCGGCCGTTGCCATCTGGGCCGGGGTCAGCGCCACCGTCGGGTTCTTCGCCGGGAGCCTGGCTGCCGCGTTGGTCCTGGCCGCCGGGGCCCGCTCGCCGGCCGGGCGCACCCCGAGCCAGTCCTCGGCCCGCACCGGCACCGTCCAGGCCGCCGCCCTGGCCCTCGGGGCCGTGGCCGTCAGCTGCTACGGCGGGCTGCTCGACAGCCTGACCGGACTGCTCTTCGGCTCCTTCCTCGGCGTGTCCGACGGACAGGTGGTGGTGCTGGTGGCCGTGGCCGCCACCGTGGGCGTGGTCATGGCCGTGCTGGGGCGCCCGCTGCTCTTCGCCGGTGTCGACGGGGCGGTGGCGTCGGCGCGCGGCGTGCCGACCCGGGCCGTGTCGGCGGCCTTCCTGATCGTCCTCGGGGCGACGGCCGCCGAGGCCAGCCAGGTGACCGGGGCGCTGCTGGTCTTCGCCCTCCTGGTGATGCCGGCCGCCGCCGCCCAGCAGCTCACCTGCCGGCCCGGGCGGGGCATGGCCCTGGCCGCGGGCATCGGGGTGGGGGTCGTGTGGGCCGGGCTGGGGGTGGCCTTCTACACCGACTGGCCGGCCGGGTTCGCCATCACGTCCATCTTCGCAGGCCCAAGCCCGTGCAGCGCGACGTACCAGGGCGGCGCGGCCGCGTACCAGTAGTAAGTCGTGTAGCCGATCAAGTTCACCCAGAAGAACGCCCACATCATCCCCTCGGCGCGGATCTGGAGCTTGCGCGTGGTCT
>CAXBRB010000315.1:0-1680 GCA_963977795.1 uncultured Acidimicrobiaceae bacterium
TTTTTCAAGCAGAAGACGGCATACGAGATGTAGCCGTGACTGGAGTTCAGACGTGTGCTCTTCCGATCTGGTCTCGCTGGTGATCCCGCCCTCGACCAGGCCGGCCGGAGCCAGCCAGGTCTGGGCCTCGGCCGCCGTGAATCCCGAACCGGTCCACCGGCAGACCTCAGCCAGGCCGGCCTCGGTGGTGATGTCCACCCCGACGCCGAACCATCCAAGGGCCTGCCCGGGGAGGGTCATCCCCACCTCCATCCACCGGCCCACCTCCGCCGGCCCGGCGACGCCGAGGTCGCACCACTCGGCGGCCATTCGACCCTAGTGCACGCCAATGGCGGCCCACGGAGCTCGACTGCCGGGCCGGATGACGTTGGCGCGCCTCCAGGCCACCACTTCGACGTGGTCCTTCACCCCAACTCCCAACCAGGCCCGGGCGTCGGCAACGGACAGTCCGGCATCAGCCCACTTCCTTGCCTCGCCAGCCCCCAGGCCGGCGGTGATCCACGCACCCACCTCCTCGGGCCGCGTGAACCCCTCCCGGTGCCAGCGGATGGCCTGCCGGTGAGGACGCGTGCCGCCCTTCCTCCGGTGAGACCGGCCGGCGAGGGCTGCCGTCCACCGGCGGACCCGGGCCGGGGTGGTGGCTCCGATCCGCTTCCAAGCGTCCAAGGTCCGCTCGTCGTGCACGCCTGCGCTGATCCACCGGATCCGGGAGGACGCCGACGGAACGGCCCTCTGGAGAGCGTCGACGGCCTCGGCGGCGGCTCGGCAGGCCGAGCGCTCTTGGCCCAGCCACTCGAGGACGCCGTCGAGCTCTTCGTCGTGGTCGACGAGGACGCACTGCTCCCGGCCATGGCCTTCCACGTGGACGGCCACCGTGTGCGCAGCTCCGCCACAGACGACCTCCATGCACAGGACACCGGTCACCGTGGCCTCCCGATGGCCACCGTCCGCGCCCAGGCCGGGCCGCGGACCGGGCCTCCCATCCGGCCCGGCGGCTCGATCACGCCGACCACCACCGAGATCCCCCGGGGCGGCCGGTCGGGCCATGGCGACTCCCCGTCAGTCAGGACCACCACCACCTGGGGCCGGGGCCACAGTGCAGCGGCGGCGGACAGGCCGGCCCCCATGTCGGTCCCGCCCCCGCCTACTAGCTCCACGTCGGCGGCCCGGGTGACCCGGGTGACTGCACCGACCTCGACGTCGCAGGCCACCACCGGGATGGTCCGGCCGGCCAGGCCCACTCGGGCCAGGATGCCGTCCACCTCGGCCAGGGCCCCCGACAGGTCGCCCGGGCCCATCGAGGCCGAGGTGTCGACCACGACGACCACCTCGGGCGAAGGGCGGTACATCCCGGGGAGCACCACCCCGGCCAGCGCCGCCGCCCGCCGGGACCGCCGGGCGAAGGTGAAGTCGGCCGACCCGGCCGCACGCCGGATCCCCCGGCGGATCTCGGCGGCCAGGACCTGGCGCCAGTCCACCGTCGGCGGCTCCTTCTCGGCCCACCGCAGGAGGCCGGCCGGGACGGTCCCCGCCTGCCCGGCGGCGAGGACGTCCCTCGCCACCGTGCGGCGCACCAGGTCGGCGGCGGCGCCGTCCATCCCAGGGGAGTCGGCGCCGAGGTCAGGCTCCCACCACCGGGCCTGTCCGTCCGCTGCACTCCCGCAACACGATCCCGGACCT
>CAXBRB010000316.1:0-1673 GCA_963977795.1 uncultured Acidimicrobiaceae bacterium
TCATCATCGAGGCCATTGCCGAGCGCATGGACTGGAAGCTGGACCTGTACGGCAAGATCGCCGCGCATATCGCGCCGCATGCGATCGTGGCCTCCAACACCTCGGGCCTGTCGATCACCAAGCTGTCCGAGGTGCTGCAGGCCGCACCGGACATTCCCTATGACAAGCGCATTCAGACCGCCCGATTCATCGAGGACCTGACGGCCTCCTACCAGGGCAGCTGGTACTCGGTGATCAGCCCCGAGGGCTGCGCCGCCATCCTGTGGAAGAAGGCCAACGAGCAGACCAACACCGCCGCGGCCAGCGCGCTGGCCCTGACGGCCGAGGCGAACCTGAAGAACGGCCTGGTGGACGCGGTGATCCCTGAGCCCCACGGCGGCGCCCACCGCGACCCGCAGGCCACGGCCGACCGCCTGCCCGGGGTCGTCACCGGGGCGGTCCCGCCCCCGCTGCCCGCCCCCACCCCGTGGGAGGAGGTGGCCGACGACCTGTGGGCGATGGGGATCGCCCCGGACACCACGGCCATGGAGCTGGCCCGCCCCGGACTGGACCGGCGGGGGGTGGTCCCGGCCGGTGCCGTGGCGGGCCGCCCGGGCGGCCAGCGGGTGACCGTGGGCGGCGTGGTCACCCACCGCCAGGCCCCCGAGAGCGCCCACGGGGCGGTCTTCCTCAACCTCGAGGACGAGACCGGCATGGTCAACGTGGTCTGCTCGAAGGGGGCCTGGGTCCGGTGGAAGCCGGTGGCCCGGGCCAGCCGGGCCCTCCTGGTCCGCGGCCGCATCGAGCGGTCCGAGGGGTCCACGACCCTGGTGGCCGAGCGGTTCGAGCCCCTGGCGGTGGGGGCCGTGCCCGGGGCGCGCGACTTCCGGTAGCCCTGGAACTGCACTCGGGGTCCCGGCTAGCGTCTCCTCAACCAGAGCGGCGGAACGCTCTTGACTGCGTAGCGTGCTGTCATCAACACTCTACGTGAGAACCTTGAACGACTGGTGGATGCGATGACTGGTGCGATGCTCTCACTGCCTCCGGTGTCCCTCGGACTCCTGGGCGCCATCGTCGTCCTGGCCTCGGTGGCCGGCGTGGTCGACGTCCTGCACTGGAAGACGTGGACATGGCCCCGGGCCCACCGGTCCCGGACGGCCACGTTGGCCCTCGTGGTCCTGGTGCCGGCCTTCGGGCTCTGCTGGTACCTGCTGCGCATCCGCCCCGGCGTCGAGAAGGTGGCACGCGCCGGGCGGGCCGCCCACCTCCCCTTCGAGCGCTTCCCCGGCGACACCTCCTCCTCCTCCACGCCGACCACCACCGTCGCCGATGCCCCGCCGGCCGGACTCGGCAGCTTCGGCGAGCTCCGCCCGACGACGGTCACCGGGCCGGCCACGTCCGAGCCCCTGCCCGCCGAGCAGCCGGCTGCCGTCCCGACTGCTGCCCGTTCCGACGACGGATCTACCACTCCCACCGAGACCGGTGCCGACGAGTCTGGTGCCGACGGCTCCGTTGCCGACGAGACCCTCGCTGCACGCCCCGGCGCCGGGCGGGGGCCGACCCCGGCCGTCCCGATGATCGTCGTCCCGGTGGCGCCGATGCGCACCGTGCCCGCGGCCAGCGAGACCGCGCCAGGGGCTCCCGGATCCGGCGGGCCCGGTGGCGGGATCCGCTCGCCCTTCGGAGGCCGCCCC
>CAXBRB010000317.1:0-1655 GCA_963977795.1 uncultured Acidimicrobiaceae bacterium
GCTCGCCCCATCCCGGGCCGGACGCCTCGCCACCCCGTCGGCGGGCCGGACGCCTCGCCACCCCGTCGGCGGGCCGGACGCCTCGCCGCCCCATCCCGGGCCGGACGTCCGGCACCCCCGCCGGTACGGTGGGCGGATGGCCCGTGCCGACCACCGAAACCGCCTGGCCGCGGAGACCAGCCCGTATCTCCGCCAGCACGCCGACAACCCGGTCGACTGGTACCCGTGGGGGGACGAGGCCTTCGCCCGGGCCCGTGCGCTGGACCGGCCGGTCTTCCTCTCCATCGGCTACTCGGCCTGCCACTGGTGCCATGTGATGGCCCACGAGTCCTTCGAGGACCCGGTGGTGGCGGCCCGGCTCGACGCCGGCTTCATCAGCATCAAGGTGGACCGGGAGGAGCGGCCCGACGTCGACGCCGTGTACATGGAGGCCGTGCAGGCGCTGACCGGGTCGGGCGGGTGGCCGATGTCGGTCTTCCTCACGCCCGACCGGCGTCCCTTCTTCGGCGGCACGTACTTCCCCCCCGAGGACCGGCCCGGCATGCCGTCGTTCACGACCGTCCTCGACGCCCTGGCCGACGTCTGGTCCACGCGCCGCGACGAGGTCGAGCGCCAGGCCGACGAGCTGGCCGCCGCCGTGGCCGCCCGCACGCAGATCCCTGCGGCATCCCGGGCGGCATCCCCGGCGGCTCCCCCAGCGGGCGCACCGGTGTCCGACAACCGGCCGTCGCCGCTCGCCGACGTGGTCGCCGAGCTCGAGCGTCGGTTCGACGCCACCTGGGGCGGGTTCGGCGGCGCACCCAAGTTCCCCCAGCCCTCGCTGATCGATCTCGTCCTGCGCCACGCCCTCCGCCTCCCGCCCGGCCCCGAGCGGTCGGCGGCTGAGCTCCTGGCCGTCCGGACCCTGGACGCCATGGCCGCCGGGGGCATCCACGACCACCTGGGCGGGGGCTTCGCCCGCTACGCCACCGACACCCGGTGGCTGGTCCCCCACTTCGAGAAGATGCTCTACGACCAGGCCGGCCTCCTGCGGGCCTACCTCCACGGGTGGCAGGTGACCGGCGACGGGCGCTACCTCGAGGTCATGGACGGGATCGTCACCTACGTCACCCGGGACCTGGCCCTGCCGGGCGGCGGCATCCGCTCGGCCGAGGACGCCGACTCCGAGGGGGTCGAGGGCCGGTTCTACGTCTGGACCCCCGAGCAGGTCCGGGCCGCCGCCCCCGAGCAGGCCGACGAGCTCTGCGCCTGGTTCGGCATCACCCCGGGGGGCAACTTCGAGGGCGCCACGATCCTCCACCGCCCGGTCGGTGCCGCCCTGTCGGCGACGGGCCCCGTGGCCGACGGCCGGCACCTGCTCCTGGAGGCGCGCCAGAGAAGGATCCGACCCGGACTGGACGACAAGGTCCTCACCGAGTGGAACGCCATGTGGGTGGCTGCACTGGCCGAGGCGGCGGCGGCCACCGGCCGGACGGCGTGGGCCGACTCGGCCGAGGCCACCGGCCGGTTCCTGTGGGACAACCTCCGGGACGGGTCGGGTCGCTGGCACCGGAGCTGGCAGACCGAAGGCGGCGATCCGTGCCCCGCCAGATCGGAAGAGCACACGTCTGAACTCCAGTCACGGCTACATCTCGTATGCCGTCTTCTGCTTGAAA
>CAXBRB010000318.1:0-1651 GCA_963977795.1 uncultured Acidimicrobiaceae bacterium
GGGCCCGGACGCCCAGGTCCGTCCCGACCCGGCAGCCGCGAGGGCGCAGGCCGGGAGGGCGGCCGGCCCGCCACCTCCACCGTCTACCGCAACGCCGCCCTGGCCGAGCTCCGTCCCGAGCAGCTCCCGGTGGCCGAGCAGCTCATCAAGGGGGGCATCCCGGCGGTGCGCCAGGCCATCCAGGAGCAGAACGCCCGGGCCAAGGCCGAGAACCGCCCCGGTGTGACCGAGGCGCCGCTCATGGCCATGGCCGAGGAGCTCCGCCCGGTGATCGCGCTGGCCACCTGGAAGGACCGGGCGGCCGCCGCCCGGACCGCCGGCAAGGACACCCCGCTGCGCGAGCTCCGCTCCATCGTCACCGCCACCTCGACGCTCACCCTGGACGAGGAGGGCGCCGAGATGGCCGCCACCCTCAAGGCCAGCCTGACCGAGCGGGTCACCGCCCTCCGGGAGCGCTGGGTCGAGCGCATCACCACCGCCCTCGACGAGGGACGGGTGGCCGATGCCGTCCGGGCCAGCATCCGCGCCCCCGAACCGACCGCCCGCCTCTCGGCCGAGCTGGCCGTCCGCCTGTCCGACGCCGCCGGGGCGGCCATGTCGGCCGACACGTCGCCGGCCGACTGGACGGCGCTGCTCGAGGTCGTGGTGGAGTGCCCGGTCCGCCGGACGGTCAAGCCCGCCGGGCTGCCTGCCGGAGCCGACGAGGCCCTGCTGGCCGAGGCCCGCAAGGCCGCCGGCCTCGTGCCCGAGCTGGCCCGCCTGCTGGGCATCCCGATCCCGCCGCCACCGGGCCCCCGCCGCCCGGTCCCGGCCCGTCCGGGTCGGCCCCGCCAGGCCTGACGCTCCGCCGACCGGCATGCGCCGGCCCACGGGGGCTGACCCCTGGCGCTCAGGCCAACGGGCGGTGCATCACCAGCAGGCGCGCCGTGAACCCGGCCCGCTCGAAGAACTGCTTGGCGCCCCGGTCTCCCGGGTGGACGACGCCGTCGACCCCGGTGCACCCCTGCTCGGCGAACCAGGCCAGGCACGCCTCGAGGAGGAGGTGCCCGAGGCCGACCTCCCGGGCCCCGGGCTCGACGTAGCAGGCGTCCAGCGCCCCCCGGGCGCTGCCGGGGTCGCCGCTCCGGCGGCACAGGGCCATCCCGGCCACCCAGCCGTCCAGGGTGCCCACCAGGGCCGTGCGGTCGGCCCGGAACAGGTACTCCCCCACATCGTCCGGCGCCCCGGGGGGCCGCCCGCCGTCCTCCACCCGTCGCTTGTCGCCGCCGCGTCGCAGGCGCACGCCGTCATCGAAGGCGGCCAGGAGCTCGCCCAGGCGGTCGAGGTCCCCGGTGACCGCCGGGCGCACCGCCTCGATCATCGCCCCGCCCCGGTGGACCGGGCTCAGGCCCGCAGCTCGAGGAGCTGGTCGACCCGGCTGAGGATGGTGCGCCGCCCGCGGCACGCCGACTCGTAGGCACGGACGGCGACGAGCTCGGTGCGGTCGAGGCCGTCGAGGCGCTGGACCACCTGGGAGGCCGACAGGGTGTCGAACCCGGGGATGGCCAACGAGGCCACGTCGGGGATGTGGGCCGCAGCAGACCTGGCAGCGGACGGCGGGGACGATGCAGGCGGCGTGGCCGGCGCAGGCGGCGTGGCGGCCGTGGCACCT
>CAXBRB010000319.1:0-1623 GCA_963977795.1 uncultured Acidimicrobiaceae bacterium
CCACCCCTTGCGGGTGTCGGCTGCCGCCTGACGCTGGGCCTCGGCCAGCGTGCGGGCCGGGCCGGCCAGGTCGGGGCGGTCCAGGGCCAGCGCCTCCAGCCAGTCTGCGGAGACCGAGGCGTCGTGGAGGTCGCCCAGGCGGGTCTGGAGGCGCTCGGCGGCCCGGGCCGTCCGGCGGGCCGGCTTCCCGGCCACCAGGGCCACCGTCTCGCAGCCGTAGCGGAGGCCCTTGAGGCGGATCCGGAGGGCGTGGAGGTGGGCCTCGGTCGACGAGCGCCGGGCCGTGCGGCCTGCGCCCCGCACGTCGCGCCAGGTCCGCTCCAGCAGGTCGGGTAGTACGGTCTCGGCCGGCTTGGACGCCTTGGGCCGGAGTGCGGGCCCCTCCCAGAGGACCAGCATCTCGTCGGTCAGCCGGTGGCGGCGGTCGCCGGCCTGCTCCCGGCTGATCCGGGCCATGGCCTCGGCCCGGCCCTCATCGACCACGTCGGCCAGGGCGGCCTGCTCGTCCTCGGTGAGGATGGCCGGGCCCCGCAGGTCGATCACGTCAGCCAGCAGGTCGAGGTCCCGGGAGCGCCCCAGCACCGTGCCGTACCAGGACAGGTCGGCCCGCAGGTCGGCGCTCCACCGGGGGTCCACCAGGACGTGGAAGGTCCGCAGGGTGGAGCGGATGCGCCGCATGGCCACCCGGCTCTGGTGGATGCGCTCCACCCGGTCGTCCCGCCGCTGGGCCGGGGCGGACAGGGCCCGGTCGGCGCCCGGGCGGGCCCACACCGGCGGCGGCCCCTGGACGGCGGCCAGGGCGTCGGGCAGGCCGGCCTGGCGTCGTCGGTCGGCCTGCTCCTCGCCGAGGTCGTTGAGGAGGAAGGTCCGGGCCGACAGGGCCAGCACCCGGTGGAGGACCATGCCCGCCGTCGGCGGGCCACCGCTTCCGGGGGCCGGACCGCCCTGCTGCTCGCCGTCGCCCATCGGTCCCCGTCCCGGTCGCCCTGGCCGCACCGGCGGTGGGCCGGTGCCGTGCCCCCCGAGCCTACGGCGGCCCACAGGACTCGGCGTCGCCACCCGGGACACTCCGGCCGGGGCCGATACGGTGGCGCCATGCGCGCCGTGACCATCGTGGACGGGGACCTCGTGGTCCAAGAGCACCCGGACCCGGTGGCTGGGGCCGGGGAGGTGGTGGTGGCCGTCGAGGCGGCCGGCCTGAACGGGGGCGACCTCCTCCAGCGCCGGGGCTTCTACCCGGCCCCGCCCGGGTGGCCGGCCGACATCCCCGGCCTGGAGATGGCCGGCCGGGTGGCTGCGCTCGGTCCCGGTGCCTCCCGCTTCGCCGTGGGGGACCGGGTCATGGCCATCGTCGGGGGCGGGGGGCAGGCCGAGCAGGTGGCCGTGCACGAGTCGCACCTCCTGTCCGTGCCCGAGGGCCTCTCGGCGGCCGAGGCCGGCGGGGCGCCGGAGGCGTGGTCGACGGCGGCTGACGCCTTGCTCGACCAGGGGCGTCTGGCCGCCGGCGACCGGGTGCTCATCTCCGGGGCGGCCGGCGGCGTCGGGACGGCGGCCGCCCCGGAGATGAGCACCCAGATCGGAAGAGCACACGTCTGAACTCCAGTCACGGCTACATCTCGTATG
>CAXBRB010000320.1:0-1610 GCA_963977795.1 uncultured Acidimicrobiaceae bacterium
ATGTCGACCTCCCGGGTGGGCACGCCGGCCCGGTGGAGCCCCCGGCGCAGGCGGACGCAGTACGGGCACCCCGGCCGCCAGTAGACGACCACCTCGGGCGCATCCCCCGCTGTGGGGTGGTCTGGCCCGCTCACGAGCGCCAGTCCGGGTGGAGGCCCTCGGTGAGGGCGACCTTCTGGGCCCGGACGGTGGACCCGTTGGCCACGGCCTCGGGGTGGTCGACCAGCCAGGCGATGGATGCGGCAGGCACCGACGGGGGCGCCCCCCGGTACCGGTCGGTCAGACCCAGGGCGGCGGCGTTGACCACCTGGCGCTCGGTCTCGACGTAGCCGGGGTCGACGTTGTAGGCCCGGATCCCCCGGTCGCCCAGCTCGACGGCCAGCGAGGGGGCGAAGCGGTGGGCGGCGGCCTTGGAGGCGGCGTAGGCCACACCCCAGCCGCCGGCTCCCACCTTGGCCGGCGGATCGGCCGTCGCCGTGTGGGAGGTCACGTCGACGACGGTCCCCCCACCCCGGGCCAGCATGCCGGGCAGCACGGCCCGGAGGAGGACGAACGGCGCCACGGCGTTGGCCGAGAGCTTGGCCTCCAACTGGGCCACGGTCAGTTCCGTCACGGGGACCATGGAGCCGGGGGCGGTGTCCACGGCGTTGTTGACCAGCAGGTCCACGCCGCCCCAGGCATCCTCCACGGCGGCTGCGGCCGCCTGCAGGGCGGACCGGTCGTGGAGGTCGGCCACCAGTCCGAGAGCCCGGCAGCCGGCGGCCTCGACGCCCGCCACCGTCTCCTCCAGGCTGCCCGGCAGGGCCCGGCCCCCGCCGGTGTCCGAGTCGTCCCGGCCCTCGCCGGCCCGGGCCGTCCGCCCGGTCACGGCCACGTCCCACCCGGCGGCGGCCAGCGCCAGGGCGGTGGCCAGGCCGATGCCCCGGGTGGCCCCGGTCACCAGGGCGCGCCGCCCCACGGCGGGCTCAGGCACGGACGGACCGGATGCGGGAGGCCGGCTGGTAGTTGGGCCCGGCGGTGACATCCACCCGGGCCAGGAGGAGCGCGCACGGCGGCTCCAACCGGTCGGCCACCTCGGCCGAGCGCTCGGGGCCGAGCAGCTCCCACGGGAGCGTCGTGGCCCGGTCGGTGTCGTCCTCGATGCGCTGGCGCAGGGCGATCCCGTCGGGCAGCACGGTGCGCCCGTCGGCCAGGCCTCGCTCGCCGAGGCGTCGCCAGCCGGCTTCGATGTCCTCGGTGGAGGTGCCCCGGGAGCGGGCCAGCCAGTCCTCCTCGTAGCCCAGCCAGGCGTTGTGGAGGATCGACGCCTCGGCGTGGGTCAGCCCGGCGGCCACCACCAGGGCCCAGTGGGTGTCGCCCCGCCACTCGCGCAGGCAGTTGACGGCGTGCCATCCCGACAGCAGCGGATCGGCGGGCCGCGGCATGTCGAGGTGGGCGGCGAAGAAGGTCCGGCCGACCAGGGGCAGCGCCTCGACGACGGCCCACAGATCGGGCCCGAGGTCGACCAGGGGTTCGATGCTGTCGGGTGCGTGGGCCGCCAGGCCCAGATCGGAAGAGCACACGTCTGAACTCCAGTCACGGCTACATCTCGTATGCCGTCTTCTGCTTGA
>CAXBRB010000321.1:0-1587 GCA_963977795.1 uncultured Acidimicrobiaceae bacterium
GAGCAGGCCGAAGGCATGCCCATCGCCGCTGCCGGTACCCTGGCAACCGGAGCCGACCGGGGGGTGTTCGGGCCCGGTGATCCGACCGAGGGCGAGATCGCGGCCTACTGGCAGGAGGTGGACGGGGCGGTAGCCGCCTCGGCCGACGGCCTCACCCGCTGGCAGCGCTGGCGGGCCGCCCTGAGCCTGCGCTCCTTCCTCCCACCACGGCTCGCGTCGACGGGGTGACGGTGGTTCTCGCCTTCCCCTGCCGGACCGTGCCCGATGACGTCCGCCGGAAGCTGGCTCGATGAGCCGGGCCCTGGCGGTGGACGAGTTCCTGGCCTGCCCGCTGATCGGTCCGGGAGAGGCCACGGACCGACTCCTCGCCGTGACCGCCGAGCGCTACCGGGTCACCTCGGTCGCCGCTGATTCCTTCGAGCTCAGCCGGCGGTACCGACCGACCTGGGCGACGGTCATTGGAATCCTGCTCATCCCCGTCCTCGTTGGGATCGCCCTGCTGGTCTTCGTGCGGCGCACCGAACGGTGGACCGCCACGGTGGAGGCGGACCACCGGACGACCCGGGTCCATGTCGTCGGCACGGTCAACGCGGCTACGCACCAGGCCCTCGCCGAGGCGTTGGCTGGCCCCCCCTCCACTGCTGAGTCGAAGCGCTTCGCCAGGCCGTCGACCGATGAGAGCGCAGTCGATCGCATCGCCACCCCGACCGGTGTGGCCGAGAGCATCCGACCGGCTCGCGAGTGGGCCCCGGTAGCGGTCGGCACGCCGTCGGGTCCGGGACTCCGGGATGCGGGGGCCGCCCCGGTCGACCGCGGCGCGCTGATCGCCTCGGTCCCCGTGGCTCCCCTGGACACCCCAGGGCAGCCGGCGCCTCCAGAGCGCCGGTCGTCGGATGCGACAGTCGCCCGGCGCGACCTGGCCCCTTCGGGAGGTGCGGACCGTGGGTCCTCGGTGGAGCTGGTCCTGGACTCCGGCGAGCGCTGGGCGCTCAGTCGGGGCGTCGTGATCGGCCGGGCCCCTGACGTCCCGGCCGAGTTCGCCGGGGCGTCCGCCGTCGCCGTGGCCGACTCGGACCGCTCGGTGTCCAAGACCCACTTCGGGATCCGGTGGCGCGTCGACCGCGGCGAGGTCATCGATCTCGGCTCGACCAACGGGACCCGGGTGATCCATCCCGATGGCACGGCCGTCGCCGTCGGCGCCCGTGGTCCTGAGCCCGTCGGGCCAGGCTGCCGGGTCGAGTTCGGCGATCGCTGGCTGACGATCGAAGGAGGTGGGGACCGATGACGAGGATCACGAATGGCAAAGATGTCGGCTTTGGCTACCCCGTCCCGGTGACCCGATCCGCAGGGAGGCGCAGTCGATGAGGTTCCTGCTCACGGTCCGTCAGGACAGTTGCTCCGATGCCGACGTGGTGGTCGACGCCGATGCCGGCGCCACGGTGGGGGGCGTCGCCCAGGCACTGGACCGTGCCGCCCGGTCGGACGATCGCGGCCGGGGGGCGCTGACCCTGGCCGTGGCAGATCGGAAGAGCACACGTCTGAACTCCAGTCACGGCTACATCTCGTATGCCGTCTTCTGCTTGAAAA
>CAXBRB010000322.1:0-1568 GCA_963977795.1 uncultured Acidimicrobiaceae bacterium
CCATCCGCTGCCGCACCGCGGTGACATCGGTCACGGCGACCAGCGACGGCTACCGCGTGATCACGGAGCACGGCGGCATCACGTGTCGGACGCTGGTGATCGCGAGCGGCGCGTGCAATCGCCCCGTCGTCCCCGCGCTTCGCGAGGCGGTGCCTCCGACCGTCCAACAAGTCACACCGTTCGAGTACAAGAACCCCAGCCACCTGCACGACGGGGGCGTGCTGGTCGTCGGCCCATCGGCCACCGGAGTCCAGTTGGCGGCCGAGATTCGACGATCGGGCCGGCCCGTCACGACAGCGCCCCTGCTGATCCGTAGGGAGCGAGGGCGGCGCACAGTGCAGACAGCGGTGCCGCCGTGGCATCGATCTGTGCAGTCAGACCGGGCCGGGCGGCCGGGAGCACGGTGGTGTCGTCCACCTGGGAGGGATCGCCGAGGGCGGCCACCGATGCCACGAGCTGTGCCAGCCGGCGCTCGACGGCGGCGGTCCGCCTGGGCTGGAGCTGGCGAGCCAGGGGGGCGATGACGCCTGCGGCGGCGGCGGCCGCCCGGACGGTGGCCGACACGTCGACCAGCCCGCGATGGGAGGAGCGCTCCTGGCTCGAGGCCAGCGCGCTGTCGGCCGTCCACCCCAGCTGGGCCACGGCCACCCAGCAGATCGTCCCGGGATTGCGCCGGTCCCGGGAGAGCAGGAACTGGGCCACCGGTGCTTGGGCGGCCAGTCCAGCCAGGTCGGCCTCGGCCGGCTGGCCGGTCCAGAGGTCCTGCTCGACGGCGTGGAGCCCCGAGAACGAGGCGCCCTCGGGAACCTCGGAGGCCAGCTCGTCCAGCGTGGCGGCGTTGACCGGGTTCGGGCCCTCGAGCGCCCGGAACGTGTCGTAGTCCGCCTGGGCAGCCAGCTCCTCGGCCCGGGCAGCAGGGAGGTCTCCCCGGGCTACGGCGGCCTGCATGGCTGAGACGCGATCCACGAAGTCGGCGGTGGCCGCCCCCGTCTGGGCGGCGAAGGCGGTCGTGGCCTGGGAAGCGAGCAGGGCCCGGTGGGCGGCCGGCGAGCCTGCCGGTGCCGGAGCGGGTCCCGCAGGGCCGGAGGCGGGTGAGCCCGAGAGTGGAGGTCGGCCACTCGAGCCGGCTCCGACCTCGGCGCCAGCGGACGAACTGCAGGCGGCCAGCACCGTGCAGAGGGCGGTGGCCACGGCGACCGTGGCGATCCGGTCGGCTGCCCCCGAGCCCCGCTTCCGCCGAACTCGGCGGGTCAGCGGATGAGCGAGCGGACGGGGGCCGGGCGGTGGGCCGGGGTGGCGGGACATGACGGTTGCAATGGTGGCAGCAGGATGGGGGCACGGAGGGTCAGGGGACGGCGCGGTGGATCCAGGGTAGGGGAGCGGAGCCACGCCGCACGGTCGACGCCGGGGGCGTGCAGCCCGCGGCGGTAGGGTGGAGGCATGGCACCCCGCACCCCCTCTGGCTCGCCGCGCCCGCGCCCGCAGGGCGGAAGCTCCTCGGGTCGGCGTCCGGCGCCGGACGGACCCCGCACCGGGACGGGTGGCGGCGGCGGCCGGGCCGGGCGTCC
>CAXBRB010000323.1:0-1529 GCA_963977795.1 uncultured Acidimicrobiaceae bacterium
CCCCCGGGCCAGGAGCCCGGCGGCCAGGGCCGCCCCGAGGCCCCGGCTGGCCCCGGTGACCACCGCCACCTGGCCGGCCACGCCGTCGGTCATCCGGCCGTGGAGACGAAGACGTTCTTGACGTCGCTGTAGGCGGCCAGCGCCTCGAGGCCGAGCTCCCGGCCGAAGCCCGACTGCTTCATGCCGCCGAAGCTGGTCTGGACCCGCACCGAGCTGTTGGAGTTGACCGAGAGGTTGCCGGCCTGGACGGCCCGGGCCATGCGCAGCGAGCGGGCGCTGTCCCGGGTCCAGATCGATCCCGACAGGCCGTAGGGGGTGTCGTTGGCCAGGCGGACGGCGTCGGCCTCGTCGTCGAAGGGGATGACGGCCACCACCGGACCGAAGATCTCCTCCCGGGCCATGCGCCACGCCGGATCGGCCGGTGCCACCACCCGGGGTGCCGACCAGAAGCCCGGGCCGCCGGGGACCTCGCCGGCCGTGCGCACCGGGACCGGGCCGCCCTCGGGCCCCATGCCCTCGGCCAGGAACCCCTCGACCACGGCCCGGTGGGAGGCGGTGACCAGCGGCCCCATCTTGGTGGCCGGGTCGGTCGGGTCCCCCACCGTCCAGGCGGCCACGGCGGCGTCCAGGTGCTCCAGGAACTCCTCCAGCACCGACCGCTGGACCAGGGCCCGGCTGCGGGCGCAGCAGTCCTGGCCGGCGTTGGCGAACACGCCGCCGGGGGTGGCTGCAGCGGCGGCAGCCACGTCGGCGTCGGCAAAGACCACCGAGGCCGACTTCCCCCCGAGCTCGAGGGTCACCCGCTTGATGGTGCCGGCGGCCCCGGCCATGACCTCCCGGCCCACCTCGGTGGAGCCGGTGAAGGCCACCTTGGCCACCCCCGGGTGCTCCACCAGGCGGGTGCCGACCACCGAGCCCCGGCCAGTGACCACCTGGAGGACGCCCTCAGGCAGGCCGGCGTCCAGAGCCAGGTCGGCAAGGCGGAGGGCGGTGAGCGGGGTGATCTCGGCCGGCTTGACCACGATGGCGTTGCCCGTGGCCAGCGCCGGGCCGACCTTCCAGGAGGTGATGGCGATGGGGAAGTTCCACGGGACGATGGCCCCGACCACGCCCAGGGGCTCGTGGAAGGTCATGTCCACGCCGCCGGCCACCGGCACGGTGGCCCCCCGGTGCTTGTCGACCGCGCCGGCGTAGAAGTAGAGGACCTCGGCCACCATGCCGACCTCGTCCCGGCTCTCGGCGATGGGCTTGCCCACGTTGGCCGTCTCCAGCTGGGCCAGCTCCTCGGCGTGGTCCTCGACCTGGGCGGCGAACCGGCGCAGCAGGCGGGCCCGGTCGGCCGGGGCCAGGGCCTGCCAGGCCGGGAGGGCGGCCTGGGCCCGGGCCACGGCGGCGTCGGTCTCCTCGGTCCCGTACGAGGGGACCTCGGCCAGGGCGGCCTCGGTGGCGGGGTTCACGATGGTGGTGGTGTCGGACACGGGCGTCTCCTGGTCGGCGGGTCGGGGAGGCGGGGCGGGACGGGGCGGGGG
>CAXBRB010000324.1:0-1501 GCA_963977795.1 uncultured Acidimicrobiaceae bacterium
GGCCGCCGGCCACGACCACCGAGGGCACGCCGTCCCGGCACCCACGCAACAGGACCGAACCGGCGACCTGCAGCGCCACCTCGAACTCGTCGGGATCGGCATAGGCCGAGGAGCGGCTGTCGACGACGACGCAGAAGGCGGACCGGCGGGTGTCCAGATACTGGCGCACCAAGTACCGGGGTCCGTCGCCGTCCCGGCCCCCGGAGAGCTTGGCCGAGGACTTCCAGTGAATGTGCCGGCGGTCGTCGCCGGGGACGTACTCGCGCAACGCATGGAACGCCAGGTCGCTGGAGGAGAGGTCGCTGGTGGGCCGGCCCTCCAGGTCCCGCAGGAGACCGGTGCCGAACGGCACCAGCGGCACGGTCACCGGATGGACGATGAGCTCGGTGGCGTCGCTGGCTGACGACATCCGCTGGAACAGGCCGACGGGATCGCTGCGCACGGCGGTGGCTGGTCCGACGGGGATCACCCCCCGTCGCACGGTGGGGACCACGAAGACCCCCTCGTGGACGGCGCCAGCAGCCAGCGTGGGGACGTCGTAGGCGGCGACGCCCGTGCCCACCGGCACCTCGATCCGCAGGCTCGAGCCCGCCCGATCGCCCCGGTTGGCCACGCCCACCATGCCCGCCGCGGTGCCTCCGGCCGTCACACGGGGCGGGTCGAGCGCCAGGGTGATGTCCACCGACGACCGCCCGAGCACGAAGGCCAGGCTGACGAGGACCAACCCAAGGCAGGCCGATGCCACGATCATGAACTCGAACCACCCGAGGAGCCAGCCGACCAGCCAGGCGGCCACACCCACCACCATGACCGACCGGCCCAGGGGCGTGATGGTCCGCCACGCCTCCCGGACGCGATCGAGCAGGTCCGCCCGGCCCTCCACCTCATGCCGGGCGCGGTCCCAGGCCGTGCCGCTGCGGGCACGGGCCTGGTCGACCAGGGATCGGAGGCGCTCGTCCACGGTGGTTCAGGCCACCCGGTTGACCGGAGGTGCCACGTCGGCCAAGAGCTGGGCGATGACGGTCTCGATCTCCACCCCGTTGAACTCCGCCTCCGGGTCGAGCAGGAGGCGGTGGGACATGACCGGGATGGCCAGCTCCTTGATGTCGTCCGGGACCACGTAGTGCCGCCCGTCGGCGGCCGCCCACGTCTTGGCCACCCGGATGTAGGAGAGGCAGCCCCGGACCGAGAGGCCGAGGCGCACCTGGCGGGCCCGACGGGACTCGGCGGCGATCTCGCTGACGTAGCCCAGCACGGCCTCATCGACGTGCACCGTGTCGGCCATGGCCGCCATGTCCGACGCGGCCTGGGCGGTGATCAGCGGGGTGACCACCGTCGTCCGGTCGCGGGTGGCGGCGTCGGCCAGCCTCGGCAGCGGCGGCCAATCCCACAGCGGCCGTGACCATCACCGCCGAACCGTATCCGTGGCAATTGAGCGAGCCATCGGTGCTGCATGCCTCGGCGTCGGCCGGGGGCATCACCGGTTCGCGCGAAAACACAC